>CAIPVR010000034.1 GCA_903868545.1 uncultured Actinomycetes bacterium
GGCCTGAACGGGCGGGAGTGTGGGCCTGAACGGGCGGGAGTGTGGGGTCGCCCGAACTTGTGCAATAGGTCACAAACTCGTTGCGGATTGTTACGAGGCCGTCCGGATTCCGTAATGTCGTCGTCCGATCGACATGATCCGCTGGGGATCGGAAACGAAGGACGACATGGACATCGCTGCTGCCCCGACCACCGTCACCCGCCGCCGGCGCCTCGGCGTCCTGGCCGTGGGCACGCTGGTGCTGCTGGTCGCCACGGCGTGCCAGGGCCCGGTGCAGAACTGGGTGCCCGACTTCGACGGCGACGGCACCATCAGCGAGGCCGAGGTGGCCCGCCAGCGCCAGGTGCTGCTCGAGAAGTGGGTGGCCGCGGTGGAGGCGCACCGCCGTGAGGTGCAGGCCCATCCGTTCCTCGTCTGCGTGCGGGCCCACGAGTCGGACCGTGCCGGCGGCTACACGGCCCAGAACCCGTACAGCACCGCCTCGGGCGCCTACCAGTTCCTCGACTCCACGTGGCGCAACGTGTCGGCGAAGGCCGGTCACCCCGGCTACTCGCGGGCCCTGCTCGCCCCGTGGTGGGTGCAGGACGCGGTGGCGATGTGGGTGCTGAACAACGTGGGCCGGTCCCCGTGGGCCGGGACGGGTTGCTGAGCCCGTCGCTCAGCTGACGGCCGTGCCGAAGAGCAGGCCGATCCCGTAGGTCAGTGCCAGGGCGGCCGTGCCGCCCACCCCCACCCGCAACGCCCCCCGCCACCGGTCGGCCCCTCCGAGCGCGGCGCCCGTCGCGCCCAGCAGGACCACTCCCACGATGGTGGCGGCCGCGATGGCGACCGCCCGTCCGGCGGCCGGGACGAGCACGGCCACCAGCAGGGGGATCGCGGCACCCACGGCGAAGCTGGCGAGCGACGACGCGGCGGCCTGCATCGGCCGGGCGGCGAGTGTCTCGGTGAGGCCGAGCTCGTCGCGGAGGTGGGCCCCCAGCGGGTCGGTGGCCATGAGGGTGTCGGCCACCTGCTGGGCGAGGTCCCGGGGCAGGCCGCGCGCCTCGTAGATGTTGCGCAGCTCCGCGGTCTCCGCCTCGGGGTCGTCGGCCAGTTCCTCCTCCTCCTTCGCCCGGTCGGCCCGTTCGGTGTCGGACTGGGTGGAGACCGACACGTACTCGCCGATCCCCATGCTCATGGCCCCGGCGGTGAGGCCCGCCACGCCCGCGGTGAGCAGTGCGCTCCGCGACGCCCCGGCGCCGGCCACGCCGAGGAGCAGCGCCCCGGTGGACAGGATGCCGTCGTTGGCGCCGAGCACCGAGGCCCGGAGCCACCCCGTGCGCGAGCTGCGGTGCAGTTCCGGGCGGAGGTGACGGGTGGGCACGACGCGACGGTAGCGTCCCCGAGGTGACCGCCCCGGTGCCGACCGCGCAGTTGCCGGCGACCTGGGCCGAGCGCGGGCTCGACGCCGCCGGGGTGGCCGAACGGGTCGCGGCGGGTCGGGTGAACCACGTCCCGCCCGCTCCCACGCGGACCACCGCCCAGATCCTCCGGGCCAACGTGCTCACCCCGGTCAACGCGATCGTCGGGGTGCTGTTCGTGCTCGTGGTGGTGGCCGAGGGAGTGGGCCCCGATGCGCTGTTCGTGGGCGTCATCGTCGCCAACTCGGTGATCGGCACCGTCCAGGAGCTCCGGGCCCGCGCCGCGCTCGACCGGCTCGCCGTGCTGTCGGCCCCGCACGCCACGGTGGTCCGCGACGGCGTCGCCGCCGACCTGCCGGTGGACGAGGTGGTGGCCGACGACCTGCTGCTGCTCGCGCCGGGCGCCCAGGTCGTGGTGGACGGCGAGGTCGTCGACGGTGCCGGGCTCGAGCTGAACGAGTCGCTCCTCACCGGGGAGTCCGACCCGGTGCGCAAGCAGCCCGGCGACCGGGTGCTGTCGGGCAGCTTCGTGGCGGCCGGGTCGGGGAGGTACCGGGCGGTCGACGTCGGTGCCGACAGCTACGCGGCCCGCCTCGCGGACGACGCCCGCCGTTTCACCCTCGTGCACTCGGAACTGCGCGGCGGGGTGAACCGCATCCTGCGGTTCCTGATGGTGGCGCTCCCGCCGATCGGGCTGCTCCTCCTGTGGCGGCTGCTGCGGACCCTGCCGGACTGGCAGGACGCGCTCGTGGGTGTGGTGGCCGCCTCGGTGGCGATGGTGCCCGACGGCCTGGTCCTGCTCACCAGCCTCGCCTTCATGGCCGGCGTGGTGAAGCTGGCCCGCCGCAACGCCCTCCTGCGCGAGCTCGCCTCCGTGGAGCTGCTCGCCCGGGTCGACACGCTCTGCCTCGACAAGACCGGCACCATCACCACCGGCGAGATCGTGTTCGCCGGGGTGGAGCCGCTGGCCGGCGCGCCGGCGGGGGACGCCGTCACCGACCTCCTCGCCGCGCTGGCGGCGTCGGACCCGGACCCGAACGCCACGCTGCGCGCCGTGGCCGACGGCGTCGGCCCGGCGCCCGACTGGGTGGTCACCGACACCGTGCCGTTCTCGTCGGCCCGGAAGTGGTCCGCGGCGGCGTTCGAGGGGCACGGGGCCGTGTACCTCGGTGCGCCCGAGCTGATGGCCGGCGACGACGGCGCGGTCCGCGACGCCGTGGCCGAGCAGGCCGTCCGCGGCCGGAGGGTGGTGCTGCTCGCCACCGCCGCCGCGCCGGCCACGGACCCCGACGGCGGGCCCCGGCTGCCCGAGGACCTGGTGCCCCGGGCGGTGGTCCTCCTCGAGGACCACATCCGCGACGACGCCCCCGACACGCTCGCCTTCTTCGCGGACCAGGGCGTGGGCCTGAAGGTGATCTCCGGCGACCATCCGTTCACCGTGGCCGCGGTGGCGGCCCGGGCCGGGGTGCCGGGTGCGGGCGACCCGGACCGTGTGATGGACGCCCGGGACCTCCCCGAGGACCCCGTGGAGCTGGCCGACGCCGTCGAGCGGCACGCCGTGTTCGGCCGGGTCACCCCGCAGCAGAAGCGGGCCATGGTGGGGGCGCTGCAGTCCCGGGACCACGTGGTGGCCATGACCGGCGACGGCGTGAACGACGTGCTGGCCCTGAAGGACGCCGACATGGGCATCGCCATGGGCGCCGGGTCGGAGGCCAGCCGGGCCGTGGCGCAGCTCGTCCTGGTGGACGACCGCTTCTCGGTCCTGCCCGGCGTGCTGGCCGAGGGCCGCCGGGTGATCAACAGCGTGGAGCGGGCCGCCAACCTGTTCATCTACGGCACCGTGTACTCGGCGTGCATGGCGCTGGTGATCGCCGCGGCCGGTGTGGAGTACCCCTTCCTGCCCCGCCACCTCACCCTGGTCCGGACCCTGAGCGTGGGGATCCCCGGCCTGGTGCTGGCCCTGGCGCCCGACCCCCGGCGCGCCCGCACCGGCTTCGTCGGTCGGGTGGTGCGCTTCGCCGTGCCCGCGGGCGTGATCGCCGCGCTGGCCGCACTGGTCGTCTACTTCGTGGGCCGGGCCGCCGACGGGGTGGCGCTCGACACCTCCCGTTCGGCGGCCACGATCACCCTGCTCGGCGTGGGCCTGGCCATCCTCCTCCGCCTCACCCGCACGTTGCCCCCGTGGCGCTGGGCGCTGGTGGGCGCGATGGCCGCCTCGGTGGTGGTGGTCCTGGCCGTGCCGGCCCTCTCGGCCTTCTTCGCGCTCGACCTGCCGCCCGCGTCGCTGTGGGCGGTGATGGTGCCGTCGGTGCTGGTGGCCGGGGTGGCGCTGCAGTTCGTGCCGGTCGCCGGTGACTCCACGGGTCCGGCACCGGAGTAGATTCCTGCGGTCCGCAGACCACACCGAGAAAGAGTCCGACGATGCCCTTCGAGCTCCCGCCCCTGCCGTACGCCCAGGACGCCCTGGCCCCCCACATCTCGGCCGAGACCCTCGAGTACCACTACGGCAAGCACCACCAGACCTACGTCACCAACCTGAACAAGCTGGTGGAGGGCACGGAGTTCGAGAACGCCTCCCTCGAGGACGTGATCCTCAAGTCCGACGGCGGCCTGTTCAACAACTCCGCCCAGGTCTGGAACCACACCTTCTACTGGAACTCCATGACCCCCGGCGGCGGCGGTGCGCCCTCCGGCGCGGTGGCCGACGCGATCGACTCGGCGTTCGGTTCCTACGACGACTTCCGCACGAAGTTCGCCGAGGCCGCCACCACGCAGTTCGGCTCCGGCTGGGCCTGGTTGGTCGACAACGGGTCGGGCCTGGAGATCATGAAGACCTCCAACGCCGACCTGCCGATGAAGCACGGCGCGAAGGCACTGCTCACCATCGACGTGTGGGAGCATGCGTACTACATCGACTTCCGCAACGCCCGCCCGAACTACATCACCACGTTCCTCGACAGCCTCGTCAACTGGGACTTCGTGGCGCAGAACCTGGGCTGACCTGCACGCGGGCGTCGTTGAA
>CAIPVR010000035.1 GCA_903868545.1 uncultured Actinomycetes bacterium
CGGAAGGCCTTGACGACCTTGTCGCGGTTCTCCTTGATCTCCATGTCGACGAAGTCGATCACGATGATCCCGCCGATGTCGCGGAGACGGAGCTGGCGTGCGATCTCCTCCGCAGCCTCGAGGTTGTTGCGGAACACGGTCTCCTCGAGCGAGGAGGAGCCCACGTTGCGACCGGTGTTCACGTCGATCACCGTGAGTGCCTCGGTGTGCTCGATGATGAGCGAGCCACCCGAGGGGAGCCACACCTTGCGGTCCAGCGCCTTCGCCAGTTGCTCGGCCACGTGGAACCGCTCGAACAGCGGGAGCGGCTCCACCGCCGGGTCGTAGTACTGAACCCGGTCGGCGAGTGCCGGCGCAACCGCCTCGGCGTACTCGCGGATCTCCGAATGAAGGGCCGGGTCGTCGATCATCACCGCCCGGTACTCGGCGCTGAACTCCTCGCGGATCGTCCGCACCGCCAGTTCCGGCTCCCGGTAGATCAGCCCGGGCCGATTCTGCTTCGCAGCCAGAGCCTCGATCTGCTCCCACTGGCGCACGAGCCGGGCCACGTCACGCTCGATCTCGTCCGCAGTGACGTTCTCCGCCGCGGTCCGCACGATCACGCCGTGCTCCTTCGGCCGGGCCCGGTCGAGGATCTGGCGCAGCCGCTTGCGTTCGTCGTCGGGCAGCCGCTTCGAGATCCCGTAGGTGCTGGAGTTCGGCACCAGCACCACGAACCGCCCGGGCAGCGACACCTCCTGGGTGAGGCGCGCCCCCTTGTGCGCGATCGGGTTCTTCGTCACCTGGCAGAGGATCAGCTGGCGGGGCTTCAGCACATCCTCGATCCGCGGCGTGGCGCCCTTGGCCTCCACGTCGTCGGGGTCGTACTGCACGTCGCTCTGGTAGAGCACCGCGTTCTTCGGGGTGGCGATGTCGATGAACGCCGCCTCCATGCCCGGCAGCACGTTCTCCACCCGACCCACGTAGATGTTGCCGTGGATCTGGAACACGTCGTCGGCCGGCCTCGACACGAAGTGCTCCACCAGGGAGCGGCCCTCGAGCACCGCGATGTGGGTGGCCTCGGCGGTGACGTGCACGTTCATCTGGTACCGGCCCGTGGCCCGGCCCTTGCGCTGACGTCCCCGTCGGCGCTCCAGTTCGGCCTCGTCGAGTTCGACCGGCTCGTCGTCCACCAGCACGGCCTCCACCGGCGTGGCGCCACCACGCGACCCGCCGCCCTGGCTCCGGTTGCCGCCGCGACCCTGACCCTGACCGCCGTTCCCACGGCCACCCTGCCGGTTGCCGCCGTTCCGGGAGTTGCCGCTCCCCTGCGGGTTGCCACTCCCCTGCGGGTTGGCGCCGCCCTGGGAGTTCCCGCCGCCGCCACCACCACGGCGGCGACGACGGCGACGGTTCCGCGAACCGCCGGCGCCCTCGCCTGAACCCTGCTGGCCTGAACCCTGCTGGCCCGAACCCTGCTGGCCCGAACCCTGCTGGCCCGAACCCTGCCGGCCGGCGCCGGCCGGGCGCGAGGTACCCGACGCCGCGGGAGGCGGGGTGGGCGGAGCCGGACGGGTGTCGCCGATCTGCGGCTTACGGGGCGGGTCGCCTCCCGGTGGGCCGGCGGCGCCGGCACCCTCCCCGGCAGGGCCCTCCCCGGCCGGGCGGCCGGGTGTGGACTCGGTGTTCGTCATGGGACGATCCCTTCATGAGGCACGCTCCACGGCGTGCGGGGACGGCGCGGCGAGCTCGATGGGCTCGCGGCGGACGCCGTCGTGAGTGATCCATTGGTGCGTCCGGAGCACCCGGGCCGCGGCGCAGGCCGCTGCCTCGGGGCCCGGTGACGGGCACCGCGCCCCGAGGACGGCCAGGAACTCGGCCGGGCGGACACTGCGAGGCTTCGTGCCCAGCTCCACGAGGAGCAGGACACCGTCGGAGGTGGCCTCCGTGGACAGGTCCAGGAGGAGCGGCCGCAGGTCCTCGCGCACCTGCTTGCCCTTCCGTGTGAGGTCGACCGGCAGTTCGTCGGCCGCCAGCAGTTCATCGGCCGCCGCGGCGAGGGGCGCGAGCGGCACACCGGCGACCCGGAACTCCCAGGTGGAGGAGGTCACCGACTCCTGCAACGAGGCGGTGCCCGGCACGAGGTCCACCGCCGCGGTGGCCGTGAGCCCCTCGGGCAGGCAACCGGAGAGCAGGTCCGGGATCTCGTGGACCGCGGGCCGGGGCGCGGAGGGCACCAGGTCCACGTCGAGGTACTCGGCCAGCGACTCGTGGCCGACCGACAGCGCCAGGCCGAAGTGCAGGCGTGCGTGCGGCGAGAACCCCTCGCTGTAGGCCACGGGCAGGCCCGCGCGACGCACCGCCCGCTCGAGCACCCGGGCCACGTCGCGGTGCGACAGGAAGCGGACCTTGCCCAGCTTCTCGTACCGGAGCCGGAGCCGCATCAGGACGCCACCGTCTCGGTCCGCCGCCCCAGCTCCACCGGCACCGCGCCCGGCAGGACCTGACCGGTGCCCTGGCTCCCGCCCGCCGGCGGGGTGGCGGAGGCCACGATGTGCTCGATGCCGTAGCCGGTGCAGGCGCCGCAGTCGTAGCACGGGGTCCACCGGCAGTCGGGCAGGCCGACCTCGGCCAGGGCGTCCTGCCAGTCCTGCCAGAGGAAGTCCTGGTGGAGCCCAGCGGACAGGTGGGCCCACGGGAGCACCTCGTCCTCCGCGCGGTGCCGGTGGACGTACCAGTCGACCGACAGCCCGTGGGCGGCCATCGCCTCCTCCCACAGATCGAGGCGGAAGCACTCTGACCACTCCTGGAAGGTGCCGCCCCGGCGCCACACCTCCTCCACCACCGGCCCCAGCCGACGGTCCCCCCGGCTCAGGAGGCCCTCGGCGAGGGTGGCACGGGGGTCGTGCCACTTCATCTGCACGCCCCGGTGACGCTTCACGTCCTCGCGCAGGAGGTGGATCTTGCGCTGGAGCTCCACCACGGTGTTCTGGCCGAACCACTGGAACGGGGTGAACGGCTTCGGCACGAACCCGCCGACCGACACCGTGACCGACGGGCTGCGCTGGTGGGTGCGGCCCAGCTCCACGCAGTTGCGGGCGAGCTCGGCGATGCCGAGGGTGTCCTCGTCGGTCTCGGTGGGGAGGCCGGTGAGGAAGTAGAGCTTCACCCGGCGCCAGCCCTGCGAGTACGCGGCCTCCACCGCGCCGTACAGGTCCTCCTCCCGGATCAGCTTGTTGATCACCTGCCGCATGCGCCAGGTGCCCGCCTCCGGGGCGAAGGTCAGGCCGGTGCGCCGGCCCTTCTGCAGCTCGGCGGCGATGCCCACGCCGAAGGCGTCCACCCTGAGCGAGGGCAGGCTCACCGACACCTGCCCGCAGGCGTCGCCCTGGCCGTTCCCGTCGACGAGGCCCCCGACCACCTCGGCGATCCCGGAGAAGTCCGCGGTGGACAGCGAGGTGAGCGCCACCTCGTCGTATCCCGTTCGCCGCAGACCCTCCTGCACCATGGTGCGCACCTGATCGGCCGGCCGTTCACGCACCGGCCGCGTGATCATCCCCGCCTGGCAGAACCGGCACCCGCGGGTGCAGCCGCGGAACACCTCGACGTTGAGCCGGTCGTGCACCACCTCGGTGAGCGGCACGAGCTGCTCCCGGGGGTAGGGCCACTCGGCGAGGTCCGCGATGGTGCGCTTCTCCACGAGCTCGGGCGCCTCGGGCCAGCGTGGCGTCACCGCCACCAGGCGCTCGGCCTCGTAGGTGACCTCGTAGGCCGAGGGCACGTAGACGCCCGGCACCGTGCACAGCGCCCGCAGGACGTCCTCGCGACGGTCGCGGCCACCTGCCTTCCAGGCCCGCACGACCTCCGTGATCTCGCCGACCACCTCCTCGCCGTCACCCAGCACGACCAGGTCCACGAAGTCGGCGACCGGCTCCGGGTTGTAGGTGCAGTGCCCACCGACCACCACGAGCGGGTGCGCCGCCGAGCGCTCGGCCGACCGAACGGGCACCCCGGCCAGGTCGATCATGTTGAGCAGGTTCGTGTAGGTCAGCTCGGCCGACAGGTTGAACGCCAACAGGTCGAACGCGGCGGCGGGCCGGTGCGACTCCACGCTGAACAGAGGGAGCCCGGCGGCCCGCAGCTCCGCCTCGAGGTCCACCCACGGGGCGTAGGCTCGCTCGGCCACGGCGTCGGGGCGCTCGTTGAGCAGTTCGCGCAGGATCTGCAGGCCCTGGTTGGGCAACCCGATCTCGTAGGTGTCGGGGTAGGACAACAACCAGGCGACCGGCCCCCCGGGCACCCGCTGCGTCCAGTCCGGCGTCCCCGAACCGTCCTCACCCCCGATGTACCGGGCCGGACGCTGCACACGGGGCAGGAGCGGCTCCAGGCGGTCCCAGATCGTGGCGGCGCCGGAGGGGCCCTCGTGGACGGTCATGACCGCCGCAGTCTACCGGTGCCCCTCGGACCGGACCGAAACCCCCCGGGCGCCGGCCGGACACCTGCCGTTCAGCGGGGATCCCGTGCCCGTCAGTTGAACCGGTGCATGTGCACCGACTGCACCAGGCCCACCGCGGTGAAGGACACCAGCAACGAGGAACCGCCATAAGACACGAAAGGGAGCGGGATGCCGGTGACCGGCATGATCCCCAGCGTCATGCCCACGTTCTCGAAGATGTGGAACAGGAACATGCAGAGGATCCCGACGCACAGCAGCGTCCCGAGTTCGTCGGACGCGAGCTGCGCCGCCCGCCACATCCTCCAGACGATCACGCCGAGCAGGAGCACCAGCGACCCGGCGCCCACGAACCCCAGCTCCTCCCCCGCCACCGTGAAGATGAAGTCGGTCTGCTGCTCCGGGACGTACCCGCCGCGGGTCTGGGGGCCCTGCGTGAAGCCGTAGCCGGTGAGGCCGCCGGACCCGATGGCCTTCTGGGCCTGGTCGACGTTGTAGGACTGGCCGGTGGGCGACACGAACGACGTGAGGCGGTCCTTCTGGTACTGGTCGAGCGTCCCGGAGTTGAGGATCCCGAGCACGGCCACCACGCCGAGCAGCACCAGCACCGCCAGGTGCCGGAGGCGCACCCCGGCCACCACGAGCATCCCCATGGCGATCACGATGAACACCAGCGCGGAGCCGAGGTCGGGCTGCAGCAGGGTGATCCCCATCGGCACTCCGAGCAGGGCCCGGGCCACCCCGAGGCGTCGGAGGTCCACCCGGTCGACGGAGCCGAGGTAGGCCGCCACCGCGAGGATCGTCGCCAGCTTGGCGAACTCGGCCGGCTGCAACGAGATGAACCCGAACCGGTACCAGCCCTTGGTGCCGTTGACCGTGGCCCCCAACGGGGTGAGCACCCCGAGGAGCAGCACCACCGAACCGGCGTAGATCGCCTGCCACCAGTCGGCGATCCGCCGGTAGTCCACCAGCGAGAGGCCCATCATGATCGCAATGCCGACCACGGCGAACATGCCCTGCCGGAGCACGAAGCCGCTGCCGTCGGGAAAGCGTCGGGTGGCGCTGTAGACCATCGCCAGGCCCAGCAGGAGCACGAGGCCCACCGCGACCATGAGGATCACGTCCACGTGACGCCACGGCGCGGTGAGGTCCCGGGCCCGGAAGCCCCGGCGCTCGGGGGTGGAGACGGCGCGCAGCATCAGCCCGGCCCCCCGCTGCCCACGTCGCGACTGCTGGCCGCCTCGGCCGCCGCCACCTCGCGGTCGCACAGAGCGCGCGACGCGGCCGGGCAGGCCGCGGGCAACTGGCCCTTGCTGGCCGGCGCGAGCACCCGGAACGCGAGCGGCGCGGCCACGTCGCCGCCGAAGCCCGCCTCGGGGATCACCACCGAGATGGCGTACTGCGGCACCGCATCGGGCTGGGCCGGGCCCCATCCGGCGAACAGCGCCGAGTCGGCCTTGCCCACCACCTGGGAGGTGCCGGTCTTGCCGGCGATCGGCCAGGCGGTGGGGCTGGCGCGCCAGGACTTCGTGGCGGTGCCGTCGCCCTGCTGGGTGACGCCGATGAGCCCCTTGACCATTCGCGAGTAGAAGTCCGGCGGCAGGTCCACCCGGCCGACCTCGTCGGGCTCCACCTGCTTGATCACCTCGAAGTTGCCGGGCTCACCCGGCGGCAGGGTCGGGTCGATCACGCGGGTCACCTTGGAGACCACCTGCGGGCGGTAACGCACACCGTCGTTCGCGAGCGTGGCGTACAGCTCTGCGAGCTGGAGCGGCGTGACGAGCACGTCACCCTGGCCGATGGCGGTGATGACGTTGTCGCCGGTGAACCAGTCGCCGGTGACGAAGGCGTCGGGATTCTTCTGGTACGCCTCCTTTCGGTTCGCCGGCGTGGGGATCCGCCCGGCGGTCTCGCCCGGGAGTGCGATACCGGTCCGGCTCCCGAGGCCGAGGTCCCTCGCCGCGTCCTGGATGGGCGTCTCGCCCCAGTTGGTGCGGTTGATCCAGAACATCTCGCCGAGCCGGTAGTAGTAGACGTCGGACGAGACGGTCAGCGACCGCGCCAGGTCGACGCTGCCGTGCGCCGTGCGCCCGGCGTTCTGGAACTCGCAGGCCTTGCCCTTGCAGCCCTGCAGCTTGAACACGCCACCATCGGCCACCACCTCGTTGCCCGGGCCGATCGCCCCGGTCCGCCACCCGGCGAGCGCGGTGACCGGCTTGAAGGTGGACCCGGGCGCGTAGGCGCCCTGGAGCGCCCAGTTGAACAGTGGTCGGCCGCTGGCCGGATCGTTCAGCTGGGTCCACAGGTCCGACGAGATGCCGTTCACGAGGATCGACGGGTCGTAGCCCGGGTACGACGCCATCGCGAGCACCTGTCCGGTGGTGGGTTCGATGATCACCACCGACCCCTGTGGCGCGTTCTTGCGGTAACCCTCCTTGGTGAGGCCGCCGCGCACGCTGCGCACCTTCGCCTCGAGCAACCGCTCCGCGTGGGCCTGAAGGTCGATGTCGATGCTGAGCCACACGTCGTCACCGGCCACCGGGTCGGTGTTCTTGATGACGTCGATGAGGTCGCCCCGGGCGTTCACCTCGATGGTGCGCTTACCCGGCACGGCCCGGAGGTACTCCTCGTGGGACCGCTCCACACCGACCTTGCCGATCGAGTCGCCCGGTTGGTAGGGCTTGGCCGGCAACCCCGGCACGGTGGTGACCGTGGTGGGCGGAACGGTCGAGCTCGTGGTGCCCGGCACCGCCGGCGGCGTCCCACCGCGGGCGACGAGTTCCTCCTCGTTGATCTCGCCGACGTAGCCCACGATCTGGGGCGCGAGCTGGCCGTACGGGTACGAGCGGATCGTGCGACGCTCCACCACCACGCCCGGGAAGCGTTCCGCCCGTTCGGCGAGGAACAGCTCCACGTTCTCCGGTACGTCCTCGGCGATCGGGACGTACTCCTGCGGGGCGTAGCGCTTGTCGTCGTAGCGCTTCTGGATCGTGCCGAGCTTGGTGGGCACCCCGAGCGACGTGAGGGTGTCGGCGAGGTCAGCGAACTCCGCCTGCCGACGCTCCTCGGTGAGCTTGCGGATCGGCTCGCGGTCGAGGGCAACGACGATCGAGGTGCGGTTGTCGACCAGGACCTTGCCGTTGCGGTCGAGGATCCGGCCGCGGGGGCCCTCCTCGTTGATCACCCGGAGGCGGTTCGAGGCGGACTCCACCTCGAAGCGCTGTCGGTCGATGCCCTGCAGGAACCAGAGCCGCACGAACAGGGCGAGGAACAGCGAGAGGGCCACGATGCCGAGGGCGCTGAGGCGCACCTGGGTGGAGTCGGTGTCCATCGTTCAGTCGGCTCGGGCGTCGGTCATGCGGCGGAGGGGCGGGTCACGGCTGGTGCGGTGCTCGGGGTGCGGTGCGTCAACGCAGGCGGGCGGGGACGGGCGACTGCTCCGCCCAGCGGCACAGTGCCAGGGCGGGCAGGGCCAGCACCCCGTTGACCAGCGAGACGATACCGACCACGGTCAGCAGGCGGGGGTCGGACAATGTGCGCTGTCCCAGCAACTGGCCCAGCACGGCGTAGGTGATCGTGCCCAGAGCGCTCGCCAACGTGCACATGGTCACACTGATCCAACGGGCGGGGCGCACCACCGTGTCGCCGGCGGTGCCGGCCGCGTAGCCGGTGAGGGCGAAGGCGAGCGCCGCCACACCGAACCGACCGGGCAGGAACAGGTCGGCCACCAGCCCGCACGCGAACCCGACGCCCGCGCCGCGGCCGGGGCCACCCGTGAGCCCGGCACACACGGCGAGCAGGAGGAGCAGGTCGGGATGGACGCCGAGGATCTGCACGTCGTCGACCAGCGTCACCTGCAGCACCGCGGCGGCCGACACGAGGGCCACCCACCGCCAGATCGCGACGCCGTCGTTCACCGCGCCGTCCCGGCGTTCACTTCGGCGGCTCCCACTTGAGCACCTGCACCACGTCGAGCTGGGAGAAGTCCACGGCGTAGCGGACCTGCAGCAGCTGCGACCGGGAGTTCTCGTCCGCCACGACCTTGTCGACGAGGCCGATCGGCACGTCGGGCGGCATCACCGAGTTGGACAGGCCGCTGGTGAGCACCGCCTCCCCCGGCTCCACCGGGTCGGCCAGTTCGATGCCACGGTCGACGATGAAGCGATCGGCGTCGCCGCCACCGCGGCCCACGCCGAGGTCCTGGCTGGACGCCAGACGGACACCGATCACGAAGGTCGGGTCGGTCGCCAGCTGCACGACCGAGCGGGTCCGGCTCACCCGGTCGAGCCGGCCGACGAGCCCGGCGGTGGTCACCACCGGCATGCCCACCTCCAGGCCCGACGACGACCCCTTGTCGATCTCGAGACGGTGATCGGAGAAGTTGGAGAACGGGCCCGAGGTGACGCGGGCGACCTGCGTGGGGAGGTCGCGCACGAAGCCCAACTGCAGCTGGTCGTTGAGCCGCTTGAGCTGCTCCTCCGCGTTGGCCTCGGCGATCTCCCGGGACCGCAGCCGGCCCACCTGGTCGCGAAGGCGCCGGTTCTCGGCACGGAGGTCGTCGTAGCCGGTCACGCCCTGCCAGGCGTTGCGGAACGGACTCGAGACCCAGTCGGCGGCACCCGACAAGGGGGCGAACACGTCGGACGCGGTGTTGCGGGCGCCGTCGAAGACCGGGACCCCCCTGGCGTCGAGGGTGATGAAGGTGACCGCCAACAGGGTGAGCACCAGCAACAGGTACCGGGAGCGGCGGCGGGTGGCGACCGTCCGCACGGTGGTCAGTCGCGCTGGGCGGAGAAGAGCACGCCGCGCAGGGCCTCGAACTCCTCCAGGGCCTGGCCGGACCCCAGGGCCACCGCCTCGAGCGGCCGCGGCGCGATGCGGATCGGCATGCCCGTCTCCTGCGCGAGCCGCTTGGGCAGGCCCTTCAGCAGGGCGCCGCCGCCGGCGAGCACGATGCCGCGCTCCATCACGTCGGCAGCGAGCTCCGGCGGGGTCTTGTCGAGGGTGACCTTCACCGCGTCCACGATGGAGCTCACCGGCTCCTCGATCGCCTCGCGGATCTCGTAGGTGCTGGTGACGATGGTCTTCGGAAGGCCCGTGACCAGGTCGCGACCGCGGATCTCCGCCTGGAGTTCCTGGTCGAGCGGCCAGGCGGAGCCCAGCTCCATCTTCACCACCTCGGCGGTGCGCTCGCCGAGGGCGAGCGAGTACTCCTTCTTGATGTACTGGATGATCGCCTCGTCGAGTTCGTCGCCACCCACCCGCACGGACTGGCTGGTGACCACACCGCCGAGGGAGATCATCGCCACCTCGGTGGTGCCGCCGCCGATGTCGACGATCATGTTGCCGGTGGGCTCCTGCACCGGGAGACCAGCGCCGATCGCGGCGGCCATCGGCTCCTCGATGATGTGGGCCGGCT
Organism: uncultured Actinomycetes bacterium; assembly: GCA_903868545.1. Lineage (GTDB taxonomy): Bacteria > Actinomycetota > Acidimicrobiia > Acidimicrobiales > Microtrichaceae > CAIPVR01. The sequence goes on from CAIPVR010000035.1 coordinate 9,852, forward strand.
TCCGGGCCCCCGCGAACTCCGCGGCGTCCTGCACGGCCCGCTGCTCCACGCCCGTCACGCCGGACGGCACGCAGATGATCATCCGCGGCTTGGAGAACCTGCTGTTGTGCACCCGCTGGATGAAGTAGCGGAGCATGGTCTCGCAGACCTCGAAGTCGGAGATCACGCCGTCCTTCAGCGGGCGGATGGCGCGGATGTGCGCCGGCGTCTTGCCGATCATCCGCTTGGCCTCGGTGCCCACGGCCACGGCGCGCCCGTCGCCCTCGCGGACGGCGACCACCGACGGCTCGCACAGCACGATGCCCTCGCCGCGCACGTACACGAGCGTGTTGGCGGTGCCGAGGTCGACCGCCATGTCACGGCCGAGCAGATTGGAGTTGAACCGTGCCATAGGGACGACCTCACGCTAGTTGGCCCACCGGCGCCGCGACCGGAGGGTCGGCGGCCCCCGACGGACCGCCGACCGGACCCCCGTCGTGCGGCAGGGGCCGGGTCGTTGTCGCAACAGAACCGTAATGAACCCTAGCGACGTCCCGGCCGCCCCTCCAGCCGGTGTGACGGGTGCCCGCCCGGGGCCGTCCCTGCCGACGGGGTTCGCCGCCCGGGGCCCGACCCCCGTACCCTGCGCATCCGTGAACCGGACCTTCATCATGTGCAAGCCCGACGCCGTCGAACGGGGCCTCGTCGGGGAGATCGTCAGCCGCATCGAACGCAAGGGCCTGCGCCTCGTCGCACTGGAGCTGCGAGAGGTGGAGGTGGCGCTGGCCGAGGCCCACTACGAGGAGCATGCGGAGAAGCCGTTCTTCGGCGAACTCGTGACGTTCCTGACCAGGAGCCCGGTCGTGGCCATGGTCGTGGAGGGTCCGGACGAGAACACTTGGCACCTGATGCGCACCCTGATCGGCAAGACCAAGGTGGACGACGCGCAGCCCGGCTCCATCCGTGGCGACTTCGCCACCACCACGAACGAGAACCTGGTGCACGGCTCCGACGGCCCCGAGTCGGCCGCCCGGGAGATCGGGCTCTGGTTCCCGGGCCTCGCCTGAACCGACACCTCAGGCGCGCCCGGCGACGTTCCGGGCGATCTCCCCGAGGTGCGTCTCCCACGTGGGGCGGGACGCTCAGGGCGGAGTGCCCGGACCGGACCGGGCGAGCGCTCGGCGGGCCGGGGCGAGGAGCCGGAAGGACCCGGCGACCACCACCAGGTCCTCCTCCTGGGCCCGCCCGAGCGCGAGCGTCACCGCGCGCACCGGATCGGACATCACCTCGGTGGGCAGCCCGGCCGCCTCACAGGCCGCACCGAGCCGCTCGGCCGGCAGGCCCCGTTCGCCCTCGGCCGCGGTCGTGCACACCACGAGATCCGGACGCAGGGCGCGCAACGCGTCGGCCGTGGCCGCGGGGTCGCGGCCGGCGAGCTGGCCCACCACGACCAGGCGGGCGCCGACGGCCGCGAACTCGTCGTCCACGGTGGCCGCGAGCGCCCGCAGCGCATCGGGGTTGTGCGCGCCGTCGAGGACCACCAGTGGTTGGTGCGACACCACCTCCACCCGGCCCTGCAGTTCCACGGCGGCCAGGCCCTCACGCACCACCTCGGGGTCGAGGGGCCGGTCGAAGAAGGCCTCCACCGCGGCGATCGCGACCGCGGCGTTGGCCGCCTGGTGGCTGCCGTGCAACGGGAGGAACACCTCCTCGTAGCGGCCGAGCGCACCCTGGACGTCGAGCAGACGCCCGCCGATCGCCACCCGTTCCGAGAGCACCTCGAAGTCCACCCCGTCGGCCCACAGGCGCGCCGGTCCCTCGGCCGCCACCACCGCCCGGAGTTCGGCCGGCAGCGGACCGAGCACCGCGGTGGCCTCGGGACGGACGATCCCCGCCTTCTCCGAGCACACCGCCGCCTCCCAGCCGGGAGCGAAGTCGGTGTGGTCCCCACCGATCGACGTGATCACCGCCACCCGGCCATCGACCACGTTGGTGGCGTCGTAGCGGCCGAGCAGGCCCACCTCCACCACCGCGACGTCCACCGGTGCCTCGGCGAACCACCGGAGGGCCGCGGCGGTGACGAGCTCGAACCAGGTGGCGGGCTGCGAGAGCATCGGCTCCACGGCCCGGACGCCGGCGAGCACCTCGGCGAGGTCCACGTCGTCGATCGGTTCCCCGTCGCGGCGGATGCGCTCGTTGACCCGCTCGAGATGCGGGCTGGTGTACGAGCCCACGCTGAGCCCGTGGGCACGGAGCAGTGCGGTGAGCATCGCCGCGGTGGATCCCTTGCCGTTGGTGCCGGTGACGTGGATCACCGGCACGTCGGCCTGCGGGTCGCCGAGGAGGCCGACCAGTTCGCGCATGGCGGCGAGGTCGAGACCCTCCACCTGCCCGGCCGCCACACCGACCGAGCCGCTCTCGTGGTCCAGGTGCGCGTCGAGCCAGGCCAGTTCCGTGGCGAGGTCGGCCACGACCTGCTCCCCTGCTCCCGGTGTGGAGGTGCCCGACCCGGCGAGCGGGCTCAGGACGCGGCCCGGCGGGGCCGGGCCGCCCGCGACTTCTCGCGGGGCACCAGGGTGGGGTTCACCTTCTCGAGGACGACCTTGTCGTCCACCACGACCTTGCCGATGTCGGTGCGGGACGGCAGTTCGTACATGACGCCGAGGAGCACCTCCTCGAGGATCGCCCGCAGGCCGCGCGCTCCGGTGCCCCGCAGGAGCGCCTGGTCGGCCACCGCCGCGAGCGCCTCGTCGGTGAACTCCAGCTCCACGTCCTCCAGCTCGAAGAACTTGCGGTACTGCTTCACCAGCGCGTTCTTCGGTTCCACGAGGATCTCGATGAGGGCCTGGCGGTCGAGCGAGTCGACCACGCCCACCACCGGGAGCCGGCCGACGAACTCGGGGATCAGGCCGAACTTCAGCAGGTCCTCGGGGAGCACCTGCTGGAACAGGTCGCCCTCCGACCGCTCGTGCACCGATCGGATCTCCGCGCCGAAGCCCACGCTGCGGCCGCCGATGCGCTGCTCGATGATCTTGTCGAGACCGGCGAACGCACCACCGCAGATGAACAGGATGTTGGTGGTGTCGATCTGGATGAACTCCTGGTGGGGGTGCTTGCGCCCGCCCTGCGGCGGCACCGAGGCGGTGGTGCCCTCCAGGATCTTCAGCAGAGCCTGCTGCACACCCTCGCCCGACACGTCACGGGTGATCGAGGGGTTCTCCGACTTGCGGGCCACCTTGTCGATCTCGTCGATGTAGATGATGCCCGTCTCTGCCTTCTTCACGTCGAAGTCGGCCGCCTGGATCAGCTTGAGGAGGATGTTCTCAACGTCCTCGCCCACGTAGCCCGCCTCGGTGAGCGCCGTGGCGTCCGCGATGGCGAAGGGGACGTTGAGCATCCGGGCCAGCGTCTGGGCGAGCAGTGTCTTCCCGCAGCCGGTGGGGCCGATCAGCATGATGTTCGACTTCTGCAGCTCGACGTCGTCGACGCCGGGCCGTGCACCGTGCTGGACCCGCTTGTAGTGGTTGTAGACCGCGACGGAGAGGATCTTCTTGGCCCGCTCCTGGCCGACGATGAAGTCGTCGAGGAAGTCGAAGATCTCCATCGGCTTGGGGAGCTCGTCGAGCACCAGTTCGCCGGTGTCGGCGAGCTCCTCCTCGATGATCTCGTTGCACAGGTCGATGCACTCGTCGCAGATGTAGACGCCGGGGCCCGCGATCAGCTTCTTGACCTGCTTCTGCGACTTGCCGCAGAAGGAGCACTTCAGCAGCTCGCCACCGTCACCGAACTTGGCCACTCGTTCCCCTCCGGGTCGGGCCCGACCTGCTCGGCCGGAGTCCGCCATTGTGGCGCATCGGCGCCGCCGACGCCGTGATCAACGGATGGCGGTGATGGGCCCGCTGTTGTCGACCGGGTTGCGGGCCTCGATGACCTCGTCGACGATGCCGTACTCCTTGGCCTCCGCCGCGGTCATCACGTAGTCGCGGTCGGTGTCCTTGGCGATCTTCTCCTTGGGCTGGCCGGTGTGGCGGGCCAGCACGTCCTCCAGGGTCTCCTTGAGGCGGATGATCTCGTTGGCGGCGATCTCGAGGTCGGACACCTGCGCGTAGCCCGACTGCGCGTACGGCTGGTGGATCAGCACCCGGGCGTTGGGCAGCGCGAGGCGCTTGCCGGGGGTGCCGGCGGCCAGCAGCACCGCCGCGGCCGAGGCGGCCTGGCCGAAGCACAGGGTGGTGATCTCCGGCCGGATGTACTGCATCGTGTCGTAGATGGCCATCAGGGCGTTGATGTCACCGCCCGGGCTGTTGATGTAGATGCTGATGTCCCGGTCGGGGTTCTCCGACTCGAGGAACAGCAGCTGCGCACACACGAGGTTGGCCACCGTGTCGTCGATCGGCGTGCCGAGGAAGATGATGTTCTCGCGCAGCAGCCGTGAGAACAGGTCGGAGCTGCGGGGGCCCTTCGGGGTGTCCCACTCGACGCTGGGGACCATGTAGTTCCGCGGCGGCGTGTGGTTCTGGGGCGGGGTGACGGGCACTCGGGAGCTCCTGCGGTCGGTGACGGGCGGGTGTCGACTCAGTGGTCGTGGTCGTGGTCATGACCGTCGTGGTCGTGACCGTCGTGGTCGTGGTCGTGGGGCTCCTCCTCGGGGAGCTGCAGGAGCTCCTCGGGGATCGGCGACCCGTCGGGATCGACCACCTCGCTGTGCTCGACCAACCACTCCAGCGCCTTGCGCTGCGTGACGTCCGAGCGTACCGCCGAGAGCTGGCCGTTGGTCCGCAGTTGCTCGCGGGCGTCGTCGAGGTCGAGGTCGGATCCCACGATCAGCCGGGCGATCTCCTCGTCGACCTCGTCGTCGGTGGCCTCGAGATCCTGGGCCTTCGCCACGGCGCGCAGCGCCAGGTCGACCCGCACGGCCTCCTCGGCGGCCTCCCGCAGCTGGGTGGTGAAGCCCTCCGGGTCCTGGCCGGTGATGGTGAGGTAGTCCTCGAGGCCGATGCCCCGCCCCTGGAGCTGGTAGGCCATGTTCTGGAGGCGGTTCTGCATCTCGGTGGACACCAGGGCCTGGGGCACCTGCCCGTCGACGAGGCCGGCGAGCTCCGTGCCGATCCGGGCCCGGACCGCCATGCGGGTCTGCGCCTCGCGGGACTCGGCGAGCTTGGTACGCGTGTCGGCCCGCAGTTCCTCCACGGTGTCGAACTCACTCGCCTCGGCGGCCCACTCGTCGGTGAGTTCGGGCAGCACCCGCTCCTTCACGTTCTTGACCAGCAGCCGGAACTCGACCGGGTCCTGCTCCGGGTCGGGATGCTCCGCGTCGAACTGCAGCACGTCGCCGGCCGACGCACCGGAGAGGTGTTCGTCGAACTCGCTGGCGATCATGCCGGAGCCCACGAGATAGAGGTAGTCGTCGGCCGTGAGCCCCTCGACCTCCTCGCCGTCGCGGGTGCCGTGGATGTCGATGGTGACGTAATCGCCCTCGCCGGCGGATCGCTCCACCTCCTCGAGCTCCCCGTACTGGCCCCGGAGACGGTCGATCTGCTCGTCGACGTCCTCGTCGGGCACGCCGGGCGAGGGCACCTCCACCCGGAGCCCGTCGTAGCCGGCCACGAACACCTCGGGCCGCACCTCCACGACCGCCTCGAAGGTGACATCGCCCTCCTCCTCGCCGGAGGTGATGTCGAGCTCGGGCGGGGCGATGACGTCCACGTCGTGCTCCACCACCGCACGGGCGTAGAAGTCCGGCAGGGCGGTGCGGAGCGCCTCGGAGCGGGCGTAGCCCCTGCCCACCTGCTGTTCGAGCAGGCGGCGGGGGGCCTTGCCGGGGCGGAACCCCGGAAGGCGCACCTCCTTGGCGATCTGACGCCACGCCTCGGCGATGGCGGGCTCGAGCTCGGCCTCCTCCACCACCACGGACAGCTTCACGAAGTCGCCGGTCGGCGCCGGCGCGGCCCCCTCGGCGGCGCCGTCCTCGGCGTCGGTGTCGGCGGGGACGTTCTTGCCCTCCACGGGCTCCACGGTCGATGTCACAGGAGGGGCAGCTTACCGACGCCGCCGGCGGCGGCCGCCATCGGGGTCGCGGTGGCCTAGCCTCCGGGCCACGGGACGTGGCGCAGCCTGGCTAGCGCACCGGCTTTGGGTGCCGGGGGTCGCGAGTTCGAATCTCGCCGTCCCGACCATCGGGCCCCCGCGGGTGCCGGGCCACGGGACACGCGGTTCCGGGCCTCAGCGCCCGCGGGCCACCCGGTGCCACTCGGCCACCACCCGGTCACGCACCGCGGCACCCTCGGGCCGGGCGAGCTCCACGTGGTCCTGGTCCACCGGGCGGTCCGACACCCGTTGCAGGCGCAGGACGTCGCCCGACGGCGTGAAGCAGGGCACCCACGCACCCCAGAAGAAGCCGAGCCGCTCGAGGTCGTCGACCGCCCGGGCGGCGGCCGGGTCGGTGAGCACCACGTCGAGGTGCACCACGTCGAGGTCGAACCCAGCCAGGGCGTCGAGCTCGCGGGCCACCCGCTCCACCAGATCGGCGCCGAGGCGGTCGACCCGCAGGTGGGCGAGGCCCACGCCCGCCTCCACCCCCACCGTGAGCGAGGTCGACCCCTGCGCGGCCGGGGCGCCGTCGGGGTCCGCATCGACGCCATGTCCCACGACCGTGCGGTCGATCCCCATGCGCTCCACCAGCTCCGCGAGGGCCGCGGCGTGCCGCTCGGGCACGTGGAGCTCCGCAGGGCCGGGATCGACCGACGGCAGGTACATCGCCACCAGGCTGTGGCGACCCCGCTCGGCGTTGTCCACGCCCTCCATGCGGACCGTCGACGGCTGCGCACCCACCAGGAATCCCGTCTCCGAACCACCCATCGACAACACCTCGCGCTGGCTGAACGGGTGGTTGGCCACGCACTCGCACCAGGAGCCGGGAAGGCCGAGCTCCTCGACCATCCCGGCCCGGCCATGGGCCAGGCGCTCCGCGAGGTGCCGCCCCCGGAACCGGGGGTCGACCACGAGCCGGCCGCCCTCCGGGACGGGATCCCCGGGCCGCTCGAAGGTCACCGCGATGTGGCCGACCACCTCCCCGTCCGCCGTGACCGCCACCACCGACCGCATCGTCCCGGCGCGCAGCGCGCGACGGATCTGCCGGGGCCGGTACATCATCGGATCGAGGTAGCTGTAGCCGTAGCAGCGGTACACGCAGCGGGCGAGGCCCGTCGCGTCGTCGTCCACCATGCGGCGAACCACCACGCCCTCGGCCACCTCGTCGCTCGCCCGCTCGCAGTCCTCGGCGAGGGCACGGCCCTCCGCGGCGAGCTCCACCTCGTCGGGCTCCACGCTGAAGGTGGCCACGTTGCCGGCCGGCCCGTCGGCCGAGATGTGGAGGTGGTCGGCGAAGCCCAGCGCCACGAGTCGCCGCGCCCGCGAGACACGGGCCTCGGCCGGATCCAGCGGGAGCCGCTGGTCGTGCACCTCCACGTGCAGCGCAGGGCCCGAGTGACGGGCACGCACCACCAACTCCTCCGCGCCACCCACCGCTTCGCGGGAACGGGACTCGACCACCAGCTGCTCCAGGAGCGCGCGCAGGCGCGTGGCCCGCTCCGAGGTCACGCCCGAGGCCAACGCCACCGCCCGCACCGCGGCGCCGGCTGCCGAGGCCGGGGCCTCGGGGCCGAGGACGAGTTCCATGTCGGCCGGGCCCAACCGCGCGCCGTTCACCGGTACCCCAGCCGGTCGGCCGCGTCGGAGAGCCCGTCGCGGAAGTCGGGATGTGCGATGCCGATCAGCGCCTCGGCGCGGTCACGGATCGTCAGGCCGGTGAGCTCGGCGATGCCGTACTCGGTGACGACCCGGTCGATCAGGTTCTTGTGCGCGGTCACCACGGCGCCCTCCGACAGCGACGGGACGATCCGCGAGACGGTGCCCTCCACCGCCGTGGAGTGCGTGACGATGAAGCTGCGCCCGTCCTCGCACAACTGTGCACCACGCAGGAAGTCGGCCTGGCCGCCCGTCGAACTCACGTAGTGGTGGCCCAGCGACTCGGACGCACACTGGCCGAGGAGGTCCACCTGCATCGTGGCGTTGATGGCGCACATCTTCGGCTGTGAGGAGATGATCCTCGGGTCGTTCGAGATGTCGACCGGCAGCAGGAACACGCCCCCGTTCTGGTCCATCCAGTCGTAGAAGTCCGAGGAGCCGAGCGCCGTGGTGGTGGTGACCAGGCCCCGCTCCCGGACCTTGCCGTGGCCGCTGACCGCGCCCGAGTCGACGAGGCGCATCACCGAGTCGCCGAGGAGTTCGGTGTGCACTCCCAGGCCCCGGTGGTCGCCGAGCAGCCCCGCCACCAGGCCCGGCACCGCCCCGATACCGATCTGGAGCGTGGCGCCGTCGGGCACCTCGGCGGCCACCAGCTCCGCGATCGCCCGGTCCACCTCGGTCACCTCCGGCTCCGGGAGCGGCACCAGCGGCGTGTCGGCCTCGTACCAGCCCTCGGCCATCGACAGCGGGAAGTTGTGGAGCCCGGCCACCCTCGGCATCGACGGGTTCACCTCGACCACCACCGGGCACTCCCCGAGGAGGGCCGCCGCGTAGTCCGCGGTGACACCCATCGACACGAATCCGTGCCGGTCGGGCGGGGACGCGGCCACCACCAGCAGCAGGTCCCCGGACCGCCGGCGGACGAGTGAGGGCACCGCGTGGAAGTCGTTCGGCACCAGGTCCACGTGCCCCTCCGCGAACGCGTCGCGCAGCAGCGGCGACAGGAAGTACGACACGTAGCGCACACCGCCGGCGTCGGGGCCGTGGAACCGCCGGGGCCGCACCGGGTGCATCTGGTGGATCCGCACGTCGGCGAGGTCGTCGGCCCGGGCCTCGAGCTCGTCGAGGAACGCGCGCGGCTCGCCGTTGGACATGGGCACCACCACGTCGGTACCGGGCCGCACCAGGTGGAACAGCTCACCGGGGCCGGCCACGGGGGGAGGCGACGTGGACATGCGCACCATCCTGCCCCCCGGAGTGGCCGATCCCACCCGGATCCCGGCACGACTCCGTCGGCGGGGCGGCGTCGGGAACCCCGGTCGGATGGGTCGGAGCGCGGGAACCCCTGCGTAGGCTCACGGCCATGCCGAACGCCGAGGACCGTCCCGCCCCGACCGCCGCCGACGAGGTCGACCTCCCCGGCACCGCCGTCGCCGACGTGGCCCTCTCCCCCATCGGCACCGCCGAGACCGGGGAGGGCCTGGTGGGTGCCACCGCGCTCCAACGCCTCGAGTCGCTCCTGTCGGTGGTCTCTCCACTGACGTCATCGCCCGGCGCGCCGCTCGAGACCACGAACTTCATCCGGTCGCTGCAGCCCTCCCTCATGCCGCGCACGTCGCTGCACCAGGGCGTGGTCTCCGGGTTGTCGGTGCTGGCCGCCCGCGGCACCAGCCACCGGGTGGAGCAGCTCACCCGTGCGCTCACCTTCGGCTCCGACTCACTGGCCCTGCGCCTCGCCATCCGTGGCGGGCTGGTGGCGGCGGGCCGGGGCCTGCGATCAGTGCCCACCGGGCGCGGGATCGGGTGGCCGAACGACGTGGCCCACCTCGCCGGGGAACTCCTCGAGCTCGGCGCGGTGGGCGGGATCGCGTACGACGTGCTCAGCCGGATCCGGCCGGAGGCCTCGCTCGACGAGCGCACCGCCGTGCGCCTCACGGTGAGCACCGGCGTGTCGGTCGGTGCTGCGCTGTGGGCCTCGCGCCACTACCTGACCGAGCGGCGGAACTACTTCACCGACGACTTCGACAAGCTCCCGCTCACGCTGCCGCGGTCGATCGTGAACACCGCGGTGGTCACCGGTGTGGGGACCGCCCTCGGCGCGGGCTACGGGGCGAGCCGGCGGGGGCTGCAGCACTACTTCGGCCCCGGGATCACGAAGGACCTACTGGCCCGGGGCGTGAACGCCGGGCTGTGGTCCGCCGGCACGGTCGGCCTCTACTGGGCGGGCGTGTCCTACATCGGCCGGGCCAATGAGAAGGTCGACCCCGGCTACGACACCGCTCCGACCAGCCCGCTCGTGTCGGGTTCGGCCGAGAGCCTGGCGCCCTTCGACGAGCTCGGCCAGCAGGGCCGGCGCTACGTGCTCGACGCGCTGGAGCCGTCGTTGATCGAGCAGACCATGGGCGAGCCCGCGACAGCGCCCATCCGCGTGTTCGTGGGTTTCAACAGCCACCCGATCCACTCCACGAGCCGGTCGGAGATCGCCCTCGAGGAGCTCGAGCGAACCGGCGCCTACGACCGCAAGTACCTCCTGCTGATCTCACCCACCGGGACCGGATGGGTGGACCACACGATGATCGAGGCCGCCGAGTTCTTCACCCGGGGCGACATCGCGTCGGTGTGCATCCAGTACGGCCGCTACCCCTCGTTCCTGTCCCTGCAGAAGGTCCGCCAGGGTCGGCGCCAGTTCCGCCAGCTCGCCTGGGGGGTGCACCAGCGGCTCCGGGGGATGGCCCCCGAGGACCGGCCGACGGTCCTCGTGTTCGGCGAGAGCCTCGGGGCGTGGTCGTCCTCCGACGTGGTGATGAAGGAGGGCGTGGAGGGCTTCGACCGCTACTCGATCCACCGTGCGCTGTGGTTCGGCATGCCGCACCTCGCCAAGTGGTCGAAGGCCGGCCTCGACCGGCCGGGCACCATGACCCCGCCCGGGACCGTGGGGGTGTTCGACCGCTGGGAGCAGATGGCCGAGCTCACCCCGGCCGAACGCGACGAGCTGCGCGTGGTGCAGGTGAGCCACGACAACGACCCGATCACCCACGTGGACCCGACGATCCTCTACCGGGCACCCGACTGGCTCGGCGAACCGCGTGGCCGGGGTGTGCCCGACGGGCAGCGCTGGTACCCGGTGGTCACCGCCTTCCAGACGATGATCGACGCGGCGAACGCGATGCGGAACGAACCCGGCCAGTTCCGTGCCACCGGCCACGA
>CAIPVR010000036.1 GCA_903868545.1 uncultured Actinomycetes bacterium
CGGTGCCGGCCGCGACCGGGGCCACCGCGGTGGCCGTGGCGGTGCCGCCACCGCCCGACGGCGCGTCGGCCGCGGCGTCGCCGCCGGCCTTGCGGGCCTTCGCCGCCTTGGACCGCTCGAGGAGGTGGGCCGGGATCCGGCTGTCGGCCGCGGCCTCTCCGCCGGCGTCGGCCGCCGGCGCCTCCGCAGCGGGGGCGTCCTCCGCGGACTTGGCCGCGGCCTTCTCCTTGGCGGCCTGGGCCCGCTTCAGGAGGTGTTCGGGTACTTCGGTCATGCTTCGCTCACTCGTGTTCGCAGATCACAGGGGACCGGAGATGCCGCCGTCCTTACGGACCCTCCAGAAGTGGATGGCCATGAAGATGACGGTGATGAAGGGGAAGAAGAGGACGTGGAGCACGTACCATCTCAGGAGGGTGTTGGAGCCGATCTCGGCCCCGCCCAGCAGCACGAACCGCACCTGGGAGCCGAACACCGGGGTGTACCCCATCATGTTCGTCCCCACGGTCACGGCCCAGAGTGCGAGCTGGTCCCACGGGAGCAGGTAGCCCGTGAAGGACAGCAGCAGGGTGAGGGTGAGGAGCACCACGCCGATCACCCAGTTGAACTCCCGGGGCGCCTTGTAGGCGCCGTGGTAGAAGACGCGGGCCATGTGCAGGAACACCGACAGCACCATCAGGTGCGCCGCCCATCGATGGATGTTCCGTACCAGCAGGCCGAAGGTCACCGAGGTCTGTAGGGCGTAGATGTCGTCCCAGGCCTGCGCGGCGGTGGGCCGGTAGAAGAACATCAGGAAGATGCCCGTGACCGTGAGCATGATGAACAGGAAGAAGCTCAGGCCACCGAGGCAGAGCGTGTAGCTGACCTTCACGGCGTGCCGCTTCACCTTCACCGGGTGGAGGTGGTAGAGGACGCTGTTCATGATCACGTAGGACCGGTTCCGGGGGCTGTCGGAGTAGCCCTTCCGGAAGATCGAGCCCGGCCGGAAGATGGAGTTCCACGCCTGTGAGCCCTGCACCGAGTCGGTGAGGTCGGCGAGCTTCTCGGAGATCTTGGACTTCCCCGATCCCTGCATGGTCTTGGCCACGAAGTACTCCCTAGTCGTCTCTGGCCGCGTGCGTCGAATTCTCAGCCCAGCCGCATGCCGTACCCGTAACCATGGGTCGACGTGCGCTGGTGCGGATCGCCGGCAGCGGCGGGGTCACCCACCTTGCCGAGGATGATGACCCCCGTCGGGCACCGGTCCACGCACAGGGCGCAGCGGGTGCAGACGTCGTCGTCGATCAGGAAGACGACGTTGTCCGACGGGTCGATGCCCGGGCGGTCCACCCCGACGGCCTCGTCGATCGAGGTGGTCGAGACCATGTGGATGCACTTCCACGGGCAGATGTCGACGCAGCCCTCGCACATGATGCACTCGGACTGGTCGATGTGGATGAACTGCTTCGGCTTGACGGCCTTGGCCAGGTAGTCGGCGTCGACCTCCTGCAGGACGTAGTCGTCGCGGAACTCCGGCATCGGCGGGTTGGCGTCGGTTGCTCCCATGCGCTGCCTCTCTCGCTCGACTCTTCCTCAGGCCCGCTTCATCAGCGGACGGCCGTAGGTGGACACGGGCTCCAGCGCCGCGGCGGCCTCGGCACGCTTGCCACGGTTCTGCCACCAGGACCACATCCACATCTGGCCGCCCAGGAACACCACGTAGATCACCGTGGCGATGATGTCGCGGAAGATCTGCGCCGACACCACGATCGGGAAGGTGGTGAGCAGCGACCCGCCGGGGCCGAACCAGATCGTGTCGGGACGCCAGTTGAGCTCGGAGTCGGCCCAGGTGAGCCAGTGGTGGGGCACCACCCCGTAGACCCAGAACAGCACGAAGAAGATGTAGGTGGCGGCGAGGATGGCCTCGCCCCAGGTGAAGGGCGTGCCCACGGGACGGCGCTTGGCGTACGGGAAGATCGGCGCGACCAGCACCACCGTCACCAGCAGCGACATCAGGAACGCAACCACGGACTTCCTCCGCTCGTGAAACTGCTCACAAGTGTAGGCCCGGTACCGCCGCTCGGGTGGTCACGTGGCCGACGGGCCGTGGTCTACCACGGCCCGGGTCACCGCGACACATCCGGGGAGCTTGGTCACCCGTGTGCGACGCGACCTAGAGTGCGTGACGGGCACCCGGCGGGGTGTCCGACCCGAACGAACGCCGCGGAGGCTGCGTTGACCGAAGTACCCGAGCACCTGCTGGCCCGCTCCAAGGCGCGGCGGTCCGCCATGTCCGGCGACGGCGGCGGCGACGCCGCCCCGGCGGCGGCACCGGCCACCACCGAGGACACCGCCGCGAGCACCCCTGCGCCCGCGGCCGCCGCCACCCCGGCGGAGGTGGTCCCGGCCGGCCCGGTGGAACCGGAGCCCGTGGCCCCCTACGTGGAGGCCGCGCTCACCCGGAAGAAGATCCCGTACTGGGCGGTGCCCGTCCTCTTCTTCCTCCCGCTCTGGGCGATCGTGTACGCCCTCACCCTCGATCCGCCCACCCCGAAGAACAGCCCGCTCACCGCGGGCGCGGAGATCTACGCCGGCAAGGGCTGCGCCGGCTGCCACGGCGCCAGCGGCGGCGGCAGCGGCAACATCCCCGCACTGAACGGCGACGAGAACGTGGCCAAGGTGTGGCCCACACCGGCCCAGCAGGTCGCGTGGATCGCCCTCGGCTCGGCCGGATGGCTCGAGGCCGGCAACACCGCCATGGAGAACGGCAAGCCCGTCAACGGCGGCATGCCGGGCTGGGCGGCCTCGCTGACCCCGCTCGAGATCATGGAGGTCACCCTCCACGAGCGTGTCGACTACGGCCAGGAGCCGTTCGACGCCGCCACCTGGGAGAAGGACTTCAAGGAGACCATCGAGAAGTACCTCCCCGACCAGGCCGCCGAGTACGAGGCGGTGCTGGAGGAGTGGAAGGCCCAGCCGCCGGCCTGACATGGCTGACCGCCTGACATGAACGGGCGCCGACTGCTCGTCGCGATCGGGCTGCTGGTCCTCGGCGCCGTGGGGGTGTTCCTCGTGGTGACCGGCGGGGACGACCCCGCTCCGGGCGGGAACGCGTCCGTCCCCTCCACGCCAGGGACGGGGCGACCCACGAGCACCCTCCCGCTGGAGGACACCTCGCTGGCGGCCGTCGAGGAACTGAGTGGTCTCGCGGTGCCCGACTCCGCCACCGACGTGCTGACCGCGAAGCTCGACAACGACCGCCAGCTCGACCTCACGTTCGTGATGCCGGCCGACGCCGAGGCCGACTTCCTCACCGGGTCGGGACTCCCGCCGCTCACCCCCGACAACCGGGTCGTCCTCCACTCGTCACCACTGTGGAAGCTGAACCCCGGTGTCCCGATCCGCGGGGTGGCCGACGTGCGCGACGGCGTGAACCGCGCGGTCGAACTGGTGCCGGAACCCGACGGACGGGTCCGGGCCCGCATCACGCTCCAGGCGGTCTGATCACTCCCCGGGCGCCGCGGCCGGCACCCCACCACCCCGGGAGCGGTGCGCCCGCCAGCGTTCGACCAGCCCGGGCGAACCGTCCCCCCCGTCGGTGGGATCGCGGCCCTGCAGGTGGAGCACCAGCGCCTTCACCACGCCCGTGCCGGGCACGGCGACCAGCGCCCCCACCACGCCGGCCACGGCGAGCCCCGCGATGGCCGCCACCATGGTCGCCGGCGCCGACAGCCGGACTGCCCGCCCCACGATCGTGGGCAGCAACAGGTGGTTCGTGGCCACGAGCAGCACCGCGAACGCGAGCGTCATCACGAGGGCCGGGACCAGCCCGGCGGCCAGCGAGACCGCCAGCACCAGCGCGAACCCGAGGAGTCCACCGATCTGGGGGATCAGGGAGGTGACCGCGGCCCACACCCCGAGCACCGGGCTCAGGGGCACACCGGCCACCAGCGCCCACCCCGCCACCCAGACGCCGTTGATCACCGCGATGAGCAGGCTGCCCGCGAAGTACCGGGCGAGGACCCGGTAGACGATCCGCCCGAGCGCGTCGGCGCCCCGGCGCCTCGATGCCGGCAGCCCCGCACGGACCAGCCGGACGAGGCCCGGGCCCTCGAACAGCACGCCGGCGGTCACCAGGAGGTGCACGACCACCACGCCGAGACCCACGCCCACACCGCGGACCAGGCCGCCGAGGTCGGCGCCGTCCGCCGCGAGCTTCCGGGGCAACGACGACAGGAACTCGGAGACCTTGCCGGCCACGTCGGCCCGGGCCAGCGCCGGGCCCACCACCGGCAGGTCCTCCATCGAGCGTGCCGTGCGGGGCAGGTCCACCCCGAGGCGCCGCGACTGCTCCGCGAGCTGCGGGCCCGCGAGGAGGCCGAAGCCCACCACGAGGAGCAGGAGCCCGGACAGGGTGGCCACGGTGGCCCACCCCCTCGACAGGCCTCGCCGTTGCAGCGCGGTCACCACGGGGTCGAGCGCCAGGGCGACGAACACCGCCACCACCAAGACCGTGAGCGTGCCGGAGGCGGTCCGCACGCCGGCGACCACCGCGGCGAGCGCCGCGAGCAGCACCAGCGTCCAGGCCACGCTGCGCCAGTCGAGGTCGACGGTGAGGACACCGGGCGGTGCACCCTCCGGGGCCGGTGGGAGGGCCCCGGCAGCCGTCGTGCCGGCGCCACCGTCGGGCCGGCGGGCGCCGGGGGCGTCCACGTCCGCGCTCACCGGGCCACCTTAGGATCCCCGCATCGACGACCCGAGGAACCCCGTCCTGCGAGTGAGTCCGTCCTCGCTGGCCCGTGCCGTGCTGGTGGTGGGGGTCGGCCTGGCCGTCGGGGGGATCCTCGTGCGGGCGCGTCACCCGCTGACGTGGTTCCTCGAGGCCGCGGTCATCGCCGGGCTCGCCGCGCCCGTGGTGCAGCGCCTCCGCCGCCGGGTCCCGGCGTGGCTCGCGGTGGGGGGACTCACCCTCGCCGCCGTGGTGGTGGTGGCCGGACTCGCCGCGGCCGGCTTCTCCGAGGTCCGCTCGGAGGTCGACCGGTTCCGCACCGGCGTCCCCGACGCAGCGGCACGCCTGGAGTCCCGCGCGCCGCTCGGTGGCTACCTCGCCGACATCGACCTCAGCGGCCAGACGCGGGACCTCGGCCGGGCGCTGGCCGAGCGCATCGACCTGGGCGGATCCGACCTCCCGGGCACGGCCACCGCGGTGGGTGGCCGACTCTCGGCCGCGTTCATCGTCTGGGTGCTCGCGGTGATGCTGCTGTTCGCCGGACGGCCCATGCTCGACGCCGCGGTGGACGCCACGGGCCCGCGCCGGGCGCCCGTGGTGCGGGCCACCCTCTCCCGCGCCTACCAACGCGCCCTCGGCTACCTCGCGCTCACCACGCTGCGGGCCCTCACCCTTGCGGCCGCGGTGTGGGTCGTGGCCGGCGTGCTCGGCATCGACATGCCCGTGGTGCTCGCCACCCTCGCGTTCGCGCTCGGCTACCTGCCGCAGGTCGGGGTGGTCCTCGCCGGCCTCCCGGTCGCCCTGCTCGCCGTGCTCAACTCACCCGGCGAGGCGCTCGCCGTGATGGCCGGTGCCGTGGCGCTGCAGGTGCTCGACGCGGTGGTGCTGCAGCCCCGCATCCGGGCCCGCACCTTCCGCATGGGCATGCTGCCGACCCTGCTCGTGACCGTGATCGGGGTCAGCCTGTACGGGGCCGCAGGGCTCTTCGTGGCCGTGCCGCTGGGATGCCTCGGCATGGCGTGGCTGCACGAGTGGGCCGAACGGGGCGACGGTGGGGAGGCCGCCCCGGCCGGCACTCGCGATGCGGGCGCGGATGCCGGTGGCGATGTGGCCGGCGGGGCCGGGCTCACCGCGTCCGGCGCGTCGTCCTGAGCACGCGGGCCGCCACGCCGTCGAGCACCGACGACGGTTCGTTCCCGGTGGCCAACGCGTCGAGGAGGCCCTCGAGGTCCGCGTCCACGTCCGCGAGGTAGCCCTTGCGGGCCGCCATGACCCCGACGCCGCCCGCCACCGCCACCGGTAGGCCGAGCCACGCCCAGGGTGCCCACGACACGGCCGACACGCCGGCGGTCACCACCCCGGTGGCGGCCACCGTGACGCCGCCCGCCGCGGCCACCGCCCGACTGGTGTGGGTGTCGACCACGAGTGCCACGAGCGTGCGGTCCGACCCCGCCGCCACGACCATGGCCCGCACCCGGCGGACTCGCTCGAGGCGCTCCTGGCCCCGCGCCGCGCGGGCGGCCCGCTGGGCCGAGGCCAACGGATCGCCACGCCGGGCGAAGTCGGACCAGCCATCGGCACGGCGTACGCGGCGGAAGGCACGGGTCCGGCGCATCCACACGTCGAGCCGGTCCAGCACCTCGTCGGGATCACCGACCAGCACCCGCACCACCGCCACCCGGTCCGGGCCGAGCAGCGCGTCGCCACGACGATGGTGGTCCTCCAGGATCCCGGCCCGCTCCTCGGCCAGCGCCCGACGCACGTCGTCGGGGTCCATGCCGAGCTCCTCCGCGGCCTCGAGCAGCGCCCGCACGGGCACGTCGTCCACCCCGCCGAGCGGCGACTCCGACAGCTCGACCGCTCGTCGCAGCACCCGTTGCGCCACATCACGCGGCACCGCAGGCGGCGCGGCGTCCGTCGCTCGGGCCCCCGCCTGCGAGCCGGGATCATCCGCGGCCCGGGCCCCGCGCCCGGCGCGGGTGTGCGGATCGTCGTGCGGTGACGCCGCCGCAGCGGCACGTGCTCCCACGGCCCCAAGGTTAGGGAGGCGGCCGCCTCACGTGCCCGCGGCCGCGAGTTCGTGCGCCACCTCGTGGGCCGCCTCGACGGTGCGGCGGAGGTCGTCGTCGGAGTGGGCGAGCGACGGGAACATCACTTCGTAGGGCCCGGGGGCCATGGCGATGCCCCGTGCGAGCATCCCGTGGAAGAACGCCGGGTACCGGCCCAGGGCCACCGACGCCCTCGCCGTGTCGAAGTCCACCGGTGCCTCGGCGCCGAAGAAGAGGCCGACGAGCGGACCGACCCGGGGCACCACGACCGGCACCCCCGCCTCGTCGAAGGCCATGCGGAGGCCGGCGGCGAGGGCGCGTGCCGACACCTCCAGGCGCCCGTAGGCGTCGTCGTCGAGCTGCGAGAGCACCGCGAGCCCGGCCGCGGTGGCCAACGGGTTCCCCGAGAGGGTGCCCGCCTGGTAGACGGGCCCGAGCGGTGCGAGGTGCGCCATCACCTCGGCCGAGCCGCCGAACGCACCCACCGGCAGTCCTCCGCCGATCACCTTCCCGAAGCACCACACGTCGGGGGTCACGCCGGACCAGCCGGTGGCGCCGCCGACACCGAGGCGGAAGCCGGTGATGACCTCGTCGAAGAGCAGCAGCGCGCCCACCCGGTCGCACTCCGCCCGCAACGCCGCCAGGAACCCCTCGGCCGGCGGCACCAGACCCATGTTGGCGGCCACCGGCTCCACGCACACCACGGCGACGCGGTCGTCGAGGGTGGGCACCACGTTGTGGGGCAGCACGACCGTGTCGGCCACCGCACCGGCCGTCACGCCGGCGGAGTCGGGGGACGCGTCCGTGCCGAGCACGCCCTCGGCCACACCGGAACCCGCGGCGGCGAGGAGCGCGTCCGAGTGGCCGTGGTAGTTGCCCACGAACTTCACGATCCGGTCGCGGCCGGTGGCGCCACGGGCGAGCCGGATCGCCGACATCGCCGCCTCGGTGCCGGAGCTGGTGAGGCGCACCTGTTCGATCCCCGGCACGCGGGCGCAGATCTCCTCGGCGAGGCGGACCTCGCCCTCGGTCGGGGCTCCGTAGGTGGTGCCCCGCGTGGCGGCGTCCTGCACCGCGGCCACGACCACCGGATCGGCATGGCCGAGGATGGAGGCCCCGTAGCTCTGCACGTAGTCGACGAAGCGGGTGCCCTCCACGTCCCACACGTGCGCGCCGGCCGCCCGGGCCACGAAGTAGGGCGTGCCCCCGACCGACCGGAACGCCCGCACGGGTGAGTTCACGCCACCGGGGATGACCCGCAGCCCTCGCTCGTACAGCTCCTCGTTGGTGGTCATCGCTGCTCCTCACCCCGTTCTGTTCGTCGTTCCCCACCC
>CAIPVR010000037.1 GCA_903868545.1 uncultured Actinomycetes bacterium
CTGCTCGTCGTCGTGGGGGTCGGCGTCCAGCGCAGGACGACCGGGTGGGTGCAGTCCCTGGTGGTCGTTCCGCAGCCCTCGCCGGGCACGGGTACGGAGCCGTCGCCGGAGACCACGGTCATGCCGTCGGGCAGCTGGTCGGCCACCACGTCGAAGGAGCTGCCGTCGGCCACGGCGAGGCCGTCGTCGGATTCGCCGGGCTGGTTGTCGTAGGTGCAGTCCACCGCCCCGCCGGCCCCCTGACAGGTGGCGGTGCCGAGGTCGGAGCGGGCGGCGATCACGACCCGGCCTGCTCCGGAGGGAGGTGCGATCGGGTTGCCGTCGGCGTCCACCCACGAGAGGTCGAGGGCGACCGACACGGTGCACGGGGTCGAGGCGCGGCTGGCCACCACCTCGTGGCCGTCGAGGTTCCACGCCAGCGGGTTGCCGTCGAACGGCACGGCGAACGGGTTGGTGGGCCAGGCCGGGGTGGTTCCGGCGGCGAAGGACGTGGACTGGCCGCGGTCGGCGGGTGCGGGTGCGAACGAGTTGGACGGCCCGACCGGCAGTTCGGTCGGGCCGGCGCTGTTGGACCATCCCCACTGCGCGGCCACCGAGCCCCCCGACGGGGACACGCACGAGAGCACCGGCACGACCGGCCCGAGCGGAGGCAGGGTCGTGCTGGTGCTGGTCGTGCTGGAGCTGGTCGTGCTGGTGCTGGTCGTGCTGGTGCTGGTCGTGCTGGTGCTGGTCGTGCTGGTGCTGGTCGTGCTGGTGCTGGTCGTGCTCGTGGTCGGCGGCGTCGGTCGCGAGGGCCACCAGCTGAGGTCGGACGGTCCGCCGCGGCCGCGGCCCGCGAGGCCGATCCACGTGGTGCCGCCGGGGCGCAGCCAGGTGTTCCACGGGAGCGGCGTCAGTCGGTACCGGTCCGGTCCCACGGGTCGGACCCAGGCGTTCGCCACGGCGTGCAGGCGCGTGCCGGCCGGCAGGCTGAACTCCACCCACCAGCGCCGCACGAGGTCCGGGCTCGGGTCGGTGACCTGCACGGCACCCACCCAGCCGCCGTGGTGGCGGGCGAGGGGGACGTAGCGGGCCTCCACCCAGCCCCGTCCCGGTCCCCAGCCGTCGGAGGGGGCCTCCTGTGCGCCGGCGGGGGCGAGCGCGGTGGCCGGGACGGCCAGCACGGCGATGAGGGCGAGGGCACGCAGCGATGTCGTCCGCATGGGGTGTCCATCGGCCGTACCACGCCTGACATGAGGTGATCTTGAGGTTGATGACCGGTCGCCGGTTGGGCGTCCAGAGGAACGCTGTTCCGCTCATGGGTACAGTCTCGCCATGGCGCTCGACCTGCCCGTCCCGACCCAACTCGTGGGCTCGTGGTGCAAGCCCCAGTGGCTCTGCGACCACGACCTGGTCTACGGCCCGGAGGGCACGTGGTGGAGGGTGCCGGAGGCCCAGCGGCCCGAGGCGCTCGACGACGCCGTGCGCCTCGCCGTGGCCGACCAGCGCGACGCCGGACTGAGCGTGCTCACCGACGGTGAGGAGCGGCGGCAGACCTTCAGCGGCCACTTCTACGCCCTGGGTGGGATCGACGCCGACCACATGGGCGCCGTCACCAACTTCTCCAACGACGTGGGGGAGTACCTCACCATGAAGGCCCGGGCGCAGGCCGCCGGCGACGAGCCCCCGCCCCCGCCGAAATTCGAGCAGCCCCGCGTGGTGGGGCCCGTCACCTGGGACGGGCCGCTGCTCGGCGACGACGTGCGGTTCCTGCGCCACGTGTCGGACCGGCCGGTGAAGGTCACCGTCATCGGGCCCAACACCCTGGCGTTGCGCCTGGTCGACGAGCACTACGGCTCGTTGCGCGAGCTCACCCTGGCGCTCGCCGACGTGCTCAACCGGGAGTGCCGGGCGCTGGCGGAACTGGGCGCCGACGTGGTGCAGATCGACGAGCCCGAGGTGCACTTCCGCTACTCGCAGGTGGCCGACCACGCGGCGGAGGCCATCGACCGCACCCTGGCCGGGGTGTCGGCCACCACCGCGGTGCACATGTGTTACGGGTACTCGAAGAACATCGCGGAGAAGCGGGCCACGCCCGTGTACGAGCAGGCCCTGGCCCTGCTCGGCGCCACCACCGTGGAGCAGATCAGCCTCGAGTACGAGCAGCCCGGCCATTCACCGGACCTGCTCGAGCATGCCGGTGACAAGACCGTGCTGCTCGGTGTGCTGGACCTCGACACCGAGGCTCCCGTCGAGACCGTCGAGCACATCGTGGCCCGCGCCTCGGCCGCGATGGAGGTGACCGGCCCCGACCGCCTCGGCCTCGCCCCGGACTGCGGTATGTGGTTCCTGCCCCGCGACCACGCCCGGGCCAAGATCACCAACATGGAGCTGGCGGCCCGGCAGTTGCGCGGGGACTGAGGCGCCGGGGCCGGGTCGCCGGCGCCGGTAGCGTTCGCCGGGTGAGCGAGGCGTCGGCGCAGGACCCAGCTGCGCGCAACCTGATCGAGCGCACGACCGACGCCGTCGACGCGTGGCAGCGCCGGGTCCCGCCGCTGGCCGTCGCGTTCGCGGTCACGAAGAAGTTCGGTGAGGACCGGGGTGGCCAGCTGGCGATGCTCCTCGCCTACCGCGGGTTCTTCGCGATCTTCCCGTTGCTGCTCGCCTTCGTGAACGTGGTGGGCCTGCTGCTCGCCGGCAACCAGGAGCTGCGTGACGACCTGATCGACTCGGCGCTCAGCAACATCCCGGTCATCGGCGGCCAGATCCGTACCGACGCCGCCGGTGGCAGCGTGGTGGTGGTCGTCGCCTCGGTGCTGGTGTCGTTGTGGGCGGGGCTCGGCCTGCTCGAGATGCTGCAGGAGTCCCTCAACACCGTGTGGGGTGTCCCCATGTTCGAGCGTCCGACGTGGGTCGTGCGCCGCCTCCGGTCGCTGCCGGCGGCCGTGGTGGTGATCGGGTGCCTGGTCCTGTCGGGATCGCGGTCGTGGCTGCTCGGCGGGGTCGGCGGGGTGGTGGGTGCCGCGACGGCGGTGCTCCTGCCGTTCCTCGGCGGGTCGCTCTGCTACCTCGGCCTCCACTGGGCGTTGTGCCAGCGCAAGGTGCCGTTCCGCGCCCAGCTGCCGGGAGCCGCACTGGTGGGTGTGGGCTGGTTCGCCCTCCAGCTCCTCGGCGAGTGGTACGTCAGCCGGTTCGTGGTGCGCAGTTCCGACACCTACGGCGTGTTCGTGATCGTGTTCGGTGTCCTGAGCTGGACCTACCTGCTC
>CAIPVR010000038.1 GCA_903868545.1 uncultured Actinomycetes bacterium
CGCGGCGACGCGCGTCGCGGCCCGACGGCGCCGCCGCCCTGCGGGTGCGGAGTGGGTCACGCCCACCGACGGCGCCGCGCCAGCAGCCCGGAGCCGATTCCCAGCAGCAACAGCCCGACGAGGAGCGGCCCCGCCGATCCCGCACCGGTGAACGCCAGGCCGGTGGTCGTGCGGGTCGCCGCGACGCCGCCCGACGCCGTGACGGACGTCCCCGCCACCACCGCCGGCGGCCCGACGGCGGTGCCGCCGCCACCGGACACGACGCCCGCCGTGACGCTCGTCGGGGTCGACGACGGGGTGCTCGTCGTCGGCGTCACCGTCGTGCTGGTGGTGCTCGTCGTCGTGGTGCTGGTGGTGCTGGTCGTCGTCGTGCTGGTGGTGCTGGTCGTGGTGGTGCTGGTCGTGGTGGTGCTGGTCGTGGTCGCCGGCGGGCAGTCGGGAGCCACCGCGGGACCGGCGGTCGGGTCGGCGACGGCGACGAAACCCGATCCGGCGAGCGCCGGCACGGCCTGGACGGTGGCGAGCAGGTCGGCGGCACCGCCGGAGAACGGACCGGAGAAGCCGCCCCGGTCCACGACCGCCGCGCCGCAGCCGAGCTGCCACGCCATCAGCGTTGCCGACGCACCGCCCGCGGCCTGCGTTCCGCCGGGGATCTCGACCGAGGCCTGGAGCACCGTGGCGGTGCTGTTGGGATCGCTGGCGTCGCCGTCGAAGTACCCCCAGCCACCATCGGTGTTGCGGACGGCGGTGAGCCAGGCGAGACCGTCCGCGGCCGGCGCACCGCCCAGCACCGCCGCGGCGAAGGCCGTGGCGTTGGTGTCGGGACCGGTGAAGGCGTCCACGTCGCGGGCACACGGCGCGGCGACGTCCGGGCGGTAGGCCATCCAGGAGCCGTCGGCGCACTGCTGCGCCGCGAGCCAGTCCGTCATCGTCGCGGGCACGGCCTCACCGGCGGCCCGGAGGGCGAACACGGAGAGGGCCTGCCGCACCGCGCCGTCGTAGGTCGGATCGGTTCCGCCCACGAGTCCGGTGTCGGGCCCGGAGGTCCGCACCGTGGCCAGGAGTCGGGCCACGAGGTCGGCACCGGGAGCGGCACCCACGGCCCGGGGGTCCCCGCCCCGCAGGACCTCGAGGAGGACGACCTTCGCGAGGCGGCCCGGGTTGTCGGCCCCACCGGGGGCCACGACGGTCTCCCGGTCGGCCGTGACGGCGGCGAGCACGGCATCGGCCGTGTCACCGGCCACGCCGGCCCAGGCGAGGGCGAGCCCGGCGTCCACCGTGGCACCCCAGTCGGGGGCCCCGAAGTTCTGCAGCGGCAGTCCCCCGGCGATGGCCGCCACGAGCCATGCTGCGCCGTGGCCGGCCGACGTGGCGGGGTCGGAGGTGGGTGGGGCGCCGGACGCCCCGGCGGCGGGTCCGGGCGCGGTGACGGCGCCGAGCAGCAGCGCGGTGGCGGCGACGGCGAGGAAGACCCGTCCCCGCCGCGGTCCCGCCCCTGCGAGGGGTGAGGTGGTCATGTCGCTCTCCTGTCGGCCGGGGCCGACGAGGAGGTGCCGCGACACGCGGTCTCACCGCGTCCCACGGCTCCTCACCGCAGTCCTCGGCGGTGGATGGAGCCAGTCGCGGGGCAGGTGTTCCGACTCGTGGCACGGCGGCCACTCACGGTTGCGGGTCAGCGCCGGATTCGCACCGGACTTCCCCTGCTCCCACGCCTGGGCACCCGGCCGGGTGGCCGGGTGCGCTCATCGGAGCACGGTCCCGGCCGCGCTGTCAATCACCCGGGGGGGCGGGGGGCGGCGGCGCACGGGCCGCTCAGGTGCGGGGCGGGAGGAGCCGCAGGCCCAGCTCCTCGAGCTGCGTGGCGTCGATCGCGGTGGGGGCCGAGGTGAGCGGGTCGGTGCCCGACTGCGTCTTGGGGAACGCGATCACCTCCCGGATGTTCTCCTCGCCGAGCAGCAGCGCCACGAGGCGGTCCACCCCGAAGGCGAAGCCGGCATGCGGCGGCGCCCCGTACCGGAAGGCGTCGAGGAGGAACCCGAACTTGGCCTGCGCCTCCTCCTCGCCGATGCCGAGGAGGTCGAAGATCCGCTGCTGCACGTCGGGCCGGTGGATCCGCACGCTGCCGGAGCCGAGCTCCCAGCCGTTGAGCACGAGGTCGTAGGCCTGCGACCGCACCGAGAGGAGGTCCTCGGCCCCGCCGTCGAGCAGGGCGACGTCCTCGGCGTGCGGCATCGTGAACGGGTGGTGCGCAGGGACGGGCCGCCCCGTCGCCTCGTCGACCGACTCGAAGAGCGGGAAGTCCACCACCCACAGGAAGCGGAGCCCGCCCTCGGTCACCGGCGGTCGGCCGAGCTCGAGCCGCAGCAGGCCGAGCACGTGCGCCGTCCGGGCCCACTCGTCGGCCACCAGGTAGAGCACGTCGCCGGGCTCCGCCTCCATCCGGCGGGCGACCTCGGCGAGTTCCTCCGCGGAGAGGAACTTCGCGATCGGCGAGGCCAACGTCACGCCACCGTCGTCGGCCGCCTCCACCCGCATCCACACGAGCCCCTTCGCCCCCCAGCGCTTGGCCCGGTCCGTGAGGTCGTCGAGCCGGTTGCGGGAGGTGGCCTCCGAGGCCCCGGCGTGGCGGATGCCCTTCACCGTCGCTCCGGCGAAGGCGTTGAAGCCGGTGGCGGCGAAGGCCTCGGAGAGGTCCACGAGTTCCATGCCGAAGCGCACGTCGGGCTTGTCGGAGCCGTAGCGGTCCATCGCCTCGCGCCACGTCATGCGCGGCACCTCGCCCAACTGCTCGCCGGTGACCGCCACCACGGCGGCGCCGACCGCGGCCTCGATGCAGGCCAGCACGTCCTCCTGGCCGGCGAAGCTCATCTCGGCGTCGAGCTGGGAGAACTCGAACTGCCGGTCCGCACGGAGGTCCTCGTCGCGCAGGCAGCGGGCGATCTGGTAGTAGCGGTCCACCCCGCCGACCATGCAGAGTTGCTTGAACAGCTGCGGGCTCTGCGGGAGGGCGTAGAAGGTGCCGGGCCGGTGCCGGGAGGGCACCACGAAGTCGCGGGCCCCCTCGGGTGTGGACGCGATCAGCAACGGGGTCTCCACCTCCACGAACCCCTGGTCGTCCATGGCCCGGCGCAACGCGGAGTTCACCGCGGCCCGTGTGCGAAGGTTGCGCTGCATGGCGGCACGCCGGAGGTCGACGTAGCGGTGGCGGAGCCGCACCGTCTCGTCCACGTCGTCGGCCCGGTCGTCGAGCGGGAACGGCGGCGGCTCGGCCTCGGCGAGCACCTCGACCTCGCACTCGCCGATCTCCACCTCCCCGGTGGCCAGCGCCGGGTTCGTGGTGCCCTCCGGACGGGGCCGGACCGTGCCCGTGATCCGCAGCACGTACTCGCCACGGAGGTCGTGGGCACCGTCCACCACGCACTGCACGAGGCCGGTGTGGTCCCGGAGGTCGACGAAGGCGAGATGCTCGCCGTGCTCACGCCGACGGGCCGCCCACCCGCACACGGTCACCCGCTCACCCACGTGGTCGGGGCGGAGTTCACCGCAGAGATGGCTGCGCATGCTGGTCACGTGGGCTCCACTTCGGGTTCGGAGGGCTGCGTTTCGGAGGGCTGCGATCCGGCCAGTTCGGCCGTGAGCCGGTCGCGGGGGACCCGGCGCTGGTCGGCACCCCCGCGCAGGTCGCGCAGGGTCACCTCGCCGGCGGCGACCTCGTCGTCGCCCACGAGCACGGCCCACCGGGCACCGGAACGGTCGGCCGACTTCATCTGCGACTTCATCGACCCTCCCCCGAACCGGCGGTCGGCCGAGAAGCCGGCGGCACGGAGTTCGTGGGTGAGGTCTCGTGCGGCCGCGCCGCCCACCAGGTCGACCACGTACACGTCCAGCACGGCCTCCGGCGCACCGAACACGCCCTCGGCGTCGCACGCGAGCAGGATGCGGTCCACCCCGAGCGCCAGGCCGATGCCGTCGGTCGGCGGACCACCGAGGTCCTCGGCGAGGCCGTCGTAGCGACCACCGCCGCCCACGGCGTTCTGCGCCGCGTCGAGCGACTCGGCGGCGAACTCGAAGGTGGTGCGGCGGTAGTAGTCGAGCCCGCGCACCAGCCGCGGGGCCTCGGTGTACGGGACCCCCAGCACCTCGAGGCCCTCACGCACGCGGGCGAAGTGCTCCGCGGCCGGCGCGCTGAGGACATCGGCGATCACCGGCGCGGACTCCACCACCGCCCGGTCCTGCGGACGCTTCGAGTCGAGCACCCGCAGGGGGTTCCGGGCGAGCGTGGCGAGGGCCTGGTCGGACAGGTCACCCCGGTGGGCCTCGAGGTGGTCGCGGACCGCCTCGGTGTAGCGGGCTCGGTCGTCGTGCTCCCCCAGGGTGTTGAGCAGCAGGCGCACGCTCCGGAGGCCGATCGCCTCGTAGAAGCGCCACGCGAGGGCGATCACCTCCACGTCGAGGTCGGGATCATCGACCCCGAGCACCTCCACACCCACCTGCTCGAAGCTGCGGTAGCGGCCCTTCTGCGGGCGCTCGTGGCGGAAGTTCGCCCCCTCGTACCAGACCTTCCACGGGACCGGCGGCGAGTGCTGCACGAAGGCCCGCACCACACCGGCGGTGAGCTCCGGACGCAGTGCGACCCGGGAGCCGTCCTTGTCCTCGAAGTCGTACATCTCCTTGGTGACCACGTCCGTGGTCTCCCCCACCCGGAGGAAGACCCCGAGATCCTCGAGGAGCGGCGGGCGCACCTCTCGGTACCCGGCCGCCTCCACGACGGCGGCGAACACGTCCACCAGCGCACGGCGACGGGCACTCTCCGGCCACAGCACGTCGCGCATCCCGGTGAGGCTGCGGAACTCCGTGCGGTCGGGGCGGCTCACGGCCCGTCACGGTACCGGAGGCGCGCCCGGCCCCCGGAACCGGTGGCCGGGCGTCCGGCGCTCAGCCCTTCACGAGCGCGCGGACCTGCGTGAGGAGGTCGTCCTCCTGACGGTGGTAGATGGTCGGCACGTTGGTGGCCCCCTGGTGCGCCTCGGCGATCCACTCCATCACCCGGTGGCAGTCGTCCTTGGCGCGGACGCGGGTGAGCGAACCCACCACCAGCGCCGGATGGGCCGCCTCGAGCGAGACCGCCACGGGGAGGACGTAGCGGCAACCGAGCATCAGGTTCATGGTGCCGTCGTAGAGCGGCTGGAGGTGCAGGGTGGGACGGTCGCCCGGGTCGCTGCCCCGGCGCTGCTTCCACTGCGTCGCCACCTTCTGGACCATCGACGCCGTGAGCGACAGGTCCTGGCTGCCGCTCGCCGCCATCAGGAGCAGCTGGCCGCCCTCGGAGAGCCGGGTGTCGAGCTCGTGGCGCACGAGGAGGTTGTTGGCCCGCACGAGCGCGGGGTCCAGCTTCGCCCGGCGACGCGAATGGGTCTGCGGGACCGAGAGGAAGGTCCGGGCACCGCACTGGAGCACCTGGAGCGCGGGGATGTTGAAGGCCTGGCGCGTGGTCACCATCCGGCTCACGAGCACGTTGATGCGGGGCGCGAGGTCGGGCACGTCGATCCGCTCGCCGAGCACGCCGAAGGTCCGGCCCTCGCCGCACATCGAGGCGATCAACGCGCCGCCCACCACGGCGATGTCGATGATCTGGCCGTGGTTGGTCACCACGGCGACGTTGGCACCCTCCCCGGTGAGGAGCTGGTACACCCCGTCGAGCTGGGCGGCCACCTCGGGACGGCGGAACACCGGCACGAGGTCGTCGTCGAAGCGGGGGTACGCGGCGTTCGCGTACAGCTCGACGGTGTCCACCCCGGCCGGGCGCGGCTCCACCACCACACAGGACGGGTCGTGGAACTCGAGCGACGGCGTGTACGGCAGCGGCTGGAGGATCGAGTTGTGTCCGGCCCGCACCAGGCTCGACAGGGCCTTGTGGTACGTCGCCGGATCCGTCCCGGCGAGGAGTGCGCGGGCCTCCTCCACCGCGGAGCGCGACGGCGCCGCTCCCTCGCGCTGCTCCGCCGGCTCCTGACCGGCGGACCGGTCCGCACCCGCGGGCGGGGAGGGGTCCTCCGGGACGAGGTGCAGCTGCGGGCGGTCGTGTGGGTCGCGGTCCACGTGCTTCTTGCCGGCCATCCCCCGAGTCTGCCCGCTCCACCCGGCGGCCGCGTCCGGAGGTGCTCTCCCCCGGGCGGATCCTCAGGCGGGCACGACCCTCAGGCCGGCCGCCGCAGGCGCGCCAGGTGGTGCAGACCCCGGCGCCGGAAGGACCCGAGGACGAACCCGGCCCCGAGGTAGCGGTCCGCGGCGGCGGGCTCGGCATCGAGCCACGGACCGAGGGTGGGCCACTCCAGGGCCACCATCTCCCGCTTCGACCGGCTGAACCGGGTCGCCCCGCCGAGCGGGCTCCGCAGGAGCGGGTCGAGCACGGCCCGCAGCGGGGTCGCGGCCGGCTCGCACACGAGCGCGGTACCACCGGGACGGAGCACCCTCCGGAGCTCGTCGAGCGCCAGGTCCACCTCGTCGGCCCGCAGGTGGTGCAGCACGTCCATCACCACCGCGGTGTCGATCGATCCGGACGCGAGGGGTATCCGCGTGGCGCAGCCCGCGACCACCGCACCCGTCCCGTGGGCGGCGGCGAGCTCCGGCTGCAGCTCCACCGACACGATGCGCCGGAACCCGAGGCCGCGCAGCGTGTGGGTGAGGTTCCCGTCGCCGGCGCCGAGGTCGAGCACGGGGCCGTTCCGCCCGATCCCGTCCACGCCCAGCAGGCGGAGCCGGCGCCGGTTCGACCAGGACGTCGGGGCCAGTGCGTCCTTCCGGACCCGGCCGTAGTGGTCCCGCCACTCGGGGCGGAGGTCACCCCGGCCGGAACCCTCCCGCATGGTGGCGGCCTGGCCCGCCCCCGGATCGCCCACGACCCAGAGGGTACGCACCCGGCGGCGTCCGACGACAGCGGGCGGTGATCGACAGGGCGCCGGAGCGTCGGTACCGTCCTGCGCGGTGCGCGCCACGCTGTCCCGGTACAGGCGCCCCGTGGGGGCGTGGGCCGCGATGGCGGCCCTCCTGCTGGTGCTCCAGCACCTGAGCTCGCGCCTCGGACGCGAGAACCCGTACCGGCCGTGGCCGTGGCCGCTGCCGTGGGAGGACTTCGACTGGTACTTCAGCGGCTGGAGCCAGTTCGACGGACCCGAGTACCTGAAGATCGTCACCGAGGGCTACTCGTACACGCCGGGGGTGCGCTCGAACATCGTGTGGTTCCCCCTGTACCCGCTGCTCGTGCGGCCGGTGAACGCGCTCCTCCACCAGCCGCTCGCCGCCGCCATCCTCGTGGCGCTCCTGGCCGGCGCGTTCGCCGCCGCCGCGGTGTGGACCTGGGTGGGCGACCGCGGCGTGGGCCACGACGACCGGAGCCGGGCCCGGTGGTTCGCCTTCGGGGCCTGCCTGCTCTACCCCTACGCCTGGTACCTGTACGGCGTCGTCCACAGCGACGCGCTGTTCCTCGGCCTGGTGGTGACCGCCTGCCTGCTGGTGGAGCGCCGCCACCTCGTGGCCGCGGGGCTCGTGGGCGCCCTCGCCACGGCCACGCGACCCACCGGGATGGCGGTCATCCCCGCGCTCCTGGTGCTGTCGCTCGAACGCGCCGGGGTGCTCCGGGTGCCCGAGGGGGCGACCGGCCTCGTCGGCCGCTGGCAGCTCCCGGTGCGGGTGGACCTCCGAGCGCTGCGGCCCGCGGTGCTGGCGCCCCTGCTGTCGGTCGCGGGCATCGGCGCCTACATCGTGTTCCTCTGGGCCCGCTTCGACGAGCCCCTCGCGTTCCAGGTGAACCAGCGCGTGTACCACCCGGGCGACCTGCCGCTGCTGAAGCGGGCGTTCTTCGTGCGGTGGCGCGACTTCGGCGACAACCCGACCTACGCCCTCACCATCGGCCTCCAGCTGGCGATGGTGCTCCTGGTCCTCTGGTGCGTCCCGGCGGTGATCCGGCGCTTCGGGTTCGGCTACGGGGTGTACTGCGCCGCGCTCGTGGCCATTCCGACGTTCAGTACCGAGGACTTCATGGGGACCGGCCGGTACCTCATCGCCGCGTTCCCGGTGTGGGTCCTGCTCGGCGAGCGCCTGTCGCGCAGGAACTGGGGGTGGGCACCGCTCGCGGCGAGCGGCACGCTCATGGTGGCGCTCAGCATGGGCTTCGCCCGGAGCTGGTACCTGACCTGAACCACGCCCCGCCCCGACCTGCGCCACGTCCCGGCCCGGCGCCGGTCGCCGCCCGGGTGCGGGGAGGTGGCCGGTCGCCGACTCCCCGCCACCCGGGCGGACACGGGTCAGGCGGTCGTGTTGCCGTTGTTCCAGATCCGGAACAACTGTCCGGCCGGTCCGTTGGCTCCGGCCGGTCCTGCGTTGGCGGCCCCACCGGCGGAACCGTTGCCGGCCGAGCAGCAGTTGGCCGGACCGGCTGCACCGGTCGATGCCGCCGACGCTCCGGCGCCGCCGGAACCGCCGGTCGCCGCCGAACCCGGACGGTTCAGCGTGTTGGCCGTGAGCGTCAGGGTGCCGTTGCCGACGTTCAGGACCGCGACCGACGGGCCACCGGCGCCGCCACCGGCACCTCCACCACCGCCGCCGGCACCGCCGCCGCCACCACCACCACCACCGCCGGCCTGGCAGCACGACTCCTGGCCGCCGCCGCCGCCGGCGCCGCCGTTGCCGCCCCGCCCACCGGGCTGGCCGGAACCACCCGACCCACCGGCCGAGGAGGTGACCGTGGAACTCGAGAGGGTGACGCTGGCGTTGTTGGCGTAGACGCCGAAGGAACCGCCGCCGGAGGAGCCACCGACCGTGCCGGCCGAACCGCCGTTGCCGCCGGCACCGCCGCCGCCACCACCACCGCCGGAGGCGCTGGCGGACTTGCCGCCACCACCGCCGCCACC
>CAIPVR010000039.1 GCA_903868545.1 uncultured Actinomycetes bacterium
CAGCCGCAGGCGCGCCATGGCGCGTCGGAGCGCCGCCCGCTCCGGTGCGCCCCGGGCGCCCTCCACCACCACCGCCTGCGCCCAGCGGCCCGACCAGTCGCCCGGTCGGCCCCCCGGTGGCACCACCGCGCCGGACCGGCTCTCGAGCTGGCGGCGTTGGCGGCGGAGCAGGTCGCCGGTGAGTTCGTAGCGGCCCCGCTCGTCGCGCCGGAGCTCCCCGGCCGAGACCATCCGCGACAGCGCCGTGCGCACCGTGCCCTCGGCGAGCCCGAACAGGGCGCCGACGCGCACGAGCCGGTCGGCCGGCATGCGGGGCGGGACCGTCCCCAGCAACGTGGACGCCAGCACCGACCGGGCGCTGAGCGGCCGGGCGGGCATTACACGACGTGACACAGATGTCGACTCTACCGTAAGCTCCTGTCCATGACCGCCGCCGTGCGCGCGCCCGGGACCATGGAGCCCGATCCGGAGCTGCTCACCGACGTGCTGCCCACCGCCACGCTCGGCCCCACCGGCCGGCCGCTCGGCGAGCTGCGGGCGGAGCTCTACCGGATCCCCGACGTGGCCAACGTGTTCCACGTCGCGGGCCTGTGGGTGCAGTCCGTGGGCGTGCTGGCGCTGGCGAACTGGTGGGGCAACCCGGCGGGGTGGGTGTTCGCGTTCCTGCTGATGGGCCGGGCCTTCGCCCGCTTCGCGATCCTCGCCCACGAGGCCGCGCACCGGCTGCTCTTCTCGAACCGAGCGGCCAACGACTGGGTGGGGTCGTGGCTGGTGGCCTACCCGGCGTTCGTGCCGCTCGAGGCGTACCGCCGCGGCCACATGGCCCACCACAAGGAGGAGTTCGGGCCCAACGAGCCCGACGTAATGCTCTACTCCGGCTATCCGATCACGGCCGACTCCTGGCACCGGAAGCTGCGGCGGGACGCGTCCGGCAACTCCGGCTGGAAGAACCTGAGGGCGCTGCTGCTCGCGCTCCGCTCGGGCGGGGCCCGGCCGGTGGCGCTGCGGATCCTGGCCTGGCAGGTGGTGCTGTTCGTCGGCCTGTGGGTGGGCACCGGGCACTGGTGGGTGTACCCGGTGTTCTGGTTGCTGCCGTGGATGACGGTGTGGCGGGTGCTCAACCGGCTCCGAGCGGTGGCCGAGCATGGCGGAATGCGGGCCTCGACCGACCGGCGGGTGACCACGCACCAGGTGCGGCAGTCGCCCACCGCCCGGTTCTGGATGGTGCCGTTCAACACCGGCTGGCACCTCGCCCACCACGTCGACATCGGGGTGCCGTTCTCACACCTGCCCCGGTTGCAGCAGGAACTGGAGGCGGCGGGCTACGTCCGGCCCGGTCTGGAGTGGCCGAGCTACCGAGCCCTCTGGCGCCACGCCCGCTCGGGCTGACGCCCGCGGCCCCATTCCGCGTTCTCGGCGGTTCGGGGCGCTCTGAGCTACCCGAGGACCCCTATTCCCCGGGGGGGTGGGTGGGGTCAGGCGGTGGGGTCAGGCGGTGGCGTCGACAGCGGCCGCGACCGCGTCCACGGCCAGCGCCATCTCCGCGTCGTCCACCACGAGCGGCGGCATGAATCGGATCACGTTGCCCCAGGTGCCGGCGCCCATGAGCAGCAGCCGGGCCTCGTCGCGGCAGTGCCCGATCACCGCCGCGGTGCGGCCCGCGTCGGGCGCACCCGTGGCCGGGTCACGGAACTCCGCGGCCACCATCAGGCCGGGCCCGCGCACGTCGGCCAGCACCGGGTGACGAGACGCCACTTCACGCAGGCCGGCGCGCAGCTGGTCGCCGCGGGCGTTCACGTTGGCCAGGAACCCGTCGGCGGTGAGCACGCCGATCGTGGCGATCGCCGCCGCGCACCCCATCGGGTTGCCGCCGTAGGTGCCGCCGTGGGAACCCACCGGCCAACGGTCCATCAGCTCCGCCGGGGCGCCGATCGCCGCGAACGGGAAGCCGCTCGCGATCCCCTTCGCCATCACCAGGATGTCGGGCCGCACACCGGACTCCTCGATCGCGAACATCCGGCCGGTGCGGCAGAACCCGCTCTGCACCTCGTCCGCGACGAACAGGATCCCGTGCTCGTCGCAGATCTCCCGCAGCCCACGGAGGAACGCCGCCGGGGCCGGGTGGTAGCCGCCCTCGCCGAGGACGGGCTCGAGGATCATCGCCGCCGTCTCCGTCGGTGCCGTCTGGCTGGCCAGCAGGTACCGCACACCGTCGAGGGCCTGCGCCACCGCCTCGTCCTCCGACAGCCCGGTGCCCACGGTGTGGGGGAACGGTGCGGGGAACACCCCGCCCGGGAGGGTGTGGTGACCCGCCCGGTACGAGGTCTTCGACGTGGTCATGGCCATCGCCAGGTGGGTGCGGCCGTGGAAGCTGCCCTGGAACACGATCACGTTCGGCCGGCCGGTGGCCTGCCGGGCCAGCTTCACCGCACCCTCCGTCGCCTCGGCGCCGCTGTTGCAGTAGAAGAACGTGTCGATCCCCGCCGGCGTGATGGTGTCGAGCAGCTCCGCGAGCGGCTCGAGCAGGTCGTGGCGGTAGCAGTTCACCTGGGCGTGCACGAACCGACCGGCCTCGGCCCGGATCGCCTCCACCACCGCGGGGTGGCAGTGGCCGGTGGACGTGACCGCGATGCCGGAGGTGAAGTCGAGGTAGCGGTCGCCCTCGACCGTGGTGATCCAGCATCCCTCACCGGAAGCCACCTGCAGGTCGGTCACGCTGAACCACACAGGGGCGAGGTGGCTGGTGCGGGGGCCGGCATCGGTGGCGCTCATGGGACGGATGCTAAATGGGGCGCCGTGCCGGGGCAGGCCGGTCGGTAGCCTGCAGGGATGGACACCCCGCCGAGCACCTACGCCCGCGTCGCGTACCTGGGCCCGGCCGGCACGTTCACCGAACAGGCGCTCCTCCGCGAACCCGACCTGGCGAGCGCCGAACTCCTCCCGTACCCGACGATGGCCGACGTCCTGTTCGCCGTGCAGGACGGTGACGCGGACGCAGGAGTGGTGCCGATCGAGAACGCGATCGAGGGCACGGTGAACGCCACGATCGACACGCTGTCCTTCGACGTCGACCTCCTCGTCCAGCGGGAACTGGTGGAGCCGGTGAGCCTGAACCTGCTCACGGTGCCGGGGGCGCCGGTGGGCGGGGTGAAGCGGGTGCTGTCGATCCCCGTGGCCGCCGCGCAGTGCCGCACGTGGCTGCGCGAGCACCTCCCCGGCGTGGAACTCACGGCCGCGAACTCCACCGCCGAGGCCGCCGAGACGTGCTCGGCGCTCGCGGACCCGTCGGTGGGGGCGATCGCCAACGCCCGGGCCGCGGAGGTGTACGGCCTCGACGTGGCGGCGCCCGAGATCGAGTCGCACCCGGAGAACCGCACCCGCTTCGTGCTCGTGGCCCCCTCCGGTGTCCCCGCACCCACCGGCCACGACAAGTCGTCGGTGGTGGTGTACCAGCAGGCCGACCGGCCCGGGTCACTGCTGGCGATCCTCCAGGAGTTCGCCGCCCGCTCGATCAACCTGACGCTCTTGCTGAGCCGGCCCACCAAGACCTCGCTCGGCGACTACTGCTTCCTGCTCGACCTGGAGGGCCACGTGGCCGACGAGGTGGTGGCCGACTGCCTGCGGTCGCTCAAGGCCACCCAGGCCGACGTGAAGTTCCTCGGCTCCTACCCCGCCGCGGGTGAGGCCGGCCCGGCCCGTCGCGACGACGCGGACGCGGCGCGGCGCGACGCCGACGAGTGGGTCCGCGGGATCCGCTCCCAGATCTCCTGATCCGTTCCGACCCCCGACCCCTCACCTCCCCGGCGCCGCGGCCGACGCGAAGGGGATCGGACCAGGGGAGGACCTGATGGGCAACGCACCGAGACGGCGGTGGACGGGGGCCGCGGCTGCACTGACGCTCCTGGCCGTGCTGGGCGCAGTGGCCTGCACCGACGACGGTCCCGGCGACGGGCGGGCACTGGGCGACCCGGCCGCGCGGGAGGGGAAGTCAGCCCCGCCGGAGTGGCTGTTCGCGGTCCAGTCGGAAGGTGAGTCCACCTTCGACGCGACGACCGGACGCCTCTCGATTCCCACCGGTTCGGTGCAGGCCTTCACCGACCGCCCGAACCGCACGAGCCGGGTGTTCTCGCCCGGGGCGTTCGCGACACTGTTCCACCAGCGCGGCCGCAACTCGTTCGAGAAGGACCCACCGAACGCGGTCCTCACGTACTGGGACGGATCGAACACCCCGCGCACGGCGGTGTGTGAGGTGAGCCGTGGCGCCGGCGTGGAGAACGGGCGCCTGTGGGTGGGCCTGAAGGTCCTGGAGCCCGCCGGCACGACGCTGCCGGCCCGCATGGGCCGCGCCTCGCTGTTCGTCGATGACGTGGCGCTGGCCGACGACTGCGACGTCTCCCCCGCGGACGAGACGAACATCGAGTACTTCAACGAGATCGAGTTCAGCCAGGACATCTACCTCCAGATCCAGGACACGGGTGCCGCCTTCCAGGTGTCGCTCTCGTGTCCCCTCCGGGTGAACCCGGACTTCCCCCCGCCGACGCTCGGGATCCAACTCTTCGCCAGCAATGGGTCCGCCATGACCACGTGCAACAACGGGACGATCAACCTCGCGAAGGACCAGATGCCCGAACTGGACTTCTGTCGGGACGCGGGGACGGCGTGTTCCTTCCAGGTGGTCGCCCAGAACACCGACAACCAGGCGATCTACAGCTTCACCGAGATCATGGTCCCCTTCTCGAGCGGCACCGACACCTACATCCCCGACCTGAACCCGGCGAGGGTGCCGATCTGCGCCGACAACGTCGAGCCGTGCGTCCTGACAGGGACGTGCTCGCCCTGGAACTCGAACACGGGCCGGCTGCAGTGGTGCGAGAGCCCCGGCTCGTGCACGCCGCCCACCGGCTGACCACTGCCCCGTCCCGATCGGCACCGCCGATCGTTCCCGCCACCACCCGGGTTCGTTAGGTTCGC
Source organism: uncultured Actinomycetes bacterium (assembly GCA_903868545.1). Taxonomy (GTDB): domain Bacteria; phylum Actinomycetota; class Acidimicrobiia; order Acidimicrobiales; family Microtrichaceae; genus CAIPVR01. The sequence continues at coordinate 4,972 of CAIPVR010000039.1, forward strand.
GAAGTGTCCGCGGAGCTGCTCGACCGGATCCAGTTCGGCCTCACGGTCAGCTTCCACTTCATCTTCCCGCCGCTGTCGCTCGGCGTCGGGATGCTGCTCGTGGTGTTCGGCGTGCAGTCCGTGCGCACCGGTGACCCGACGTGGCGGCGCCTGTCGATGTTCTGGGTGCGGATCTACGGGCTGATCTTCGCGATGGGAGTGGCCACCGGCATCGTGATGGAGTTCCAGTTCGGCACGAACTGGTCGGTGTACTCGCGCTTCGTGGGCAACGTGTTCGGCAGCCTGCTCGCCGCCGAGGGGATCTTCGCCTTCATGCTCGAGGGGGGCTTCCTGGGTCTCATGCTGTTCGGGGCGAGCAAGCTCGGGAACCGGATGTGGCTCTTCGCCACGTCGATGGTGGTGCTCGGCGCGCACTTCAGCGCCCTCTGGATCGTGATGGCCAACTCGTGGATGCAGACCCCGCAGGGCTACGAGGTGATCGACGGGCCGTACGGGCCGCAGGCGGTGATGACCAGCTTCGCCGAGGTGGTGTTCACCCCGTCGTTCCTGCCCCGCCTCGCGCACGTGCTGGTGGCGAGTTGGATGCTCGGCGCCGCGATGGTGGCGAGCGTGGCCGCCTGGTACCTCCTGCGGGACCGCCACACCGACCTCGCCCGGCCGATGCTGAAGGTGGCGCTGCCGGTCTTCTGCGTGCTGTCGGTGCTACAGGTGGCGGTGTTCGGCGCGCAGCAGGCCACCACGGTGGCCGGGAACCAGCCGGTGAAGCTGGCCTCGATGGAAGGCGTGTGGGACACACGCACGTGCGCGCCGATGTACATCGTCGGATGGGTCGACACGGCGGAGGAGAGCACCACGGGACTGTCGATCCCGTGCCTGCTCAGCATCCTCGTGGGCTTCAGCCCCGACACCGAGGTGCAGGGCCTCACCGCCTTCCCGGCCGACGACCGGCCCCCCACCAACGTCGTGTTCCAGGCGTACCACGCCATGATCGACCTCGGGATGCTGTTCGTCGGCGTCAGCGCCCTGGTCGCGTTCATGGCGTGGCGGCGTCGACTGCTCACCTCGAGGTGGGTGCAGCGGCTGCTCGTCGTCAACGTCGCGCTCGTGATGACCGCCATCATGACGGGCTGGTGGACCGCGGAGTTCGGACGGCAACCGTGGGTCGTGTGGGAGGAGCTCCGCACCGCCGACGCCGTGTCACCGAACGTGTCCGCCACCACCGTGGCCATCTCGCTCGTGGGCTTCGTGGTCGTCTACGCGCTGCTGCTCGGGGTGTTCCTGTGGTTGCTGCACCGCAAGATCGTGGCCGGCCCGCCCGACGAGCCCGACGAGGAGGAGCTCGCCTCCCTGCCCGACAGCTTCGGCGAGATCTTCGCCCGCCGCCCCCGGGCGTCGGGCCGGGTGGGCTGAACGGTGTGGCTCAACCAGGTGTGGTTCGTGCTCTACGTGGTGATCCTCGGCGGGTACGTGATCCTCGACGGCTTCGACCTCGGTGTGGGCATGCTGTCGCCGTTCGTCGCCCGCACCGACCACGACCGCCGCGTGCTGCTCAACAGCATCGGTCCGGTCTGGGACGGCAACGAGGTGTGGCTCGTGCTCGGCGGCGGGGCGCTGTTCGCCGCGTTCCCGATCGTGTACGCGTCGCTGTTCTCCGGGTTCTACCTGGCGTTGATGGCGGTGCTGCTGGTGCTCATCCTCCGGGCGGTGGCGATCGAGTTCCGCTCCCAGCGACCCGGTGCCCGCTGGCGGCGCACGTGGGACACGTTCTTCACGGTGTCGTCGACCGGCATCGCCTTCGTCCTCGGCGTGGCGCTCGCCAACGTGCTGCGCGGCGTGCCGATCGACGCGCAGGGCAACCTCACCGTGGAGTTCACCGCGCTGTTCTCCCCGTACGCACTGGCGCTCGGCGTCGCTGCCGTGCTGATGCTGGCGCTCCACGGCGGGATCTTCCTCACCATGAAGCTGGAGGACGACTTGCTCGCACGGGTGGAACACCTGGTGCCGCGGCTGATGGTGGCGTTCTTCGTGGTGATGACCGCGCTGGTGGGCTGGACGCTCCTCCTGGACGAGGAGTTCGCCCGCAACTACCGGGACCGGCCGTGGACCGCCGTGTTCCCCGCCGCTGCGTTCGTGGCCGTGCTGGTGGCGTGGCGGTCGATCCGCACGCACGCCCACGGCCGGGCGTTCACGGCGTCGGCCGCCATGATCGGCCTGCTGATGGCGAGCGTGGCCGCCGCCCTCTACCCGGTGATGCTCCCGGCCTCCAACGACCCGGACCGCAGCCTCACGATCTACAACGCGGCGTCGACGAGCGAGACCCTCACGGTGATGCTGGTGATCGCGGTGATCGGCCTGCCGTTCGTCCTCATGTACACCGGCGGCGTCTACTACTTCTTCCGCGGCCGCGTGCGCCTCGACGAGGACAGCTACTGAGCCGGCCGGCCGGTGCGTCGCCGTGCGACTCGGGTGGCGGGCAGCACCCCATGGCCGGTGCGTGGCCGTGCGACTCCGGGTGGGGCTCCCGGTGAGCGGGCCGGGACGGACGATGCGGGAGGTGCTGTCGACCGACCCGGCGGCGCGTCCCGCGGTGGCACTGGGCGCGGCCGCCGACCTGGGCGCGCTCGCGGCCCTCGTCGCGGCGCTGGTGCTGGTGGCCCACGGCGTGGACGACGTGTTCCGCGGCGGACGACCCCCCGGCGACCTGGTCCCGCTCCTGACGGCGGCCGCCACGCTCGGACTGGCCCGCGGGCTCCTGCAGTGGGTCGGCGTCCGCGCCGCGGCCGGGGGGGCCGACCGCGTGCGCCGGGCCGTCCGCCGCCGGTTGCTGCGGGCCACCGTCGCGGCCGTCGGAGCACAGGGCGGCACGGGGACTGCAGCCCGTGCATCGGGCACCGCCGACCCGACGGGCACGGCCGACCCGACGGGCACCGCCGACCCGCTCGACACGGTCGATCGCGGCGGTCCGTCCCCGACCGGGACGACCGGGGGTGACCTCGGCCCCGGGGTGGACGCCCTCGACGACTACGTGGCCCGGTTCGTGCCCGCCCTCCTGCTGGCCGCCGTGGGCCCGCTGCTGGTGTTCGTGGTGGTCCTGACGCTCGACCCGCTGAGCTCGCTGGTGTTGCTGTTCGCCGGACCGATGATGGTGGTGCTCCTCGCGCTGATCGGCCGCCGCACCCGCGACCTCACCGCGCTGCGCCTGGCCGAGCTCACGTGGCTGCACGGGTTCTTCCTCGACCTGCTCCAGGGGCTCCGCCCGCTCGCGGCCAACGACCGGGCCGACGACGCGGCCGATGCCATCGAGGAGGTGGGCCGTCGCCACGGCGCCACCACCATGGACGTGCTGCGCACGGCGTTCCAGACCTCCCTCGTGCTGGAGTGGGCCGCCACCGCCGCCACCGCGCTCGTGGCGGTGACGGTGAGCTTCCGCATGATCGACGGCGGCCTGTCGTTCCGCGTGGCCCTGGCCACCCTCGTGGTGGTGCCCGAGTTCTTCATGCCGCTGCGGCGCCTCGCGGTGGAGTACCACGCCGGCCAGTCCGGAGAGGCGGCGTGGCGGCAACTCGCCCCCCGGCTCGCACCGCCGGCCGAGCCGGCTCCGGTGCCCATCACCGGGCGAACGGCAGGGCCGGCCGCAGGGCCGACCGCAGGGCCGACCGCAGGGCCGGGGACCGGACCGCCGGTCGCCCCCATCCCCGTCGTGGCGCCGCTCGAACTGGTCGGCGTGACGGTCCACCACGACCGCACCCGCCCCGCCCTCGACGGGGTGGACCTGCGGATCGGGCCGGGCGAGCACGTGGCGTTGGTGGGCCCGAGCGGCGCGGGGAAGTCCACCGTGGCCGCCCTCGTGCTCGGCCTCCGCCGACCCGACACCGGCACCGTCCGCGCCGGCGGCACGGACCTGGCCGCCCTCGACCCGGTGGCGTGGCGCCGGTCGGTCGCGTGGGTGCCACAGTCCCCCACCGTGTTCGCCGGCACCGTGGCCCACAACGTGCGCCTCGGACGGGACGACGCGCCGGACGAGGCCGTGACCGCCGCCCTCGCAGCCGCTGGTGCCGACGGCTTCGTGGCGGCGCTCCCCGACGGCCCCCACACCGTGCTCTCCGAGGAGGGCACCACCCTCAGCAGCGGTCAGCGCCAACGCCTCGCCATCGCGCGGGCCTGGCTCCGCGACGCACCCCTGGTGGTCCTCGACGAGTTCACCGCCCACCTCGACCTGCGCACGGAACGTTCGGTGCTCGACGCGGCGGCCCACCTGCTCGACGGCCGCACCGCGCTGGTGATCGCCCACCGGCTGCGTACGGCGCGCCTGGCCGACCGCATCGTGGTGCTGGACGCCGGCCGGGTGGTGGGTGAGGGCACCCACCACGAGCTCCTCGCGGGATGCCCCACCTACCGTGACCTGGTGGCCGGCCGGCGCGACGGCCGGCTGCCCGACGGCACGGGAGCCGGACGGTGATCCGGCGACTGCTGCGGCTCGCCGGCCCCGAACGGCGCCGGCTGGTGCTGGTGGTGGCGCTGGCCGCCCTCACCGCCGTCGCCGGGGTGGCGCTCGTGGGCTCGGCCGGCTGGCTCATCTCGCGCTCCGCCCTGGTGAGCACCACCGCGGCGCTGGGCCTCGCCATCACCTGGGTCCGGCTGTGCGCCGCCGTGCGCGCCGCGGCCCGTTACGCCGAGCGCTACGTGGGTCACCTCGCCACGTTCCGGGTGACCACCCGGATCCGCACGTGGGTGTTCCGCTCCCTCGCACCGGTCGGTCCGGCACTGTTCGAGGAGCGGCGGCGGGGGGAAGTGCTCACCGGCCTGGCCGACGACGTGGACGAGTTGCAGGACTTCTACCTGCGGGTGGCGGTGCCGCCGCTCGCCGCCGCGGCCACCGCTGCGCTGGCCGTCGCGGCGCTCGGTGCGCTGGACCCGGCGGCGGGCCTGCTGCTGGCCGCGCTCCTGGTCGTCGCCGGCATCGCGGTGCCGCTCGTGGCTCGGCGGGCCGTGCGCACGAACGCAGCCCGGGTGGTGACCGATCGCGCCGCGCTGGGCGCCGAACTGACCGGCGGGCTCGCCGGCCTCGACGAGCTCGTGGTGGCGGGTGCCGAACGCGCGTGGGCGGCGCAGGTGGCCGACCTCGACGAGCGCCTCGGGCGGTCGCGTCGGCGGCTCGCATCGGCCCGCGGTGCGGTGGCGGGCATCACCGCCACGCTCGGCGTGCTCTCGGCGAGCGCCGCACTGGCGCTCGGCGCCGAGCTGGTGCAGCGGGGTCGGCTCGACGGCGTGGCCCTCGCCGTGCTGCCGCTCGTGGCTGTGGCCGCGGTGGAGGCGGTGGCCCCGGTGGCGCTCGCCGCGGAGCACCTGCAGCGCACCCGCGCCGCGGCCGGGCGCCTCTTCGACCTCACGGACCGGCCGCCGGCCGTGACGGACCCGGGGTCGCCGGCGCCACCGGAGAACGGCGCGCTCGAGGTGCGCGGCCTCACGTTCCGCCACACGCCCGACGGGCCGGCGGTGCTGCACGACGCCGACCTCGATCTCCCGATGGGCACGGTCGCGGCGCTCACCGGCGCGAGCGGCGCCGGGAAGTCCACGCTGGCCGACCTGCTGCTGCGGTTCCGCGACCACCACCACGGCACGATCCGCCTCGGGGGGGTGGAGCTGCACCGGGCCGCCACCGCGGAGGTGCGCCGCCGTGTCGCCCTCGTGGCCCAGCACGACCACGTGTTCGACAGCACCGTGCGCGACAACCTCCTCCTCGCGGACCCCGACGCGACCGACGACCGCCTGCACGACGCGCTCGCCGTGGTGGGCCTCGACACGTTCGTTCGGGACCTGCCGCTCGGGCTCGACGAGCCGGTCGGCCCCGATGGCGACCATCTCAGCGGCGGCGAGCGCCAGCGCCTGCTCGTGGCCCGGGCCGTGCTGCGCGACGCCGACCTGTTGGTGCTCGACGAGGCCACCGCGCACCTCGACCCGCCGGCGGAGCGTGAGCTCCTCGAGCGGGTGCTCGCGGCCCGGCGGGGCCGGTCCACGCTCGTGATCACCCACCACCGGGAGCAGCTCGTGCCGATGGACGTGGTGCTCGAGCTCGTCGACGGCCGGATCCACCCGGTCGCCGGAGACGACACCGACCCGGCGTGACCGTCGGCGCCACCCGACGGGTGGGCTCCGAGCCCGGCTACCAGCCGGCGTCGCGGAACGCCTGCAGCGACCTGAGCGCGGCGGCGAGGACCTCCTCGTCCGACCTCGTCGCCCACTCCCGGGCGACGGAGCCGCCGACCAGGGCGAGCAGCACCGCCTGCCCGGCAAGGTCCGAGAGGTCGTACCACTCGACGTAGGGATCGTCAGCGGGTGCTGTGCGCGACCACCGTCGGCCGTGGTCGCCCCACCAGCGTTCGTCCCATCTGAGCCACAACTTGTCGAGCAGGCCCATCGAGAGTCCCTCGATCGCACTTCGGTGGTCGGCGGGGAGCGCGGGATCGAACCGCACGGTGCCTGCCCGGAGGACCCCGAGCGGCAGGGTGACCACGACCCGGTCGCCGACGACCGAGCGCCCGTCGACGGCGGTCACGATGGCACCGTCGGGTCCATGGGCGACCTCGGCCACCGGCCACCCGAGTTCGGTGGGGACCCCGTCCAGCAGATCCTCGACGAGCCGCGCGTACCCGCCGAGCACGAGCACGTCGTCGCCCTCGGTCCCCTCGGCCAGTCCCGCCCGGGCGGACAGCTCGGCGGGGTCGGCCCCGTACTCGGTCACGATCTCGTCGCGGAGGAACCGGTCGAGCTCCGCCGGGTCGGCAGCGGCGCCGGAACGCACCAACGCCTCGGTCAGCGACACGTCGTCGCGCCGGCCCTCGGCCCACTCGAGCGCGGTGGCGAGAGCGCGTTCCGGGACGACCGCCGCCTCCTCCAGCGATTCGGTGGTGCCGTCGGGCCGGAGGACCGTGCCGCCGTAGTCGAACGGGACGGTCCCCACCTCGAGTCGGGCGAGTTCGCCGGCGAGGCCGCCGGCTGCGATGTCGTGCACCCAGCTCGCTCCTCGTTCGACCGGCATGGCCCAGCCGGCCGGCCGCACGGTGTCGATGCGGCCGCCGACCCGGTCCCGGCCTTCCACCACCAGGACCTCATGACCTCCGTCCGCCAGCCGGCGGGCGACCGTGGCGCCGGCGACGCCGGCGCCGACCACGACGATCCGCTCCGGCCCGTCGGCGGCGGCGAGGATCCGGTCGGCCGTCCGGTCACCGGACTCGGCCGCGCCGTGGACGGTGGCGGGATGGTCGATGGCCACGTGCTCGCCGGCCAGGTGGAGCACGCCGCCACCGACCGCCGTCCCGAGCGTCACCCGCAGGTCCGGGGTGGCTCCCACACCCAGGTAGGAGTAGCTCCCGAGGGTCCACGGGTCGGTGGACCACGACGTCCGCACGACGCCGACCGGTGTCGGGACGTTCCCACCACGTCGTCCGGCGATCTCGCCACCCGAGCACGCCGCGACCGTCAGCCCGGCCGTCGTCCCGAGGCCTGTGCGCAGCAGGTTCCGCCGTGTGAGGCCGGTCCGCGGAGTTCGGGTCGGCTCCATCCACGTCGGACGCTACCGGTCCCCCGTTCGTGTTCCTCGCAGGGCCGGCGTGGTGGCCGGGCGGCGCCGGGTCCTGAGCCGGGGGACTCAGCCCGGGCAGGCCAGGTCGGCCAGGGCGATGCGCCAGTTGTTGAAGAGCCCGATCAGGAAGGTGGCCTCGAGCAACTGGAAGTTCACGCAGTCACCGGCCGCTCCCTGGCGGATGCGCACCCAGAGGCGCTCGTTCTCGATGCCCGGGAAGATCGGCGGGTAGACCATTCCGGCCCGCAGCATGGTGAGCTCGTTGTTCACCACGCTGATGTCGCCCGAGAGCCGCTTGGTCCCGGAGGACACGACGGCCTGGCCGCGGAGGTTCAGCACCGGTCCGGAGCCCGGATCCACCACGAGCGAGCCGGACACGGCGGCCGACACCACGCCGGGCGCCACCAGCACGCCGGTGCCGGTGGCCCGGAGCCCGGCGTCGTCCACCACCACGAGACCATTGAACGAGGCCACGGAGCGCACCGTGTCGGTCAGCGTGCCGCTCAGCGAGCCGCGCAGGCTGCGGAGGGTCCCGGTGTTGTCGAGCGACAGGCTCATGATCCCCGACACGTCCGCGCCGTCGGCCTGGAACCGGCCGTCCACCGCGAGGCGGAGGCCGTCACGGTCACCCGACACGGCGAGCGAGCCGGACAGGGCCCCCCTGCCGACGTCGCCGCCCGTGATCGCTCCGGTGAGCGACAGGCCGGTGAGGACGCCGTCGGAGATCGAGATGGTGCCATTGGCGCTGGCACGCAGGCTGCCGGCGCGGATGGACCCGTTGAACGCCAGCAGCGTGCTGCGACCGTCGGTCTCCACCAGCGCGGAACCCCGACCGAGCAGGGTGCCGACCCGGAGGTCGCCGTCGATCGTCGTGGTGACGGTGCCGCCCACCACCGTGGTGGTGATCGATCCGCGCACCTCGACCACCTCACCGGTGTCGGTCACCCCGGTGTACGCGCCCTCCGCCGTGGCCGCGAGGTTCGGCGTGGCCCCGGTGGGGTCATAGCGGAGCGTGCCACGGAGGGTCAGGGCGGAGCCGCCCTGGTTGACGTCGAACTGGCCGTCGATCACCACCACTCCGGAGGCCTCCACGCTCACGGTGCCGGCGGCACGGGCCACGGTGTCGCGGCCGAACGACCCGGAGCCGAGGAACGACGCCGACACCCCGGTGGCGTCACCCCGCAAGGTGATCCGCCCCGAGAGTGCGGCGACGTTCCCGTCCGGCTGCGCGCCGGAGAGCGACACGTCGAGGAAGCCGTCGACGTTGCGGAGCGCGCCGTCGGCATCGAGGTCGGCCTCGAGGCGGGCCGCCACCCGGTTGGCCTGCACCTGCACGTCGCCCTGCACCAACAGGTGGAGTCCGGTGGAGGTGGATGCCGTCAACAGCACCTGGGCGTCGCGCACCCGCACGTCGCCCACCTGCAGGTCGGGCACCCGGGCGTCGAAGGTGAAGGTGTTGAGGCCGCCGGCCCGCACGAAGGTGCCCGTGACCCTCAGCGGATCGGCCGCCAGTCCCGGTAGGTCGAGCCGGCCGCTGACCGTGACGCTGAAGTTCTCGAGGTTCAGGAACGTGCCGTCGAACGAGAGCGTGGAGACGGCTCCCGCCGCCGTCACCCGGATCGAGCCGTAGATGCGGATGCCGTTCGGGGTGAGCTCCACGCCGAGGGACAGGATCTCCACGTTGGGGGCCTGCGCCTGGCCCGGAGCGAGGGTGGGTGAGAAGGGCAGCGGCTTGAGCTGGGGGCCGTCGGCCGAGTTGCCGATGGGGAAGTAGAGGTCGCGCCCGATGATCTCCGCGTTCCGGAAGTCCAGCGAGGCGTCCGGGTCGGTGCAGGACGTTCCGCGGCGGATCACCTCGCCCTTCGACTGCAGCACCGTGGCGGCGTCGAGGCCGTACACGAACGGCGCCGTCGGTGCGATCGGCACGCCCGTGCCGTCGACCCGGTAGCGCTCGTCCCACACCTTGCAGATGGCGTCGCGGTTCGCCGGCACCAGGGTGGTGGTGGTCGTGGTCGAGGTGGTGGTCGTGGTGGTCGGCGCCGGGGGGGCCACGCACGCCGCGGCCACAGTGGCCACCACGGCCAGTGCGACCAGCCACGCGGCAGGACGGACGGTGCCGGCGCGGCACAGCGCAGGATGCTTCACAGATTCCCCCTCGAGGTTCATCGCCGCCGACAGCGTGCCACAGAGCCCCTCGGGGGATGACCCCCGCCGTCGCCCGCCACTGGGAACCGTTCCCACGGGCACACCACGGGCAGAGGGCGAAATCGGCCCGGAGTTGGACACCAGTCCAGTTCCGGGCCGAACGCCCGGATCCCTTGTGCCACAAGGGATCCCGCAGCAGCGGAGGGAGTGGGATTCGAACCCACGGGACCCGTGAGGGCCCAACGGTTTTCAAGACCGTCGCATTCGTCCGCTCTGCCATCCCTCCCGGGGTGGATCACCCTAACGGCTCAGGCGCCGGGGCCGACCACCGGCACCGGCGAGTCCACCTCCACGCGGCCGTCGGCCGAGGCCTCGACGGTCACGAACCCGTGGGGGGTGGGCACCCGTGCCCGGGCCCACTCGAGGTCGCCGAGCGACGGCACCACCCGCACCGCGGCGTAGCCGGGTTCGGCCGGGGTGATGCCGAGGGTGTGCACCACGAGGTCTCGGGTAGGGGTGGACGACCAGCCGTGGCACCGGGTGCCCCCCTGCCAGCATTCCGGCCACGTGGTCTCGCCGGCGTCGATGAAGACCTGCCAGTCGCGGCAGAGGCCGGCCACCAGGTCGGCCCGCCCGGCCCGGGCGAGGCCGTCGTGCACCACGTAGCGGAAGAACGGCTGCGCCTCGACCATCTCGTGCTCGAGGTCCCACGTGGGCTCGGGGTAGCCCATCACCAGGTGCACGAACCCGTCGGAACCGCCGTCCACGGTGAGCGGGTCCATCACCCAGGAGTGGCGCACCAACGTGGTCCGGTCGACGAGTCGCCGCACCACCCGGTCGACCCGCTCGGCGGGCACGATCCCCGCGGCCAGCGCCGCGGCACCGCCGTGCTGGGCCGCCACCGGTCGGGCGACACCCTCCACCGCGTGGTCCACGTACACGCCACGGGCCTCGTCCCAGAACACGTCGAAGGACGCGGCCACGTCCGCTCGCCGTCGCTCGGCCCACGCGGCGGTGCCCTCGTTGCCGATCCAGCGGGCCATGTCGGCCAGGTCCTCGAGCGCCCGGGCCCACAGGGCGTTGAGCACCGAGGAGCAGTCGTCGGAATAGACGCTCGACCAGTCGAGCAGCATCCAGCCCGACACGTGGCGCAGCAGTCCCCCGTCGAGGTACTGCTCGAACCAGCGCAACGTCCGCTCCGCCACCGGGAGCAGTTCGGCCACCAGCTCGCGGTCGCCGGTGTAGCGGTGGAGGTTCCACACCGACCGCACCCAGTGCAGCGACCAGTCCGGCACGAACGTGCGGTCGTCCGCCGCGAAGTCCGACGCCGCGGCCATGGCCAGCATGCCGTCGACGCGGGGCGCTGCCGCGAGCTGCGGGTGCCACCGGGCCATCGACCAGTCGGGGTTGGCCACGAGGTCCACCATCTGGTGCACCACGGAGTCGCCCGTCCACGCACGCTGCTCGCGGGTGGGGCAATCGACGTAGGCGTCGAGGGCACAGAGGTCCACCGTGCGCAGGCCCACCTCCCAGATGCGGTTCAGCGACGGGTCGGAGCACTCGAAGGCGGCACCGTCGGGGCGGGGACGGTGACGGTCGGCCACGGCGACCGACAGGCCCACCGGCTGGTCCGGCGACGGGTTGCGGACCGTGACGTGCAGGTGGCGGGCGCCGATCACGTCGAGCGACTCGAAGGTCTCCGGGCCTCCCCCGGCGGCCACCACCCGCAGGCCTGCGTGCTGGCCGAGCGTGACGAGGCGCCCGTCGGCGTCCACGTGCTCCGCGGCGGCGAGGTCGATCACGGTGCCCGACGGCGCGTCGAACTCGAGGCGCACCGTGCCGGCCGCGATGCGGCCGAGGTCGAACGCGGTGCGGGTGACGTCCGCCGGGCCGCCCGCGGCCGCCACCGGCGCGTGTTCGTCGGCCAGCACCTGGGCCACCGGGTCCGGCAGCAGCGCCGCGCCGGCGACCGCGCCGGTGCCCACCTCCGCCGCCGGGTGCACGGCGCCGCCGGGGAACGCCACGCGGACCGGTGGCCGCAGCATCCCGAACGGCTCGCTGGGGGGATGGGGGTCGGATCGCGCACCGGTGTGGATCGGTTGGATCTCCACCGCCCGAGCCCACGAGGTGTCGTCGAAGCCGGGGCGGTCCCAGCCGTGCGGGTGGCGGCGGGCGTCGAAGGACTCGAGGGGCAGGCACGCCACGTCGCCGGGCACGGGCACCGGCGTCCACGCCTCGCCCGGCGCGGCCCGCCAGCCGCGGTCGGACACCAACCACTCGTCGCCGACCAGCGCCTCCAGCACCACGGACCCGGCGCCGAGCGAGTAGCTGGGTGGGACGGGCACCCACCAAGAGGTGGCGGCACCGAAGTGACGGGCCTGGAGCGCGAGCACGTTCTCCCCCGGCTCCAGGTGCGGCGCGAGGTCGACCACGTCGTAGTGGGCCTGCCGGGGATCGGCGCGCACCGGTCCCCGCGCCACCTCGGTGCCGTTGACCCGCAGCACGTACCGGCCGTCGGCCCACACCCGGCACGGCACCGTGGCCGGGACATCCCCGACGTCGAGCCGTCGACGGAGCAGCACCACCCGGTCCGCCGGGTCGTCGAGCACCGGTCGGGTGGCGGTCTCGGTGCGGATGGCGGGCCGACCCGCCCAGATCCAGCGGGCCCGCCAGCGGGGGCCGAACGGCGAAGGGTGCTCCGACAGCATGGGCCGGAGGGTAGGTCGCCGGATCAGTCGGACGGGTGGTCGAGCAGGGCCTCGACGCAGTCGCCGTCCAGGCGGCCGGTGACCACGAGCTCCCGCACGTGCTCGTGGACCCGCGACCGCTCCCATCCCTGCTTGTAGGGCCGCGGCCGGAGAAGGGCGTCGTAGACGTCGGCCACGGCCATGATCCTCGCCTCGTCGGGGATCTCCGCGCCGCGGAGGCCGAGGGGGTAGCCGCCCCCGTCGAGCGTCTCGTGATGCAGGAGCGTCACGTTGCGCATCATCGCCAACTCCTCGGGATCCACCATCTCGAGGCCTTCGGCCATCTCGACGACCATTCGCTCGCCGAGCGTGGTGTGGGTCTGCATCACCGCCCACTCGTCCGGGTCGAGCGCACCGGGCTTCAGGAGGATGGCGTCGGGGATCCCCACCTTCCCGATGTCGTGTAGGGGTGCGACCAGGTGCAGCCGTTCGATCCATTCCCGGTCGCGACCACGTGCCGGCCCGACCCTCTCGGCGATCCGCCGGGCGAGGCCTGCCACCCGGTCGAGGTGGGCCGCCGTCTCCAGGTCTCGTAGCTCCGCGAACACCCGGGCGACCCCCACGGCACCGCTGAGGGCACGGCGCCGGAGTTGCTCGAGGGTGTCGGGCGGCGGGGCATCGGTGTCCACCGGGGTGTCGCCGGGGGGAGGAGTGGTGTCCATCGTGCGGGCGGGCCTCTGCTGGTCGGGCGCGGCCGATGGCGCGCGTGGTGCCGGCGCCCCTCCTTCCCACGGTCGACGGTAGCGGCCCCGACCCTCGAACGCGGTCCCCGGCCCTCACCCGATCCGTCCCGGGGACGCGTCATCCGGCGTCGGACGTTGGCCCACCCCCTCCCGACCGGTAACGTCGATCCCCGGCCCGTCGGGAGGGTGACCATGCAGCTCCGGAATGTCCAGGTCCACGGCCACGAGATCGCCTACCGCGAGGAGGGTCCGGCGGACGACCCCGACGCCCCCGTCCTGCTGTTGGTGCACGGGATGGCCGGCAGCTCGGCCACGTGGGTCCCCGCGATGGTGGACCTCGGCGAACGGTTCCGCTGCATCGCACCCGACCTCGTGGGCCACGGCCGGTCGGCCAAGCCGCGCGGCGACTACTCGCTCGGCGCGCAGGCCAGCCTGCTGCGCGACCTGCTCGTGGCGCTCGGCCACGAGCGCGCCACGGTGGTGGGCCAGAGCCTCGGCGGTGGCATCGCCATGCAGTTCGCGTACCAGTACCCGGAGCGCGTGGAGCGCCTGGTGCTCGTGTCCGCCGGCGGCCTCGGCGACGAGGTCGCGCTGGTGCTCAGGGCGCTCACCCTTCCGGGGGTGGAGTACGTGCTGCCGCTCGCGTTCCAGCCGCTGCTGCGCACCGCGGTGGAGACCGTCACCGGGTGGTTCGGCCGCCTCGGGCTCCGGCCCGCCGCGGCGACCAACGAGATGTGGCGGTCGTACACGAGCCTGATCGACGGCGACACACGCGCTGCGTTCCTCCACACGCTGCGGTCGGTGGTCGACCTGCAGGGCCAGCGGGTGAGCGCGGGCGACCGCCTGTACCTGGCGGCCGAGGTGCCCACCCTCGTGGTGTGGGGCGAGGAGGACCCGATCATCCCCGTCTCGCACGCCACTGCTGCGTTGGAGGCGATGCCGGGCGCCCGGCTGGAGCTGATGCCGGGCGTCGGCCACTTCCCCCACTGCGAGGAACCCCGGCGCTTCGCCCGGCTGGTCCGCGACTTCGTGGACGCCACCGAGCCCGCCCGGATCGACACCTCCCGTCTCGCGGAGTTGCTCACGACCGGTTCGTGAACGCCGATCCGCTGCGCCTCCGGGTTCCTGGCCGGTGGTGAGCGGCGGGGTGGGGACGGCGGGCTGGACCCGACCCGTTCGCCGGGCTGCCCGCTGCCGAACTCAGTGTGAGGCGATGGCGCCGGCGTCGCCCGGCTGCACGATCCGGCGGCCGGAGACCACCTCCGGCACGATGCGGACGTAGCGACGCTTGTCCCAACGGCCCCATGGGCGCAGTGGCAGCGCCTCCACCTCCATGAGCTCGTCGGTGGTCTCCACCTCCACGGCGCGGCCGCGCACCACCACCGACCAGCCGGTGTGGAAGAGCGGGTCCGCCGCGTCGATCTCGAACGCGACCGACAGCCCGAGCACGGCACCGGCGAACTTCGTCCCCTCCGCGGTGAGGATCACGATGCTGCGGTCCTGCACCACGTAGTTCACGGGGAAGATCTCCGGTTGCTCGGCGATCGACACCGCCAGGCGGCCGATGTGGCTCGCCTCGAGGAAGCGCCAGCACTCGTCCTCGGTGAGGACCTCGAGCCCGTTGCGGTCCAGCTGCTCTCCCATCCCGGCCTCCCACTGCAGTGCCCCCTTCGTGGGGCAGGGACCCAGACGGTACAGTGACCGGCCAACGGAGAGGTGCCGGAGTCTGGCCGATCGGGCCTCCCTGCTAAGGAGGTGTCGGGGCAACCCGACCGTGGGTTCGAATCCCACCCTCTCCGCTGACCGGCCGGGCCCTCGGGCCCGGCCGTTCCGCGTCCGGGACACGGCCCGGACCGTTGCCCAGCGCGGGAGTGACTCCCGTCATCTTTCCGTCAAGGTGTTGCATTTGTGTGACGGTCTGTCGTACAACTGTCACCACCTACCAAGAGCGGTGCCCGGCAGTGGGCGATCACCGTGGCTGGCCCCCATCCGCGAGCGGGCCCCCGGTGACTGCTGTCGACATCACTTCCCTTCTCCCCGTCGCTCCCACCGAGCGCATCCCATGGAGGAACCCGCAATGACCATCCGACGTACCACGCGCGCGCTCGTCGTGATCGCCGCCCTCGGCAGCTTCGTGCTGGCGAGCGCCGCCTGCACCCCCGAGGAGCAGGCCGCCTTCAAGGCCGCCGTCGCCGCCCGCCAGGCCGACAAGTTCGCCAACGCGATCAGCGAGGCCGGCCTCGCCCGACTCCGGGCCTGCGAGTCCGGCGGCCGTTACAACGCCGTCAGCTCCAACGGCGCCTACCGCGGCGCCTACCAGTTCAGCCGCTCCACCTGGAACGCCACCGCCGGACGGCACTACCCGCACCTCCGGGGCATCGACCCGGCCGCCGCCGCCCCTGCCGACCAGGACCGGATGACCCGGGCGCTCTGGGCCACCGGCGGTCCGGGCCACTGGCCCGTCTGCTCGCGCCGGGTCTGACCTGCCCGAAGGTCCAACGGACTCCGAGCACGGTGGCCGGGCCGCACGGCCCGGCCACCGTCGCGTCCGGACCCGGACGGCCGTTGGCCGGTGCCCGACCGCCCGTCTAGAGTTCGACGGTTCCAACCGGCGCTCGTAGCTCAATTGGATAGAGCATCTGACTACGGATCAGAAGGTTGGGGGTTCGAGTCCCTCCGAGCGCGCTGCACAGATCCCCGCCACGGCGGGCGTCCTGCCGTATTGGAGTCCCGGCGGCACCGGGACGACCGATGTGACGGCGCCGCGAACTGCCGTCACCTTCTCAGGCAGCCGAGGAGTTCCCCCGAGGGTGGCGGGTCCGCGAGCTTCGTGGGTGCGGCGCCGGAGCCGACCTTGGTCTGGTACCAGTTGGTCTCGCCACTCGACGCGAGCGTCGACTCGAAGATGACGGTGGCCCGGTCACACAGCAATGCAGCGGACGAGTTGCTGTTCTGGTTCTCGGGAAGCGTCCGGGTGAACGTCGCCGGAATGGTCGGGCGATCGGACGGGAGACCCATAGAGGGGGTGACGACCGGGAAGTCGTGTGGGAAGGTCAGCTGATCCGTCAGACAGACGAACCTGATGTCATCGAGCCATTCGCGTTGGCAGTGCCCGAGGGTACCTCGGGTTGCGCGACCTCGTGGCCGCCCAGATCGCCGGCGGCAACGCGGGCGGCGGCGCCGGCAGCCTCGCTGCGGTCGGGTGATCGGCAACGACCTGGGGTTGGTACTTGGAACTGCAACTCGTGAAGGGTGACATCACCACCGAGCAGGTGGACGTGGTCGTGAACGCCGCGAACACGTCGCTGCTCGGCGGCGGCGGCGTCGACGGCGCGATCCATCGTGCGGCGGGCCCGGGCCTCCTGGAAGCGTGCCGCCTGCTCGGCGGATGCGCCACCGGCCAGGCGAAGACCACCGCCGGTTTCGACCTCCCGGCCCGGTGGATCGTCCACACCGTCGGCCCGGTCTGGAGCGGCGGTGACCGGGGCGAGGCCGAACTGCTCGCCTCGTGCTACCGGGAGTCGTTGGCGAGGGCCGACGAGGTGGGCGCTGCCACGGTGGCCTTCCCCGCGATCTCCACGGGGGTCTACGGCTACCCGGTCGAGGCCGCCGCACGCGTCGCGGTCACGACCGTGCGGGCGGCCGTCACGACGGTCGAGGTGGTCCGGTTCGTCTGCTTCGACGGGTCCACCCGGATCGCGTACGAGCGGGTCCTCGACGAACCCCTGCCCTGAGGGACCCCACCGCCTCCCCTCGCCGGTCCCGCGGCGGGAGCCGGCACCGGTCGCCGGTCGTGGAGCCCGCCGGCGGACCCCGGGCCGGTGGCAGCGGCGCCGGGAGTCGTGCAAGGCTTCCTCCGACATGGTGTGCCCGTGGCTGGGGCACCGGGCGAGGGAGGCGAGATGGGCACACACCACGACCGCGGGTTCGGCGCGACCGACCGGGGCCCACGCGGCGGCAGGTCGCCGCAGAGGGCGACCACCTCCCACCGGCGCCGGCCGCGGCTCGCAGCAGCGGCCGCCGTCGTGGCCGCGCTGGTCGGACTCACCGCGGCGTGCACCCCGCCCCCGACGCCCGACGCGCCCGCCAACCCGTTGTCGTTGGGCACCGGCAACGTCCCGGGGGACGGATCGGTGGGCGGCGCCTCGATCAGCGGGTCAGGAGCGGTGGTCGCGTTCACCTCCACTGCGTCCAACCTCGTCCCCGGCGACACCAACGGCGTGTCCGACCTCTTCGTGCGGGTCACC
>CAIPVR010000040.1 GCA_903868545.1 uncultured Actinomycetes bacterium
GGATTGAGGTCCATCTTGCCGAATATGTCGCCAACTTGGCGGCCCAAGGCGCATCGAAAAAGCATGTGGCTTTGTCGCGCAATCGGGTTCAACGGCTGTGCAATGCGTGTGGATGGCGGATGCTTCGCGACATCACGCCCGACGGGTTCACGCGTTGGAGGCGTCTTCCTGCTGCTTCGCGTTCTGGTCGGCGATCCCGGCGGCCTGCTTCAGGCCGTCGCAGACCTGGCGCAGCTGCTGGCGGTACTGGCTGTTCCAGTCGCCCTCGAACTTCTGCTTGTCCGGACCGACCCACTGGGCCGAGTTGAGCGCCTGCGTGAGCTGGTTGGCGATGCCCTCGATCTCCTCCGCCTTCTGGCGCATCTGGGCCGCCAGGTTCCGCACCTGCCCGATGTCCATACCCGTGAATCCAGCCATGTCCTCTCCTCCTTGTTCCTGTCGTGGTTGTGGTTGATGGATCTTGTCGCTCCGGCGGCGTGCCGCCCCCGGTGTCAGGGATCACCGTACGGGCGACCGCCGGAACCGGGAATGGGGAGCACTCCACCGGGGAGTACTCCCCATGGAGCGGTGCCCGGCAGGCGTCCGCGCGCACCGCACCGCCCTCACGGCAACGCCACCTGGACGCGGACGGCCCGGCCCGCGCGCACCAACATCCCTCGGCCGACCGGGAAGTCGGCGCGGGACATCCGCGGGAACGACGTGCGGAACAACGTGTCGCCATCGGTCTGGTCGGGTTGCAGCACGATCCCGGTCCGCGACGCCTTGACCGCCTGTAGCAGCGGCCACGAACCGGACACGTCGGAGGACTCCCCCTCCGCGATCACGAGGAGCCCGTGCGAGCGGCACACCCGGAGCAGGTCCTGCAGCGGGTAGTCGGCGTCGGAGTTGACGAACTCGCCCAGCCCGTCGATCACCACGACCTCGTCGGCCGGGGCGCCCCCCGTCCACTCGGCGGTGAGGTCCTCCGCCAGGCGGGCCACGTCGGGGGGTCCGACCGCGCTCCGTTCCCAGGCCATCCCGGCCAGCGACGAACGGGCGGTGCCCAGGTAGACGACACGCGTGCCCGGGCGCACCCGGCGCAACGACGCCACCATGGTGACCACCGTGGTGGAGCGGCCGCTCGCCGCCGGACCGGTGACCAGGAACGTGCCCGCCGGGTCGAACCCGACCGGGCCGAGGTCGTCGTCGGAGATCCCGAGCGTCGGCCGGCCGTCGGCCACCACCGGCAGCTCGGCCAGCGACACCCGTTCGGCCAGACGCTCGACGGCCGGCGCCTCCGGGGCACCGGCCCGGCGCATGGCGTCGGCGAGCCGTTCCACGGCCCGCGCCTGCTCCGCCACGTCGACGCTGCCGCCGAGCACGGCCACCTGCAGCTCCCGGCCGTCGAGGAAGCCCCGGCCAGCCGGGACCGCCTCACCGAAGCCGTCCCGCGGCACCCCGAGCATGGCCTCGTCCATCTCGTTGGCCATCCGCAGCGCGAGCTTCCGCTGCACCGAGCCGGCCAGCGTGGAGGGCACCGCACCGAGCCGGTCCGCCGACAGGGCCACGTGCACGCCCACCTGCCGGCCGTCGACGGCGATGGAGACGAGCTGGTCGAACACCGAGGAGAGCGGGCCCACCTCGTAGGTGTTGCGGAAGGCGGAGAAGCCGTCCACCAGGAGCAGGATGCGGGGCTCGTCGGGCCGGTCGGCCAGCCGCCGGTACTCGTCGATGGTGCCGGCGTTCACCGCGGCGTAGCGCACCGCCCGCTCGTCGACGGCGTCACGGAGCTGGCCGAGCAGGCGGACCGTGCGCTCGGTGTCGTCCGCCCCGATGATGCTGCCCACGTGCGGGAGCGTCGCCAGCATGGCCAAACCCCGGGCGCCGTAGTCGAGGCCGTACACGAAGCACGGGCCGCCCCGGGCGGTCAGGCCGGCCGACACGGTGAGGGTGCGGAGGAAGGCCGACTTGCCGGAGCCGCCGGTGCCGATGGCCGCGATGTTGCCGTCCTGATCCGGCCGGAACGCAGCCGGACCCTGACGCTGCTCCTCCGGCTGGTCGAGCACACCGAAGACCAGCTCCTCGTCGCGGCGGGGCATGGGGAGCGCGGCCAGGTCGTAGACACCGGCCAGCTCCGGGAGCCACGGCTTGCGCGGTGCGGCCAGCCCGGCCGACCGCGCCGCCGCACCGACCGTGTCGACCACGCGGCGGATGTCGGGTGCCCCGACCTCCTCGTCGAGCAGGTCGGGGTCCTCGACGAGGTCCTCCCACTCGAGCGACGGACCGAAGGCGAGGGTCTCGACCGTGATCACCGGGGGCGGCGGACGCTCCGAGGTCCACCCGCCCACGTAGCCGGCCTGGAACAGGGCCAGGCGCCCGGGCCCGGTCTTCACCACGGCGCGCCCGGGCAGCTCGGGGTCGAACGTGGCCGCCACCGAGGTCCCCACGACGTCCTGGGAGTCCTCCTCGTCGGCCATCCGCAGTGCCACCCGGAGGTTGGTGTTGGCCCGCAGGTTGTCCTTGATCACGCCGGCCGGACGCTGTGTGGCCAGGATCAGGTGCAGCCCCAGCGAACGCCCCCGCTGGGCCACGTTGACCACGCCGTCGACGAACTCGGGCACCTCCTGGACGAGGGCGGCGAACTCGTCGACCACGATCACCAGGCTGGGGGGCGCCTCCGGGTCGCCCCGGCGTTCGAGCTCGAGCAGGTCCTTGGCCTTCTTGCGGTTCAGGACGTGCTCACGGAACCGGAGCTCCGCGTTGAGCGAGGTGAGCGCCCGCTGCACCAGGTGCGGGCTCAGGTCGGTCACCAGGCCGACCGTGTGCGGGAGGTCGACGCAGTCGGCGAACGCCGAGCCGCCCTTGTAGTCCACGAACAGGAAGGTGACCCGCTGCGGGCTGTGCGCCGCGGCCATGCCCAGGATCCAGGTCTGCAGGAACTCGCTCTTGCCGGACCCGGTCGTCCCGCCGACCAGTGCGTGCGGGCCCTGCGAACGCAGGTCGAGGTGCAGCGGGTCGGAGGCCGTGCGCCCGACGAGTGCCCGGAGCGTGTTGTCACGCCGGGCCCGGCGGGTCGGCGCCCCGGGCACGTGGAGCGAGTTGGATTCCACCCAGCGTTCCACCACCGCGGCCGGGTCATCGCAGACCTCGCGACCCGACTCGGTCACGAACGACACGCGGGACGGCACGTCGCCGGCGTCGTCGATCAGGGCACCGGCGTCGACCACCGGTGAGAGCATCCGGGCCAGTCGTTCGGCGTCGGCCGCCCCGACGGGTTCCACGAGGACGGGGGTGACCACCTCGCCCTCGACCACCCGGCCCACCCCGGCGGAGCCCGACGCCGGGTCGACCTCCACGTAGGACCGGCACGCGGCGGGGACCGCGGAGGTGGACGCCGCCACCCACAGGAGGTGCACCCCATGGGCAGGGCCCTTCTCGGCCAGGTGCACCAAACGGGCCCGGTCCACCGGTGCGTCGTCCTCCACCAGGAGCACCACCAGCGGCAGGCGGGGCGGCTCCCCGTCCTGGCGGGGCCGTTCCTCCGTGGCGCGCTGGTGGACCAGGTCGGAGAGCTCGGCCACCAGGTTGGAGCAGGCCGGCGCGGTGGCCGCCAACGGTTCGGAGGTGAGCGGGCTGTGGTCCGACCCCACGTGGGGCAACCACTTGAGCCAGTCCCACTGCGGTGCGGTCCGGGCCGACGCGACCCCGCACAGGACCAGCTCCGAGGGCGAGTGCAGCCCCACGAGCTGCAGGACGAGCCCGCGGGCGACCGCGAGCATGGGCTCACCGGCACCGCTGACGCCGAGGTTCCCGCAGGTGGGCAGTGCGCCGACCACGGGGACCCGGTCGATGGTGGCGAAGGTGTCGACCACCTGGGTCAGCTCCGCCTGCAGCTCGGGCGTGGAGTTGCGGGAGTTGGCGGTCTCCACCGTGGTGCGCGACGGCTGGACCCCGAGGCCCAGGCGGAGCTGGCCGAACTCCGGGTGCTCCGGCCGACGGGTCCACAGGAGCGGTTCCATGCCGCCGATGGCCCGCACGGCGTCCGCAGCGCCCGGGTGCTCGGCGGAGCGCCGCTCCCGCTCCTCGTCCGCGCTGCGCTGCAGGTCGACGACCAGGTCGCGCAGATTGGCCCGGAAGTGCTCCACCGCAGCGGCCCAGTCCTTCGCGTTGCCCCGCCGGTTCTCGATCCACGCCCCGAGCATCATCAGCGGACTGAGCGCCACGAAGATCACCGACATGTAGGCGGCTGCGCCCCCGCCCCTGTTGGTCGAGGCGATGAAGGCGAAGAACACCACCCCCATGAGGAGCGGCATGAGGAGCATGGCCACCGGGAACCGCTGCGGCTTCTGCGGCTGGGGCGGTTCCGGAGCGACCAGCTTCGCCCCGTCGAACGGGGGCGCGACCCGCGGAGAGCGGTTGAACGGGACCGTGGTGCTGAGCGGCGCCGTTCCGATGGCGACCGCGCCCTGGAGCGCCACCGAGACGGCCGAGTCGCCGAGGAGCACGCGGTCACCGGGTCGGAGGACCGCCCGGGGCACGAGTTCTCCCCCGAGCAGGATGCCGTTCGACGAGTTGTCGTCGACGATCTCCACCTCGTCGCCCACCACGATCCGGGCGTGGGCGCTCGACACCATGGGGTCGGTCAGGCGCACCGAGCGATCAGCGGCGCGGCCGACGGTGCTGACGCCCACCGGGAGGTCGAAGGTGCGGCCGGCCTCCGGGCCGCTGTGCACGGTGAGCACCGCCGCCACCTGCGAGGGTCCGGCAGCCGGCGCCCCCGGGTCCTGCACCAGCGACACCGTGGAGCCGGAGCGCAGTCCGGCCTCGCCCACGGGCGACGACGAGGGCACCGTCGTGACCGTGCCGGTGGGGTCGTGGCGCACCAGCGTCAGACCGTCACCGGCCACCCGCAGCGACGGGTCGCGCCGGGCGAGGGCCCGGGCCAGGTCCCCGACCGGCGTGTCGTGGTCGACCGTGACCGACAGGTCGACCGCCTGTCCCGACGGCTGTCGGTAGTCGAGCCGCAGCCTCATGGTGTCGCCTTCCCGTCAGGAGCCGATGGCCCGGGACCGGGCCGGGAGCGTCGTCGACCTGCCCGTCGCCGGAACGACGCCAGGTTGACCGTGGCCCGCCACCGCTCGAACCGGGTCAGGTTGGCGGTGAGTTCGTCGCCGGTCTCGTCGACCTGCGCCCAGTAGGTCTCGACCTGCGTGTCGGAGGGTTCACCGGGTCCGAAGATCCGGGCGTCCGCGTGGGACGCGAGGTGGTGGACCGCCGGGGCCCCGATGAACGCCGCGGCCTCGTGACGGGTGACCCGGTCCGGGAGCGGAGCACCGAGGTCGGCGGAGAGGTCGGAGATCTCGTCCCAGCCACCCGCGATCCGGTCCGTGGCCGATCCCTGCGTGCGGCGGCGGCGTCGCCGCCGGGACTTGAGTCCACCGATCAGCGCCGTCACCCCGACCACGGCCAGCACGGGGACGAGGGCGACACCGCCGACGGTCAGGACGACGCCGATGATCCCGCCACCACCCGGGTCGCGGCGGCCGGAGGAGGTTCGGGCCTTCCGGGCGTCGGCCAGGTCGTCCTCGGTGGAGGGCACCACCAGCGGCGGCGGCGGGTTGGTCACCGTCCGGGCCTGGTCCTGCTGACGGGGCTGCTGCTGGGGTTGTTCGGTGTTGGTGGGCACGATGTCGTCGAGGGGCACCCACCCGATCCGGTCCAGGCCGACCTCCAGCCAGACCGTCACGTCGGCACCCTTCAGGTCGACCGCCCGGCGGCGTGAGTCCTCCGGCAACCGGAACCCCATCGCCACCCGGGTGGGCACCTGGGCCTGACGAGCCATGAGGGCGAGCAACGGCCCGTACTGCTCGCCGTTGCCGACCAGCAGCCCCCCCTCGTCCACCATCCCCTGCAGCCGGTCCACGCTGTGGCCGGGGCGGGCGGGCAGGTCGGCGGTCTCGCCGTCGGAGAACCGGCCCTTCTCCTTCACCTTGGCCACCAGTGCGTTCACCCGCGCCCAGGGGGTGGCGGCGGCACCGTCGGGCCCGAGGTACTCCTTCACGCGCTGCTCGATCCCGCCCACGGGAGGCGCGGGTGCCAGTTGCACCCCGGCCGGGCCGAGCCGGTCGAGGTCCTTCGAGGGAACCGGTTCGACGGCGGTGAAGCGGTAGGTGTCACCCCGCACCAGCGGCACCTCCGCGGCCGCGGCACCGGTCACCGGGTTGTAGCGGAACGCCTCCTGGAGCTGCTCCGCCCTGGGGCCGTCGAACTCCATGCCGGACAGGAATCCCACGGTGGGGACCCACACGTCCTGGTAGCCGCGGACGGTGACCTCCACCTCCCGGGTCCGGCCCCCATCCGGGGCGGCGATGTCGCGGCCCGCCCGGCGGAAGACGCCCGAGGCCTCGTCGCCGGAACCGACGCCGTAGACCACGCCGTCGTAGGAGTCGAGGGTGGCGATCCGCAGTCGCTCGCCCTTGTCGAGCCCCTTCACCGACAG
Organism: uncultured Actinomycetes bacterium; assembly: GCA_903868545.1. Lineage (GTDB taxonomy): Bacteria > Actinomycetota > Acidimicrobiia > Acidimicrobiales > Microtrichaceae > CAIPVR01. The sequence goes on from CAIPVR010000040.1 coordinate 6,479, forward strand.
CACCGGCGAGTTCCGTAGGAGGTCGGCCTTCGTGTAGCGGCGGTAGCCGGACAGCGGGCTCGGGAACTCCCGTGGGTCGAACGGGGGCTGGGACCGGTCACGCAGGACGAAACGCGGATGGGTGTCCGCTCCCGGGAGACGGGGGGCGCCCACCACGGCGACCGCACCCGCGAGGACGAGGGTGAGCACCACGCCCGGCCACCGACGCGACCCGCGCTGGTCGAGGTCGCCGACCCGCCGGTCCCGCGCCCGCAGGGACGCCCACACCAGGAGCAGCGACGCGAACACCACGCCGTGGACCAGCACGGTGACCGGCCGGGAGGTCCCGAACAGGATGCCGAGGACGAGGATCGTCACCACCGGAAGGGCGGCGAGTGGCCAGGCCCGGCGACGTCGGTCCGCTGCGACGGCCAGCAACCCGCCGAGGAGCCCGAGGAGGAAGGGCAGGGTGAGCAGCCCGGCGGAGGACCCGACCGGCGGCAGGGTGGTGAGGAGCTTGGCCCACCCCGCCGTGGCCCCATCGGCCAGAGCGAGGACGCTGGCGGGTGTGGGGAGCACCCCGAACAGGGTGTCGGCGGGCACGGCGGCGGGACCGCCGAGGAGGAGGAACACCACCACCGCCACCGCGGCGGTGACGACGGCCGGGAACCTCCGGCGGTCGGCGACGTGGGCGAGGACCATTCCGGCGAGCAGACCGACCACACCGACGACCAGGTACCGCGTCCCGCCGTAGGTGTTCTGGAACGAGGTGAGGGCGATCACGGAGGCCGCACCGAGGAGCCCGGCGTCGCGCCACTCGGCGGGCGTGGGCGCCCAGGAACGGGTCGGGCGGTCGACCCGGCCGGCCGGGCCCGCGGGCTCCGGGGCGGACGGCGGCACCGGGTCGACGGGAGGGGCGGGCGGCGGGGCCGCGACGGTGCTCACTGGCCCGCCACCGCCCACAGGACCCGTCCGAGGTCGTCCAGGGATGCCAGGTCGACCACCGTGGTGGAGCCGGCCTGACGGAACCCGGTGGGCCGTTCCCGGCCGATCCTCACGGCCAGGGTGCGCACCCCGGCGTCGAAACGCATGGCGGCGGCCCGCAGGTCGGCCACGGGGACCGACGCACCGGTGACCATCACCGCGAGGCTCACGTCGGAGACCGCCCGGGCCACCTGCTGGACCTGCGACAGGAGGTCCGTCCGCCGCGGGGCCGCCTGCACCGCGGAGAGCGCATCGAGCAGGACCTGGGCGCCGAAGGTGGGCAGGCGGCGACCGGACACCGCCACCGTCAGGTCCTGGTCGTCGGCCAGCGCCCTCACCCCGAGCGACCCGACGACCGACACCGCGGTCTCGAAGTCCTCCTCGTCGGCGTACGCGCGGCGGTCGCCGTCCATCACCACCGCCAGGTGGGCGCGGCGCGTGTCGTTGAACTGCCGGACCACCAGCCGGCCCACCCGGGCCGAGGTGAGCCAGTGGATGAACCGCCGGTCGTCGCCGGGCTCGTAGTCGCGCAGGGCGTGGAAGGCCACGTCGGCAGGTGAGATCTCCGGGGTGGTCTGGCCCTCGAGGTCGCGGAGCAGCCCGAAACCGAGCGAGCCGACGGCCACGATCCTGGGGTGCACGATCAGCGGCACCGGGTCGGTGAGGGGGGCCGACCGACGCAGGAGGCCGAGCGGGTCGCCGCGCACGGCGGTGGCCGGACCCACGGGGATGACCGCCCGACGGGTGGTCGGGAGGATGAAGAGCTCCTCGTGGACGGAGCCGGCCGACAACGACGGCACGTCGAACTCCGCCACCCCCTCGCCCACGGTCAGCTCCATGCGGGTCGGGAGGCGTCGACGGGATCCGTCGTTGGAGATCACCACCTGGGCGGCGGACCGCTCACCCACCACCACCCGCTGCGGGACGACCTCCACCTCCACCGCCGCCCGCACCCGGCCGAGCACCTGGGCGAGTGCGGCCAGCAGGCACACGCCACCGACCACGGTGACGTAGAGGAACTCGTCCCAGCCCAGACGCCAGCCGGCCAGCCAGGACCCGGCGGTGAGGACGAGGGCGAACCACCCGGCGGGGGTGACCACCCGGAACCCGCCCCGGACCCGCTGCCACACGGTCGGGCCGCGCAGGTAGGTCGAAGGGTCGACCGCAACCGGTCGCGTGCCCGACCACGGATCCGCGTCGGGAACGACCGCAGCGCCGTCGCCCGCGGACGGAGTCGGGGCGCCGGTGATCGGTGGTTCGGTGGTGGACACGACGTGTTCTCCGCAGGGTCCGGGCGGCTCAGGCGGTGCGCTGCACGGGCGGGGGGACCTCGGCGAGGATGCGGTCGACCACGGCCGACACCGTGGCGCCGGCGAACTCCGCCTCCGGCTCCAGCAGCACGCGGTGCGAAAGGATCGGCACTGCGAGGGCCTTGATGTCGTCGGGCAGGACGTAGTTGCGGCCCTGCGCTGCGGCCCAGGTGCGGGCGGCCCGCACGTAGGCCATGCAGCCGCGGATGCTCACCCCGAGACGGACCTCCTTGGCGGTTCGGGTGGCGTCCGCGAGCTGGCTCACGTAGGCGAGCACGGCCGGGTCCACGTGGTTGGTGCCGGCCAGGGCGGTCATCTCCACCACGGCCTGGGCGGTGATGAGGGGGCCGACCTGGTCACTGCGGTTGCGGTGCTGGGACTCGGCGAGGATCCGCATGGTGGACTCGTGGTCCGGGTACCCGAGCGTCGTGCGCATGAGGAACCGGTCGAGCTGGGCCTCCGGGAGGCGGTAGGTGCCGGCCTGCTCGATCGGGTTCTGGGTGGCGATCACCATGAACGGCGGA
>CAIPVR010000041.1 GCA_903868545.1 uncultured Actinomycetes bacterium
AACTGCGCCTCGAGGTGCCGGGCCACCTCGCCGAGGTGTCGGCGACCGAGGTGCGCCGCGGCCGCTCGGACTGGGCGGCCGAGCCGGACCGGTACCGGGCCGACCCGTCGTGAGCGGCGGCACGGCGGCCGCGCTGACCGTGGCCGCCCTCCTCGCCGTGGTCGGGGTGCGGGAGGTGGTGCGCTGGCGCGGGAGGCGGTGGCGCAAGGACGGCCCGCGCGGCGACCGCTGAGCGGCCGGCGGGACTCAGTCGCCGTCGCGCTCGCCGCCCTCGGTGCCGGCGCCGGCGTCCTTCTTCACGTCGTTCCAGGTGGCCTTGGCCCCGGAGTGACCGGTCCGGTACACCTGCACCGTCGACACGCCGCCGAGCAGGACACCGACGATCGACAGCACGAGCGCGGCGGTGGCGAGCGACGAGCGCACGGCCGGTGGGTGGGTGCGGGTGACCGTGAGCGTGTCGCCGGCCGCCGGCGTCTCGGCCGCAGGATCACCGGCGGGAGCGTTCCCTGCGGCCCGCCGCCGGGCCAGATGGTCGACCACGACGGCCGCGATCACCACCAGCGCGAACAGGAAGATGAAGGGTCGGGCCTGCTCCGCGATCTGCGAGTGGGTCTCCACCAGTCGGGACTCGGGGACCATCTCCTCGAGGGCCTCCCCGGAACCGATGGCCAACTGCGTGGCAACGGCTGCGACCACGGCCAGCACTGCGGTGGGGATGCCGTAGATGCGCCGCCAGGACGGTCGGATGCACATCAGCAGGGCGCCGACGGTGGCGAGTGGCACGAGGACCACGGGGAGGTGGACGAACAGGGGGTGGGCCGGAAGGCCGCCGAGGGTCTGGATCTCCATCACCCGCAACCATTGCACGAACATGGTTCGGGAGCGTCCTGCAGATGGTGAGGTTTCGGTGAGGACCCACCGGGCCCGGGCGCCCGGCGACGTGACGTTCGGCGCTGCGACCGCGGGCTCAGCGGGCCGGACTCACCCGGGCCACCAACTCCGCCTCGCGGCCCTCGAGCGCACGCCCTGCCAGCGTGATGCCGGCCCAGAGCACGAGTGCGCCGCCGAGTGGGGCCACCAGCGCCACCAGCGCGGTGGTCACGGGCCCGCGGCCGGCCGCCCACCACACGGCCAGCCCCACCGGGAGCGACAGCACCGCGAGCACCACCATCGTGGTGGCGAGGGCGGTCCCGGCCAGGCACCCCTGGCCGGTGTCGCCGGCCGCGAAGGGATTCGGGCTGTCGGGCAGGGCGAACGGCGCCACCGACGCGCTCAGCACCGAGGCACCAGCGGCCACGAGCACCGACCCCGTGGCCAGCACCGCACCGGCGGGGGCCCAGCGCCACCCACCCGACACGGCCGCCAGCGCGACCACCAGCGCGAGCGCGGGAAGGACCATGGTGGTGACCGAGGCCAGCGCCTTGCCGCGGGCCAGCGTGCGGCCGTCGGCGCCGGCACCCACCTCCATCCACAACGGGGGCCCGTCGAAGCCGAAGGTGTTGTTGCCCTCGAACAGCACCGCGAAGTGCAGGAGGCCGGCGCTCAGCACGATCCGCTCGCCGATGCTCCCGCCGCTCACGAGCGGTGCGAGCACCAGCGCACCCACCCCCACCACGACTGCCACCACGGTGTTGACCGCCTCGCGCGGCGTCCGCACCTTGGTGCGCATCGTGCGGGCCGCCACCGCCCCGGCCGGACCGGACGGGAGGATCCGCAGCAGCCCGGCCCGGAGGCCGGCCCGGCCGGTGCGCACCGTGCGGGGCTCGGCACCGGCCCGGGGCGGGGCCGCCACCAGGCGGCCCAGGGTCACCGTGTGCAGCCACCAGAGGAGCGGCAGCCACGACGCGGCCAGCAGCAGGTGCACCATCGCGGTGGCGGGCCGGTCCGCCGCGCCGAGCGCCCGGCCGATCTGGCCGGGCGGGGTGAACGCGGCGGCCGAGGCCACGGCCTCCCAGCGCGCCCGGTCCCAACCGGCCATCGCCCGGGCGGAGAACTGGAACACGAACCACAACGCGATGCCCGAGAGCGCGGCCAGCGTCTGGGCGATCGGACGGAACCGGCCCACCGCGAGCACCCCGAGCAGGTTGGCCCCGGTCCGGCTGACCAGCAGGAGGGTGGCCCACCACAGCACCGTGGCCGCCAGCACCACCACGGCAGCGCCCGGGCCGCCGCCCCACCAGCCCACGGCGAGTCCCACGCCCGACAGGCAACCCAGCAGGGCGGCAGGCCCCACGAGCGCGGCGGCGAGCAGACCGGCGGAGAGCTGCGAGGGGCCGAGGGGCTCGGCGGCGAGGTTGCGGACGTCGATCGTGGCCTCCACACCGGCCGCGGCCGACAACAGCCCCACCGAGAGTGCGATCACGGGCAGCGCCACCACGATCATCTCGTCGCCGACGGTGAACCCGCGGCCGATGCTCGCGAACACGGCGAGGGCGAACAGCCCGCCCGCCACCGAGAACACCAGCGACAACGACGTGGCCACCCGCTGCTGGAGCCGGCCGCGGAACCCGCCGCGGAGCAGGTCCCACTTGAGGCCCACGAGCACCCGGACGGTGCGGCCCGTCATCGGCCGGGCTCCCGGGCCGTCACGAGGTGCTCACGTGGTGCCCGACCCGTCGAGCCACCGCAGCCGGTCGGCGAGGAGCGGCGAGGCACCCACCAGCCGGATGAACGCGTCCTCCAGGCTGCCCGGGCCGCGCACCTCGTCGGTGGGGCCGCTGGCCAGGAGCCGTCCCCCGGCCATCACGGCCACGTGGTCGCAGAACCGCTCCACGAGGTCCATCACGTGCGACGAGAACACCACCGTGCCGCCGGCGGCGCGGTAGCGGTCGAGCAGGTCGCGCACCGTGCGGGCCGAGACCGGGTCGACCCCCTCGAAGGGTTCGTCGAGGAGCAGCACCGCAGGGCGGTGCAGCAACGCGCAGGCGAGCGAGGTCTTCTTGCGCATGCCGTGGCTGTAGCCGCCGATCAGGTCACCGGCCGCCTCGTCGAGCCCGAGCACCGACAGCAGTTCCTCACCGCGTGAGGCCACCTCGTCCCGTGGCATGCCGCGCAACTCGCCGAGGTGGCCGAGGAGTTCCCGCGCCGTGAGCCGGTCGAAGAGGTGGAGCGGGTCGGGCACCACCCCCAACAGCCGCCGCACCCCGACGGGCTCGGCCCACGTGTCGTGCCCGGTGATCCACACGCTGCCCCGGTCGGGCCGCTGCAGGCCGGCCGCCATGCGGAGGGTGGTGGTCTTCCCGGAGCCGTTCGGGCCCACCAGTCCGCAGAAGCTGCCGACCGGCACGTCGAGGTCCAGCGCGTCCACCGCGACGCGGTCGCCGAAGTGCTTGGTGAGCCCACGGGTGCTGAGTGCCGGCCACCCGGGCACCGGCCCGGCCCCGTCGTGGCCGGGGCCGGGCCCGGGATCGACCGTCACGGGCGGGTGATCGCTCCCTGGTCGGCACCTTGGGCCAGCGCCGCGTACTTGGCCAGCACGCCGGTGGTGTACCGGGGCTCCGGGAGCTTCCAGTCCTGTCGACGGGCGGCCAGGGTGGCCTCGTCGACGAGCACGTCGATGGTGTGGTTCACCACGTCCACCCTGATCGTGTCGCCCTCGGCCACGAACGCGATCGGTCCGCCGTCCACCGCCTCGGGGGCCACGTGGCCGATGCAGAACCCGCGCGTGCCGCCGGAGAACCGGCCGTCGGTCACGAGTGCCGTGTCGCCGCCCCGGCCGGCGCCCTTGATGGCGGACGTGATCGCCAGCATCTCGCGCATGCCGGGGCCGCCCTTCGGACCCTCGTAGCGGATGACCACCACGTCACCCGGCTCGATGCGCCCGGCGAGCACGGCCTCCATCGCCAGGTCCTCACCGTCGAACACCCGGGCCCGTCCCTCGAAGTGGTCGAAGTCGATGCCGGCCACCTTCACCACGGCGCCGTTGGGGGCGAGCGAGCCGCGCAGGATGGCGATCCCGCCGATGTCGTGGATCGGCTCCGAGAGCGGGCGGATCACCTCACCGTCGGGCCCGGGCGGGTTCAGCATGGCCAGGTTCTCGGCAACCGTCCGGCCGGTCACCGTGACCTCGTCACCGTGGATCAGGCCCTCCTCGAGCAGCGCGGCCATCACCACCGGCACGCCCCCCACCCGGTCGACGTCGATCATGTGGAAGCGGCCGTTGGGCTTCGTGTCGGCGATGTGGGGCACCCGCGCCGCCACGCGGTTGAAGTCCTCCAACTCGAGGTCCACGTGGGCCTCGTGCGCGATCGCCAGCAGGTGCAGCACCGCATTGGTGGAGCCGCCGAGCGCCATGACCACCGCGATCGCGTTCTCGAGCGCGCCCTTGGTGACGATGTCGCGGGGTCGGATACCCTGACGCAGCAGGTTCACCACCGCGGTCCCCGAGGCGTAGGCGTAGTCGTCCCGGCGACGGTCCACCGCCGGGGCCGAGGCGGACCCGGGCAACGACAGGCCGAGTGCCTCGCACACGGAGGCCAACGTGTTGGCGGTGAACATCCCTGCGCAGGAGCCGATCGTGGGACACGCGTTCGACTCGATGGCGTGCAACTGCTCGTCGTCGATCGTGCCGGTGGCGTGGGCGCCCACCGCCTCGAACACGCTCACGATGTCGAGCACCTCGCCGTTGAGGTTGCCCGGCAGCTTCGAGCCGCCGTAGAGGAACACCGCCGGGAGGTTGAGGCGGACCGCGGCCATCATCATCCCGGGGAGCGACTTGTCGCAGCCGGCGAAGGTGACCATCCCGTCGAAGCGCTCCGCGTGCATGACGGTCTCCACGGAATCCGCGATGACCTCGCGGGAGACGAGCGAGGCCCGCATGCCCTCGTGGCCCATCGAGATGCCGTCGGAGATGGCGATCGTGTTGAACTCGATCGGGAACCCGCCCGCGGCCCGCACCCCGTCCTTGGACCGCTTGGCCAGACGATCCAGCGGCATGTTGCAGGGCGTCACCTCGTTCCACGAGCTCACCACGCCGATCTGGGGCTTGTCCCAGTCGTCGTCGGACATGCCGATCGCCCGGAGCATGGCCCGGGCGGGGGCCCGCTCGGGACCGTCGGTCACGTCGCGGGAGCGCGGCTTGAGGTCAGGGGTCTCCTCGGTCATGGCCGCAGGGTATCGGCCCGACGATCAGTCCTCCGGTACACCCACCCGGACGCAGGCGGTCTTCGGCACGCGCACCACCACACCACCGGCGCGCACCTCGGCCACCACGCAGCGTTCGGTGAAACCCGCCCACCAGCCGTCGGGCTGGAAGCGGATGAACCCCACCCGCGCAGTGGCCTGGACGTCCTGGAAGTCCGGCTCCGCCCGCACCCGGTCGGCCACGTCGCCCGAGGTGCGCTCGCCGGCGTTGGCCGCCAGGAAGTCCTCCGGGGTGGCGCCCCGGAGCAGCCGCCGGACCTCGGCGGCCCGCTGCTGCGTCTGCTCGGTGGCCGCCCGGTCGGCGAGCACCTTGCCCGCCACCACCGCCGCCGCCGCCAGCACGACGAGGACGATGCCCACGAGCACGCCGGGATGGTACGCGAAGAAGCCGCGCACCCCGTTGCGGCGTCCTCTGCTCCGACGGGCCATGGGCGCATGATCGCACCGCTCGCCACCACCGGGGCGCACCCCGCCGTGGCAACCTTCCCCCATGGCGACCCCCGCCGGTGCGCCGGCCGGACGCTCCCTCGACCGCCGCATCTGGGCCCTCGCCGGCCCGGCCCTGCTGACGCTCGCCGCGGAACCGCTCTACCTCCTCGCCGACACGGCGGTGGTGGGTCGTCTCGGTGCCGACGCGCTGGCCGGCCTCGCCGTGGCCGCCACCCTGCTCCTGCTCGTGACCGGCGTGTTCATCTTCCTCACCTTCGGAACGGCCGCGACGGTGGCCCGCCTGCTCGGCGCCGGACGCCCCGAGGAAGCGGCGCAGCAGTCGGTGCAGGGGTTGTGGCTCGGCCTGGCGTGCGGTGGGGCCGCCGCCGCGGTGCTCGCGGTGTTCGGCGCACCGCTCGTGCGGATCGTGGGAGCGGAGCCCACGGTGGCGGACGAGGCGCTGACCTACCTGCGCGTGAGCCTCGCCGGCCTCCCGGCGGTGTGCGTGGCCATGGCGGGGACCGGAGCGCTCCGCGGCCACCTCGACACCCGCACCCCGCTGGTGGTCACCGTCCTGGCGAACACGGCCAACCTGGCGCTCGAACTGCTGCTCGTGATCGGCCTCCGCTGGGGCCTCGCCGGGTCCGCAGCGGGCACGGTGGTGGCGCAGTGGGGGGCGGCCGCCGCCTACACCACGGTGGTGCTCCGCCGCTACGGCACCGACGGTGTGCCCCGGCGTCCCGATCCGGTCCGGATCCGGTCGCTCGCCGTGGTGGGGCGCGACCTCTTCGTCCGGACGGTGGCCCTGCGGGTGGCGCTCACCGCGTCCACCGCGTTGGCGGCCCGGCGGGGGCCGGTGGCGCTCGCCGGCTACCAGGTGGCCTTCCAGTGGTGGGCGTTCCTCGCCTACCTGCTCGACGCGCTCGAGGCGGCCGCCCAGTCGCTCGTCGGCCATGCGCTCGGCGCCGCCGACCGCAGCGGCGCACGCCGGGTGGCCGGGCGCATCCTCGCCTGGAGCGTCGGGTCCGGCGTGGTGCTGGGCACCGTCACGCTGGTGCTGCGCGACCCGGTGGCCCGCCTGTTCACCGACGACCCGGCCGTGATCGCCGTCGTGGTGCCGTCGCTCGTGTGGGTGGCGGTGATGCAGCCGGTCAACGGCGTGGCCTTCGCCCTCGACGGCGTACTCGTCGGTGCCGGCGACCAACGGTTCCTCGCCGGGGCGATGGTCGCCTCGCTCGCGGTGCTCCTCGTGGCGGGCGCCCTGACCTCGGCCGCCGGCACGCCGCTGTGGGGCCTGTGGCTCACCATCAGCGTGTTCATGGCGAGCCGCGTGCTGGTGCTCGGGTTCCGCTACCGCACGCCCCGGTGGGAGCGGGTGGGCCACCCGACCTGAGGCGTCCCGATGCGCGATCCACCCGAATGGTTCAGAAGCGGGTGGTGCAGAAGGGCAGCGGGTCCCAGCGCAGCAGCCGGTCGAGGGTGTCGGCCGCACCCGGGGTGGCCTCCTCCAGCCGCCCGGCGCGTCGCAGCCGGCCCGCCGAGCCGCCACCGAGGAGCAGCGACCCGAGCTCAGCCACCGGGAGGCGGACATCGGCGGGCCGGTCGGTGCGGGCCGCCGAGCCGCCACCGTCGCCGACGGTGAGGTCCCAGGCCCCGGCCACTTCCGGTCGCCGGGGATCGACCACGTCGAGTACCAGGGACCCGTCGACGGCGTACGAACGACCACCCAACAGGCCCGGCAGGTCCAGCGGCCGGAGCCACAGCTGGTCGCGTGGGGCGAGGAGCTGGGCGGCGCGGGTGTCGGCGAGGGCGTCGAGCAGCACGCCGTCGGGAGGAAGCATCCCGTGGACCTCGGCCACGAGGTCGTGGCCGAGCAGGAAGCGCCACAGGTCGAGTTCGACCGCCGTCTCGGCGGCGACGAGCTCCCACACGTGCAACCGGTGTGCCGGGCCGGCGCTGCCCCAGTGCTCCTCCATCCGGTAGATGGCGTACCCGTCGGGTGCACCGTCGGCGCCCTCGTGCACGACGACGAGGTGGTCCTCGTGGCCCCCGACGAAGATCCCGGCGGACCCGAGCACCAGGTCCCACCAGGCCGCGGTGCGCGACAGCGAGCCCGGCCGGGTGGGCGCGGCCGCGCCGTACGCCACTGCGAGCGCCGGCGCGGCGTCGTGCCGGTCGACCAGCCGGACGCGACCGGCCGAGGCCGGAGCATCCGGACGGAGTGCGGCCCGCCCGGTGTCCACCCCGCCCCACAGCGCGTGGGCGGCCACGCCGAAGCCGAAGCGTCCGTAGATGACCGCCTCACTGGCACCGAGCACCAATGCCTGCTCCCCGCGGGCCGCGGCGTCGTCGACCAACCGGTCCATCAGCGCGCCCAGGACGCCGCGGCGACGGTGGGTCGGCAGGACGCCCACGTCGCTGACCCCGGCGACCGGCACCTCGGCGCCGCCCGGGAGGGTCAGGCCGAAGCCGAACGAGCCGGCCACACCGGCCGTCTCGCCGTCGACCGCGGCCATCAGGTAGCGCGACGGGTCGACGACGGGGCGCTTCGCCGTCAGCTCGCCCGGCCGGAACGGCACACCGAAGGCCGCGGCGTTCGCCGTGAAGTACCGCACGAGGTCGGCCTCGTCGCGGGTGGCGTCGATGCGGGCCATCGAGGGGGCCCCGCTCACCGGCAGCTGGTGGTGACGAAGTCGCCGAGGCGGGTCTGGGCCTGCTGCACCCGCACGTCACCGATGAGCGCGCCCGCCCGCTGCGCGGCGTCGGCGCCGCGCGGGTCGAGGGTGGCCACGCCCCTCCACACCGACTGGAGGGTGGAGAGGTCCCCCTGCACATCGGCGGGTGCGATGGTCACCATGTGACCGAACAGGCGGTCCAGTGCGGCGAACAGGTCGGTGAAGCCCTGCGGGTCCGCCAGCAACGCCTGCAGGTCGAGGTCGGCCCCGGTGACGTCGGCCAGCGCCCGGCCCGTGAGCAGGACGCAGAGGTCGTCCTCGGAAGTGGCGGCATCGATGCGACGGACGAGTTCGGCGACGTCCACGCGACCGCCGGCGGTGGACGTGGAGTCAGCGGCCGGGCGGTCGGGTGCGGTCCCGGCGGTGGGCAGGGGGCCCTGGTCGGCCCGGCGGGCATCCACCTCGGAGGTCCCGCTGGTGGAACTGCAACCGACCGCGCCGACGAACGCTGCGAGCGCCAGCGCCCACGCCGCCGCCGTCACCCGTCCTCGCCGTCGGCCACCCACGCCCTCATGGTAGGGGTCGCGGTCAGCCGGCCAACGCCGCGCCGAGGGTCACGAGGGCGGTGAGGGCGAGGAGCACGAGAACGAGGGACCGGAACCGCTCGTCCGGGAACCGACGGTGCACCTGCTCGCCCAGCACCGCGCCGACCGGCCACGCCGGTAGTGCGAGTGCGGCCGAGACGGCGAGGCCCGGCTCGAGGCGGCCGGCCACCCCGAACAGGGCCAACGCCACCACCCCCGACGCAGTGAAGTAGGCCGCCGCGGTGGCCCGGAACGGACCCTTGGGCGTCCCCCGGCCGTGCAGGTCCATGATCACCGGCGGCCCGCTCACGCCCACCGAGGTGTTCAGCGCGCCGCTGCAGAGCCCGGCGCCCACGTCGACCGCGGGGTGGGGGTCGGGGAGCACCCATCCGCGGGCGAGCACCACGACCGCCACCAGCACGGTGACCGAGATGGCCACCTGGAGGGGGGCCGCCGGCACCACCACCAGCACCACCAGGCCGGCCGGCATCCCCGCGAGGCTCCCCAGGAAGAGGCGCCGCGCCACCGGCACCTCGACGTCGGAGCGGTGCCGGACCGCCACCCCACCGTTGGACAACAGGCCGTACATGGCCGACAGGACCACGGCGTCCTTGGGCCCCACGGCCACGGCCATGAGCGGCACGGTGACCAGGGCGAACCCGAAGCCGACCATCGAGTTGAGGATCGAGCCGATCAACAGCGCGGCCGCGACGACCGCCAGTGGTCCGGGGTCGAGCACGCCCGGCCGGTTCCGGGTCAGCCCTTGCGGCTGTTCAGCAGGGCGGTGACGGCCTTGCCGTCGGCCTTGCCCTGAGTGGCCTTCATGACCTTGCCCACGAAGAACCCGGTGATCTTCCCGTCACCGTCGCAGAAGCGGGCCCACTCCTCGGGGTGCTCGGCGATGAGCCCGTCGACGAGGCCCTCGAGCTCGGCGTCGTCCATCGCCTCGTACCCGCGGGCTGCGGCGATGGCCACGGGATCGCCACCCTGTTCGACCAGTTCGGCCAGCACTGCCTTGGCCTGGGTGGCGGTGAGCTGGCCACCCACCTCCATGCCCACGAGTGCGGCGAAGGCCGCCGGGTCGAGCGCCCGGGCGCGCTCGTCGGACAGGTTGTGCTCGGCATGGGTGATCGTCCGGGCCGGATCGGCCCCGGCCGCGACCGCTGCCAGGCAGAGCTCGTCCAGCCCGCGTTCCACGATGAGCGCCGTCTGCTCGAGCGGCACGCCCGCCGTCTCCGCGAGGCGGTGACGGCGCGCCGCGGGCAGGGGCGGCAGGGCCAGCCGGACGCGCTCGATCCACGAAGGGTCCGGGTCGAGCGTCACCAGGTCGGGGTCGGGGAAGTAGCGGTAGTCGTCCGCCTCCTCCTTCGACCTCAGTGTGTGGGTGCGGCCGTCGTCCTCGTTCCAGTGGCGGGTCTGCTGCACCACCCGGTCGCCCGCGGTGATCAGATCCACCTGGCGGGCCGCCTCGTAGTCGATGGCCCGTCCCAGGCTCCGGAGCGAGTTGATGTTCTTGATCTCGCACCGCGTGCCGAGCTCCGCGGCGCCCCGCTCGCGGACCGACACGTTGCAGTCCACCCGCAGCGAACCCTCCTCCATCTTCCCGTCCGACGCGCCCACCGCCACGAGGATCGCCCTCAGCTCCGACACGTACGCCCGGGCCTCCTCGCCCGTGCGGAGGTCGGGCCGGCCCACGATCTCCAGCAGCGGCACCCCGGCGCGGTTGAGGTCGACCAGCGAGTACTCGGCCTCGTGGATGCGACCCCCGCCGCCGACGTGGGTGGACTTGCCGGTGTCCTCCTCGAGGTGCGCCCGCTCGATCCCCACCTGCTGCCCCGAGGGCAGCTCCAGCCAGCCGTCGACGTTGATCGGCAGCTCGTACTGCGAGATCTGGTAGTTCTTCGGCTGGTCCGGGTAGAAGTAGTTCTTCCGGGCGAACACCGAGCGCTGCACGGTGCAGTTGAGCGCCAGGCCCACCCGGATGGCGAGCTCCACGGCGTGCTCGTTGAGGACCGGCAGCGAGCCGGGCAGGCCGAGGGTGAGCGGGTCGATGTGGGTGTTGGGGGCCCCGCCGAACTCGTTCGGCGCCGCGCTGAAGAGCTTGGTGCGGGTGGCGAGCTCGGCGTGGACCTCGAGTCCGATCACCACCTCCCAGCGGTCGAGGTCGATCCCGGTCATCGGAGGCTCCCCTCGAGCACGGCAGCCGTGCGGAACATCGCCACCTCACCACGGGCCGGGGCCAGGACCTGCACACCGACCGGGAGCCCGTCGTCGCCGGTGCCGTAGGGCACCGACATGGCGGGATGGCCGGCGAGGTTCGTGGGGATCGTGCACACGTCGTTGAGGTACATGGTGAGCGGGTCGTCGACCTTGGCGCCGAGCGGGAACGCCGTGGTGGGCGAGGTGGGCGACAGGAGCACGTCGTGGGACGCGTACGCCCGGTCGAAGTCCTCGCGGATCAGCGTGCGGACCTTGAGCGCCTTGCCGTAGAAGGCGTCGTAGTAGCCGGCGGACAGTGCGTAGGTGCCGAGCATGATCCGGCGCTTCACCTCGTCGCCGAACCCGGCGGTGCGGGTGGCCTCCATCATCTCCCCCGCGGTGGGTGCGTCCACCCGGTTGCCGTAGCGGACGCCGTCGTAGCGGGCGAGGTTGGACGACGCCTCCGCGGGCGCCACGAGGTAGTACGCCGAGAGGCCGTGGGTGACCGCCGGGACCGACACCTCCTCCACCACCGCACCGGCCGAGGCGAGCGCCTCGGCCGCCGAGCGCACACGGGCCGCGACGTCGGGCGAGATGCCCTCGCCCATCATCTCGGCGATGACGCCCACCCGGAGGCCGTCCACGCCGTCGGCAAGGTGCGGGGTGAGCTCCGGGAAGGCCTCCGGCAGCGAGGTGGAGTCGGCCGGGTCGTGACCCCCGATCACCTCGCACACCAGGGCGGCGTCGGCGACCGTGGTGGCGAACGGGCCGATCTGGTCGAGGGACGAACCGAACGCCACGAGTCCGTAGCGGGAGACGAGGCCGTAGGTGGGCTTCACCCCGACCACGCCGCACAGGGCGGCGGGCTGGCGGATGGAGCCGCCGGTGTCGGAGCCGAGCGACAGTGGGGCGAACCCCGCGGCGACCGCGGCGGCGGAACCGCCGGAGGACCCTCCGGGCACCCGGGTGGTGTCGTGGGGGTTGCGGGTGGGACCGAACGCCGAGTTCTCGGTGGAGGACCCCATGGCGAACTCGTCGAGGTTGGTCTTGCCGACCGCCACGGCACCCGCCGCCGCGAGCCGGGTGACCACGGTGGCGTCGTACGGCGGGCACCAGCCCTCGAGGATGCGCGACGAGCAGGTGGTGGGTACCCCACGGGTGCAGAGGTTGTCCTTCAGCGCCACCGGCACGCCGGCCAGTGGGCCCGGGTCCTGCCCGGCCGCCACGGCTGCGTCCACCGCCGCGGCCGCGGCACGGGCCGCGTCCTCGGTGAGGTGGTTGAAGGCGTGCAATTCGGCCTCCCGGGCGGCGATCCGCCCCAGGTGCTCCTCGAGCACCTCCGCCGCGGTGCGCTCGCCGGCGCGGACCGCGGCCGCGATCGCCCGGGCGTCGGGACCGGTGGCGCTCACGGCGCCTCCCCCAGCACCGGCGGCACGCGGAACTGGCCGTCCTCGGCCGCCGGCGCCTGGGCGAGCGCCTCGTCGCGGTCCACGAGGTCGCCCGGCACGTCGGGCCGGAGCACGTTCACCAGCGGGATCGGGTGGGCCATCGGCTCCACACCGGCGAGGTCGAGGGTCTCGAGGTCGGCGGCGTGGCCGAGGATGTCGGCGAGCTGGTGGGTGAAGCGTTCGAGTTCGGCGTCGTCGAGTCGCAGCCGCGCGAGCGAGGCGACCTTCGCGACGTCGGCCGAGGTGATCGGCGCATCGGGTTCGGAGGAGGGCATCGGTCGGCGAGGTTAGCGAGCAGGACGGGCCGCACCGACCGCCACCCGCCGGTCGGGCCCGATGAACTGGCGCCGCCACACCTCGAGGCCGACCAGCGTCCAGATGCGGATGCTCTCGTCCGAGCCGCCGGCTTCGTGGCGATCGAGGAGCCGCTGCACCTCCGGCCGCTCCAGCACCGTGCCTGCGACCGAATCGGGCGCAAGCAGGAGGTCGCGTGCGAGATCCCGCAGGCCGCCGCGGAACCACCGGTCGAGCGGTACCCGGAAGCCCGACTTCGGCCGGGTCAACACGCTCGGCGGAAGCCGGTCCGCCGCCACCGACCGCACCACCGTCTTCCCCGTCCCCCGACGCAGCTTGACGCGGTCCGGCATGGCGAGGCCGAGCTCGACGACGTGGTGGTCGAGGAACGGTGGGCGGAGCTCCACCGAGGCCGCCATCGTCATCCGGTCACCGCGCTCGAGCAGGTTGTCCGCCAGCCACGGGCCACAGTCGGCCACGAGCATCCGGTGCAGCGCGCTGCCGTCGTCCGGGACCGGGTCCGGGGTCGGACGACCGGTGGACGGGCCGAGGAGCTGGGCCCGCTCCTCCGCGGTGAACGGCGAGAACCACGCCTCGAACCGTTCACGCACCGTCGGCGCCGACATCGCCCGGAGGGCGATCCGGCCACGCCGCAGCCGGCCGGGGAGGACGTCCTCCGCGGCCGAGAACACCCGCCGGGCGGGCGCCGGCCACGGAGCGGCCGACAACCCTGCCAGGCGGTACTTGGGGTAGCCGGCGAACACCTCGTCGGCCCCTTCGCCGGACAGCACCACCTTCACGTGCTCCGAGGCTGCACGGGCCAGCAGGTAGACGGCCACGTCCGCCGGCTCCGAGAGCGGGGCGTCACGGTGCCAGGTCAGGTCCTCCCAGTGGGCGGCGAAGTCGTCGGGCCGGACGTCGACCTGGTGGTGCAAGGTGCCCAGCCGGTCGGCCACCAGCGAGGCGAACGAAGTCTCGTCGAGGCGTTCGTCGCCGAACCCGGCGGAGAAGGTGTGCAGGGAGCCACGACCCACGCGCTCGGCGGTGAGCGCCGTGATGAGGCTGCTGTCGAGACCGCCGCTCAGGTAGGCCCCAACGGGCACGTCGGCGACGAGATTCGCGTCCACGGCCCGCCCTAGGGCCTCGTCGAGCAGCCGCGTCGCCTCCGGCTCCGTCACGTCGATCGGCGCGACCGCGGCGGCGGACCAGTACTGCTGGGTCGACCAGGCTCCGTCGGGACCGATCCGGGCCACGTGACCGGGCAGGAGCTTGCGGACGCCCTGGAGCAGCGTGTCCGGGGCGGGGACGCTGCGCCGGCGGAGGTAGGCGTCGAGGCTCGCCTCGTCGATTCGGGCCTCGTCCAGGAACGGCAGCAGTGCCTTCGATTCGCTGGCGAACGCCAGCCAGCCAGGGCCCACCGCGTAGTAGAGGGGCAGGATGCCGAGCCGGTCACGGGTCAGCCACGTCTCGCCCGTGCGCCCGTCGTGGACCGCATAGGCGAACTGCCCTCGCAGCAGCGGTGCCACCGAAGGCGACAGGCGTTGGGTGTGCAGGGCGAGGAGGACCTCGGTGTCGCCGTTGGTCACGAAGGGGTACTCGAGCGTGGACCTGACGTCGCGGTAGTTCAGGATCTCGCCGTTGAACGCGAGGTGGACCGAACCATCCGGGCTCGACATCGGTTGCGGCGACGACGAGGGGTCGATGATCGCAAGACGCCGGTGGGCAACGCCGAACGGTCCGTCCACCACCACACCATGGCCGTCGGGCCCGCGGTGGTGCAGCAGTTCGGAGGCCCGTACCAGCGCGTCGCCGTCGACGGGACCGCCGTCCCATCGACGGAGACCTACGAAGCCACACATGGTGATCCAGGACCCCCCGCTGCGACCGGACCCGGGCCGCCCGTCAGGACGTCGCGGAGGATCCGGAGCTGCTCGTCCCACGTCTCACCGCCGACGGCCTGACGCCGGCTCAGCGGTGTCCCGACCCCGTCGCCCCGGACGGCGTCGCGCACCGCCGCGACGAAGGACTCGGCGTCGGCTGCGACCCCGACGACGTCCCGGTAGGGCTCCACCTCCGGGAAGGTGGTGCTGACGACCGGAAGACCCATCGCGAGGTACTCCTTCAACTTCACCGGGTTGCAGTGGGCGATCCACTCGTTGTCCTGCCACGGCATGAGGCCCACGTCCAGACCGGCCATCACCGACGGCACGTCCTCGAACGACACCTCGCCCAGGTATCTCACGTTCGGGCGCGCCAGCAGGTCGTCCACCCAGGTGTCGATGCGACCGACGAGCACGAGCGTCGCGTCCGGGCATCGATCGGCGAGCAGTTCCAGGAGCTCCAGGTCGATGGTGTAGGCGTCGATCGTGCCCACGAATCCCATGCGGGGACCGGGCACCGCGACCACGTCGGGATGCGGCTCCGCGTACGCGGCCGGGTCGAACACCCCGGTGTCGATCCCATGACGGAGCAGGACCGGTCGCCCCGTGAGCGGAGCCTCGTCCTCCAGGAGCGGCAGGCTCGAGAAGCAGGCTGCATCCGCTGCGGCCAGGAGGTCGTGTTCGAGCGCCAGCACGGTCGAGGTGTCCGCCTCCGGGAGGGCCGAGTACCGGTCCGAGCGATAGGCCACCGTCCGCCGCCGCTGCAGTCCCTCCGCGATCGGCCACGCCGTGGGCAGGGTGACCACCACGTCCGGTCTCCTGATCCCGAGGCGCCACAGCGCGAGGCGCACCTGCGCACGCACCGACCAGCGGTTCAACGACGCGGCGACCCCTTGGCCGTAGAGCGGCAGGAAGAACGGGGTCAGCACGTGGAAGTCCGGCAGGTCGGGCACGGGCGTGGCCAGACCGCGCGCGGCGCTGCGGATCTTCCGGAGGATCCGGCTCAGCGGGGCCGAGGACGAACCCGGACGGGGCATCCGCAGCCCGAGGCTGTTCACGAACAGCACGGGTCGATCCGCTGCCAGCCGGGTCATGAGCTGGATGTCGGAGTGCCCGTGACTGAAGTACCACCAGTCCTGGGCTGAGAAGCAGACCACACCGGGTGGTGGCGGACCCGCGAGGTCGGCCACCAGGGCGCTCCTCCGGCGGACCAGCGCACGCAGGCCGGCCCTGCTCGTGGGCCGGCCCGACAGCGCGCGGACGGCCTCCGAGAACGCCACGACCAGCGCGAGCACTGCTCCGCTGAGGGCCCCGTGCCGACGACGATGGAGCCGGATGCGGTTCCGCACGAGGAGCGACCACAGTCGGGGGTCGACGTTCGAGTCGCCACCGAGGTGCACCGCCTCGGATCCCGGCTCGAGCACGACGCCGAACCCTGCGTCAGCCGCCCTCAGGCAGTAGTCGGTCTCCTCGGAGTACAGGAAGTAGGACTCGTCCCACGGGCCCAGTGCCTCCAGACACCGACGAGTCACGTAGATCGCGGCGCCGCTCACCCAGTCCGCAGCCGAGCGCCGACGGTAGGCATCCGCACGGGTCTCGATCTCACCGAGGACCGGGAACCGACCTGCCCGGTCCCCACCGAGGACGGCTTCGCCGAGGGCCCGCAACAGCGTCGTCCGGCGCCGGAGCGAGAAGTGGACCGCTCCGTCGACTCCACGAAGGACCGGCGCCACGATCCCCACCCGGGCATCGGACCCCGCTGCGAGCAGCGGGGCGACGCTCCCGGGGCCGAGCCGCACGTCGGCGTTGAGGATGAGCACCCCGGCGGTGCCGGCGGTGAGGCCGGCCGTGACCCCGGCGTTGATGCCGGCAGCGAAGCCCCGATTCGCCCCCAACTGCACCAACTCCGCCTCTGGGCACGACGAGCGCACCCGTTCGGGGGTCCCGTCGTCGGAACCGTTGTCGACGACGACGATCCGGGTGGCGGCGGCTCCGCCGACCCCCGTGGACAGCGACCGCAGGCAGTCTTCGATCACATCGGCGCTCCGGTAGGTCACGACGACCACCAGGAGTTCGGGGAGCGTGGCACGGGTCCCGCTGGCGCCACTTCCCTCCATGTGGGGCAAGGGTAGGGGTCGATCGTCCCGATGACACACCGACGCCGCCGAGCCGCTCCGTCGCGGAGGAGCCTCGGGACCCCACCGTTACAGTTGCCGGCATGCCCACCGAGGAGGGGACCGAGCGCTCCCCGGACCCGTCGCCGGCGCCGCGCCGGCGGTGGGGCCG
>CAIPVR010000042.1 GCA_903868545.1 uncultured Actinomycetes bacterium
CCGACCTCGCAGCCGCCACAGAGCTCGCCCGCACGCTTCCCAACCCCGGAGGTCCACGATGAACACCGCCGGCATCCTCGTGCTCGCCCTGCCGGCCGGCGCGTTCCTGTGGTTCGCCGCCGAGTACCTGCTGCACCGCTTCGCCATGCACCACCTCCACGGCCGGGGGATCATGAGCCGGGAGCACCTCGAGCACCACGTGCACTCGTCCTGGCGCTTCTCCGCCACCCACCTCCTGAGCTGGGCCGGCGTGGTGGTGGTGGGCGTTGTCCTGTGGGCCCCGCTCGGACTGCTGGTGGGCGGTCCGGCCGCGGCCGTCGCCCTCCCGGTGGGCTGGTGCCTCGGCTACGCCTGGTACGAGTTCCAGCACGCCCGGGCGCACCTCGCCCCGCCCCGCACCGCGTACGGCCGTTGGCTCCGCCGACACCACTTCCACCACCACTTCGGCCACCCCATGAGCAACCACGGGGTGTCGGTGCCGTGGTGGGACCGCGTCCTCGGTACGCACCAGGCCCCGGACCGCGTACGGGTGCCCCGCCGACTCGCGTTGCCATGGATGCTCGACGACGACGGCCGGCTCCGGGCCGAATTCACCGACGACTACGAGCTGGTGGGTGCCGCTGACGGGGGCGGCGAACGGCAGGCGAAGATCGACCGGGCCCGGGCGTTCGCGTCGCTCGCACCGACGGACTGACGCTCCTCAGCCCACGAAGGTCATCGGGGCCGGACGGGTCGGGGCCGCGGGCGCCGGCGGTCCCGTCACCCCCTCCACCGTCGCGGGTGGCGCACCCGTCGGGGCACCCAGCGCCCCCCGTGACGGTGGCGCACCACGGCCGGTCACACGGACGGGCACGTCGACCGCCGCGTCGTTGTTGAGCACCACGTCGGTGGTGAGGCGCACGAAGCACTCCGTCACCTTCTCGATGCCCGGTGGCGGCGTGTCCTCCGGAGCGAAGCACCCCCAGTTGAGGTCACCCGACGGATCGGGACCCCGGAACACCGGCACCTCGGCCGTGCCCGCACCGTCGCGGGTGCCGTTCGGCGTGACCTGCGTGAGCGACGCGCAGTCCGAGCCCACCTCGAAGCCGGGAGCTGTGCTGGGCCGACGGCACACGATCAGGAACACCAGGGTGTTCGGTACCTGACCGGTCCAGCGGACCGTCACCGGCTCGAACGAACCGAGCGCCACCGGGACCGGGTTGGTCGACAGCGTCACGGAACCGGCGGCCGACGCAGGGAGCGGGGCCACCGCGGGCGCCACCACCAGGAGCACACCACCGAGCACTGCGGCCACGAACCGCGGGACACCTCGCATGCGGCCGACTGTGGCGCACCGAGTTGACCCACAGATGTCCTGTGGATGACGTCGGGGTGACGCACGGGTGGATGACTCCGGGGACCGGCGCAGCGGTCCTCCCGCATCGACGGGTCGCGTCAGGCCCGGCGGAGGAACCGGCGCAGGAAGCTGCGGCCCTTGAGCCGCACCGTCGGGGAGTGGGCCGGATCCTCGTCCCATCGGGCCGCGAGGTCGCCGTCCGTGGTGAGGTACAGCACCTGCACCCCTTCACGGCCGAGGGCCTCGAGGCAGGTCACCGCGAGCCGCGGGGCCAGGCCGCGGAACGCGTCATGGAGCACGAGCGGCGGACGTTCCGCCCCGGCGGGCAGCGCGGCGAGGACCGCCCCCACCACCCACGGCACGTCGGCCTCGGTGTAGCCGCTGCCGTCGGCCTCGCTCTCGGCGGCGACCAGGAGCGCCTCCGCCCGGGCCAGGTCGGCAACGGCCTCGCGGTGGCGGACGAGTTCCTCATCGGTCCGGGCCCGGGCGACCTCGAGCAGTCCGGCGAGTTCGTCCATCCGGGTGGCGACCGACGCCCGGGCGTGCACCAGCTCCTCCCGGTCCGACGGGGCGGCCAGTTCCTCCTCCGCGAGCTCGTCGAGCTGCTCCTCGGCCCGGCGCCGCTCCTCGACCGCCGCCGCCCGGGTCTCGAGCAGGCGCTCGGGCAGCCCCGACAGTTCCGCGGGCAGTTCGGGCAAACGGTCGAGCGCGTCCCCGATCGGACCGTCCGGCCATCCGCCCAGCAGCTCGGCGGCCCGCCGCTGCAGCGGCTCGCGTTCCGCGGCCAGTGCGTCCAGCCGGGCAGCCGCGCTGGTACGGGCGGCCGCCAGTCGGCCGGCCGCCGCCACCAGTTCCTCCCGGAGCTGCGCCAGTCGGTCGGCGACCAGATCGCCCACCGAACGGGTGGACGTGGCGATCGTGTAGTCGAGATGGGAGTCGAAGCCGTAGCGGCCGAGCACGGCCTCCTCCGCCGCCACCGCCGCCGCACGGTCGCGGTTCCCCGCCGAGAGGGTCCGCTCATGGGCCTGGTCGATCTCCACCCGCACCCGTTCGCCGGGCACCCCCGAGGCCAGCAACTCCTCCAGCGCGGCGGCGCGCTCCCCCGCCGCGGCCGCCGCGGCCGCCGCTGCCACCACCTCGGGGTCACCCTCCACCCCGGCCGCCGACGCAGCGGCCCACCGCTGCTCCACTGC
>CAIPVR010000043.1 GCA_903868545.1 uncultured Actinomycetes bacterium
GGACCCCCTCCACCTCGCCGAGGTGGTGGCCGGCCTCCGCGGCCCGGGCTGAGGCCATCACGCCGGACGCCGGTAGGGTCGGTGCAGGACGCTCGCGCCGGCAGGTGGGCGGGACGGGACGGGAGGACGGCGGGGATGGCCCAGGACGAGGACGGCACGGTGACGGAGTCCGTGGAGCAGCTGCTGGCCGACCGCGCCCGGCTGCGGGCCAAGCTCGCCGAACTCCGTCGCAAGGACCGGTCCGCGGTGCGCAAGTCACGCCAGGAGCGGCAGCTCAAGCCGTTCCAGGTGGAACTCCTCAAGCTGCAGGACCACCTCGAGCGCCACCACCGGCGGATGATCGTGCTGTTCGAGGGCCGCGACGCGGCCGGCAAGGGCGGCACCATCCGCCGGGTCACCCGCTACATGAACGAGAAGCACTACCGGGTGGTGGCCCTCGGCAAGCCGACCGAGGAGCAGCGCACCCAGTGGTACTTCCAGCGGTACGTGGCCCAGTTCCCCACCGGCGGGGAGATCGTCCTGTTCGACCGCTCCTGGTACAACCGGGCGATGGTGGAGCCGGTGTTCGGCTTCTGCACGCACGAGGAGTACCGCAACTTCATGCGGGGCGTGGTGGGCTTCGAGAAGGACCTGGTGCGGCAGGGCACGGTCCTGGTGAAGCTCTACTTCAGTGTCACCAAGGAGGAGCAGCGGCGGCGGTTCGACCGCCGTCGTGACGACCCGCTCCGCCAGTGGAAGCTGTCGGAGATCGACATGCAGGCGCAGGAGCACTGGGACGACTTCACCGAGCAGAAGTACCACATGCTCAAGCGCACCAGCACGGCCGACGCGCCGTGGACGATCATCCGCTCGGAGGACAAGCACACCGCCCGTCTCAACGCGATGCGGGTCATCCTCAACGCCGTCGACTACGAGGACCGCGACCACGGGCTCGACTTCGTGCCCGACGCCGGCGTGGTCCTGAGCGGTGCCGAAGAGGTGTCGCTCATGGAGGCGGAGCGCATCCGTGAGGGCCGGTTCACCGGGTGACCGGGCCGACGGCGGAGGGCGAGTGGTGCGGCACAGGGTGAGGGAACCGCAGCAGGGTCGGGTGCCGACCGTGTCGGTGGTGGTGCCCTGTTACAACTACGGCCACTTCCTCGAGGACTGCCTCCGCAGCATCGTCGACCAACCCGGGGTCACCACGGATGTCCTCGTGATCGACGACGCCTCGCCCGACGGCAGCGGCGAGGTGGCCGAGGCGCTGGCGGAGCGGTACCCGAACGTGCGGGTGATCCGCCACGAGGAGAACCGCGGCCACATCGCGACCTACAACGAGGGCCTGCCGCTCGCCACCGGCGACTACGTGGTGCTGCTGTCGGCCGACGACCAGTTGACCCCGGGCGCCCTCGGTCGCGCCACGGCCTTGATGGAGGCCCACCCGGAGGTGGGTCTGGTGTACGGCCACCCCGTGTCGTTCTCCGACGTTCCGCCGACCGCCCGGACGGAGGCCAGCAGTTGGTCGGTGTGGTCCGGTGACCACTGGATCCGGGCGCAACTGCGCCGGGGCCTCAGCATCATCTACTCGCCGGAGGCGGTGGTGCGGACGTCGGTCCATCGGGAGGTGGGCTGGTACCGGCCGGAACTGCCCCACACGGGCGACCTGGAGATGTGGCTGCGCATCGCGGCGGTCGCGTCGGTCGGTCGGGTGAACGGGGCGGACCAGGCGTTCCGGCGGGTCCATCCCCAGAGCATGATGCAGAGCCGCTTCGGGACGCCGCTGCGCGACCTCGAGGGCCGTCTCGAGGCCGTCACGTCGTTCCTGCGCACCGACCGCGACCGTCTCCGTTCGCCGGGCCGGCTCGATGCGCTCGCCCGACGAGTGATGGCGGGGGAGTCGCTGGACCTCGCGTGTTCGCTCATGATGTCGGGCTCCGGGACCGACGACGCCGGCGCGGGCCCGGAGGCGTACGTGTCGTTCGCCGCGGAGGTCTGGCCCCGCTACCGGCGACTCCCGGGCTGGCGGGAGTACCGGCTCCGCAGCGCCGACAGCGGCCCGGGGCCGCTCACCCGGGCCGAGCTCGCGGTGCTGGCCACCCGTCGCGACCTCGTCGGCCGGGTCCGCTGGCAGCGGTGGACCCGGATGGGGCTGTGATCGGCCCTCAGTCCTCAGGCCCGTAGACCTCGTCCTCCACGGCTGCGACGAGCGTGGTCTGGGCCGGGGTCCAGTGGCCGCTGCGCACCCCCTCGGCGGCCCTACGGGCCCGTTCCTCGCGGTCGGGGGCTTCGATCGCGGCGCACAGCTCGTCGGCCAGTGCGCCGGGGGTGGGCAGCGCCCAGCGCACGTCGGGGTGCTGGAGGTCGGCGCGGGCGTACGGATGGTCGTTCACGACCGGGATCACGCCGCAGGCGAGCAGTTCCTCGGCGATCAGCGAGATGTTGGTGAAGGAGAGCGCGAGTCCGGTGATGCTCCGGTTGTAGAGCCGGGCCAGGGACGCAGGGGTCTGCACTCCCATCCGAGTGGCCGGGAATGGCAGGTCCACCCGGTCGTCGCCGAAGGTGACGAGCTCCACCTCGGGGTGCCGACGGTGCAGTTCGGCCATGGCCAGCAGTGCGAGGCGTAGGCCCCGCCGCTCGCTCGCCGGGTTCAGGTACAGGACGACCGCGTCGCGGCCGCCCGCCGAGGTGAGCCGGTAGACCTCGGTGTCGCAGCCGAACTCGGCGACGTCGGGCCGGCGGCCGGCGATCGGCGCGATGAGGTCCGCGGCCATGTGGCCCACGGCGACCGTCCGGAACCCGAATCGGTAGGTGTCCTCGGCCAGCGAGTAGCGATCGCCCCGCGGGTAGAAGAACGGCTCGAAGTCCTGCGCGAAGTACAGCCGGCGCAGGGGGGTGTCGGCCGACCGTCGGGCGAGCACGTGCGCGGTGGACCATGCGGTGGCCACGCCGGCGTCGTAGTCGAGGACACCGTCCTCGATGCTGCGCACGCCGGCCTCGACGAAGGGCCAGCCCGCCCGGACCACCTCGCGATGGTTGTCGAGGTCGCCGTCGTAGCGGTCGTAGAGCAGCAGGTCGCAGGTGTGGCCCGCCCGCTCGAGTCCCTGGATCATGCGGAACATCGTCGTGTGGCCACCCGACCCCCTCGCCGGGGGCTCGCTCACCCAGGCGATCCGCAGGGGCGTGCCCCGGTCGGGGCGGGTGGCGGGTACCGGGAGGTCGAGGCGTGTGGAGTCGGCCACGTCGCCCTCGAGCAGGGGGAACTCGAGCTCCTCGGCCCCGAGCCGCTGGTACGCCCGGCGGGCCACGCGCCGTGCGAGGTCGCGCGGCCCCATGTCCCGGGCCCGGCCGGCGAGGACGCCGAGTCGTCGCAGTCGTTCGTTCATGGTCGCTCCGGCGTGTCGATGCCCACCGACCGGAGGATGCGGTGGGCCACGTGGGTCCACGAGGCGTGGGCGGTCCGCTCGGCGCCGTGCCCACCCATCGTCCGTGCCGTGTCGGGGTCGGCGAGGGTCCGCATCGCGGCCACGAGCCCGTTGTGGTCGTCGGGGTGCACGGTGAGCGCTGCGTCGCCGAGCAGTTCGCCGGCGCCGCCCTCGGTGGTGGCCACCACGGGAAGGCCGGCCGAGGCCGCCTCGAGGTACGCGATGGGGGACGGGTCGAAGCGGCTGGGGAGCACGAAGGCCGTGGCGGTGGCGAACAGGCCATCGAGCTCGGCCTGTTGGGAGGGGACCTCCCGGGCCAGGAAGCCGTGGCCGACCACACCCGGTCGGTCCACGGTCGGGTGGCCGCCCACGAGGTGGAGCACGGCCTCGGGGTGGTCGGCATGCACCGCCTCGAAGGCGCGCACGACGGCGGCACCGTTCTTGCGCACCCAGTCGACCCCGACGAACAGGAACGTGGGTCGCGACCAGTCCCGGTGGCCGCCCCCCCGGCGCGGCCGGTGGCCCATGCCCACCGTGGTGACCCGATCGGCCGGGATGCCGTAGCCCTCGACGAACGCCCGCCCGGCCCACGACGTGCTGACGCAGCACATGTCGGCCGCCCGGCTGGAGCGCCGTTGGAGGTCGATCCACTCCCGAACCCGCTCCTCCCGGAACCCGCTGTTGCGGATCTCGGAGTCGGGGTGGTCCCACATCTGCTGGAGTGTTGCGTCGTCGTAGGTGACCACGGGGACGGGCGGACGGATGCGGGCGAGGTCGTAGACGTCGGTCCCCATCGCCAGCAGGCCGTCGAGGCGGCCGGCGCCGGCGACCGAGCGGCCCAGTGCCCACTCCCTCGGTCGTCGGCGCACCGCCGTCCGGTTCGCCTCCTCCCCGCGATCGCCGCCGAGTTGCGACAGGAGGCGGAGCCCCCCGCGGACGGAGCGCGGAAGGTGGGCGCCGACGGGCACCACGTCCACCCCGAGGGCCCGCAGGCCGTTGGTGAGGCCGTGGGGGGTGCCCGACCAGTTCTCGGGTGAGCTGGGATCGGCGGCGGGGTAGAGCAGCCCGATCCGGGGAGCGGGTGACGGATCGTCGGTCATGCCGGTGGACGGGGGGAGAGGTGGGTCACGGGTTCGTTCGGGTCAGGCTGCGGGCAGGCGGGAACGGACAGAGGTGCCGAGCCGCACGAGTTTCGCCGCGACCGGGACCCGCATCAGGGCGGGCGGTGCCAGTTCCTCGAGGAACGGGAGCAGCAACAGCGCGTACACCCCCACGGCGACGGCGCCGCCGAGCAGGAGCTGCAGCGGTGCGGCGGAGGGCACCGTGGCGACGGCGGCCGCCGCCGACGCCGCGACGGCTGCGGCCAGCACCGGCGGGCCCGCGGCGCGGGCCAGCAGCAGCGGGGTGGCGCTCGTCGCCCGTCGGACGGCCACCAGGTAGGCGGGCAGCGTGATCGCGCAGATGACGACGATGTGCGCGGTGCCCACTCCCACGAGGCCGAGGCGGTCGATGCCGATGGCGATCGTGGGGACGAGCGCGGCGAGGCCGATCACCTGGACGACCATCAGGATGCCGGTGCGGCCCATGGCGATGATGATGTTGGCGAAGAGGATGCACGTCACGAAGATCACCCCGTACAGCGAGAGCACCTGCAGGACCGGTGCCGCCTCGAGCCACTTCGGCCCGTACACGGTGGCGATCAACGGGGTGGCGAGAGCGAGGGTGGTGAAGCCGATGGGGGCGGCGACGGCCAGCACGCTCCGGGTGGCCTTGTGCATGGCGGGCTGGAGCGCGCCCTCGGTCTGCTTCACCGCCGAGAACGCGGGCAGCACCACGCCGTTGAGCATCGAACCGATGACGGCGGTGGGCCAGGACGCGATGTTGAACGCCAGCGTGTAGAGGCCGAGCTTCGTCGCGCCGGAGGTCCGGGCGACGAACACGTAGTCGATGTTGAGCAGCATCTGACTGAGCAGATTGGCGCCGGCGAGCGGGAGACCGAACCGCAGGAGCGGGGCCACCTCGGAGCGGCGGAACCCCGGCCAGTAGTGCCGAGACACACCGGTCACGAGGAACCAGCCGACGACGGCGGTGCCAACGACCCGTGACCAGGCGAAGGCCATGGCCCCGTCGTTGTACAGGGCCAGCACGACGAGCACTGCGCTCGACGCCACGAACGACACGGTGTTGGCGAGGAACAACCGTTGCTGGCGGAACTCGCGCTGGAGTTGCGCCCCCGGCACGGCGAACGGGCCGATCATCATGACGGTGAGCGACAGCACTCGCAGGGGTCCCGCCGCGTCGGGCGAGCCCATGAGGTCGGCCAGGTTCTGGGCGAACCCGAACATGAGGGCCCCGAGCGTGAAGCTCGTGGCGATGGAGATGGTGGCCACGGTGGGGGCGATCTCGTCGATGTCGAGGTCCGAGCGGGCCACTGCCGAGGCCACCCCGAGTTCGGCCACGCTGGTCACGAAGGCGTGGACCGTGAGTGCCACCGTGAAGAGGCCGAACTCGGCCGGCGCGACCAGGCGGGCCACCACCGCCATGAGGGCGATGTTGGCGAAGCGCATCACGACGACGCTGCCGGCGGACCACATGGCCCCCCGCCGCACCCTGCTCCCGAGGCCGGGCTCGGTGGTGCCGTCGCGCTCCTCGAGGTCGACCGCTGCCTCGCTCAGGGTCTCCTGCTGGAGGAGACCGTCGGGGGCCAGCACCCCGCTCGTCTCGCTCAGCGGCTGGATCAGTTCCCGGTCGAACGCGGGGTCGGGTGATCGCGCTCCCTCACCTTTCTCCGCCACATGGTCGAGTGTACGCAGCCGCGGTGCCGGGTCCACCGGACGTCGCCGAGGATCGGACCGCTCCGGTCCGGCGGGCTGGAACCTCGGCGGTGGATGGTCGAGACTCCGGACGTGCGGCGCCTGCAGCACCCCGACTTCGTGGTCCTCGGTGCACCTCGCTGTGGCACCACGTCGCTGCACCACTACCTGGATCAGCACCCGGGGGTGGCCATGAGCCGGGTGAAGGAGCCGAACTTCTTCCTGTTCGACGGTCCCGGTGATCCATCCCGACCCCTGGTCGAGGCCCCGGACATCATCGCGAAGTCCGTGTCGGACCCCGAGGCCTACGAGCACCTTTTCGCCGGTGCCGGGCCGGGCCGTTCCACGGGGGAGGTGTCGGTCCTCTACCTCTACTGTGAACGCACCCCCGAACTCATCGCCGGTTCGTTGCCCGCCGCCCGCCTGGTGGCGGTGCTGCGGCACCCGGTCGACCGGGCGTACTCGCACTTCCTGTTCACCTACACCGGGGCCGTGGATTCGGTGCGGAGCGAGTTCCGTGCAGCGGCGGAGCGAGAGATGGGCCTTCCGGACACGCCGTTCGGCGCCGGTACCCATGTGCTGCGGCTCGGGCGGTACGGGCCGCAGATCGACCGCTACCTCGATGTCGTGGGCCGGGACCGCCTCCATCTCATCCTGCACGAGGACCTGCAGGAACGGCCCGACGAGGTGCTGGCGGACCTCTGCCGTTTCCTCGACGTGGACCCCTCGTTCGACTTCGACACCTCGGTGGCCTACAACGGGTCGGCGCTCCGCGGGTCGACGACCCGGATGGTGCGACAGGCGCTCGGTGGCACCACGTCGAGGCTCAAGCGGGTCCTGCCCCCGGGGGCCGCCGGCCGGCTGGGCCGGGTGCGCGCCCGGTTGCGCCGTCCCGGCGCCACCCCGCCGCTGGGCGCCGAGTTCCGGCGGGAGTTGGCCGAGTGGTTCGAGCCGTCCACCGCCCGGGTGGAGGAGTTGGTGGGCCGGGACCTGTCGCACTGGCGACGCTGACCGGGGGCGCTCCTCCCGGCGAGGTCGCGGTCAGCAGGAGCCGCAGGCGTTCTCCATCGCGACGTTGCACGAGCTCCATTGCGACGTTGCACGAGTTCGGCGTCGTCGTGTGAGTTCCGTCCCGAGTCCGTCGCCGCTGCCCGGCGACTTCGTCCGGAGTCGCACGACGACGCATGGGTGACGCTCCCCGGTGGAGCGTGCAACCGGTCCGGAACATCGAGCACAGGTCCCCGAATCCAGGGGAAGTCCTCCCCCGAATTCAGCCGAACACCCCAAGTTCGGGGGGGGTGGGGGGAGAGGCGGGGGGAGGGGTGGGGTCGGGAGTCAGCCCGTGCGGGGGATGACCCTCCAGGTCGCCTCGGGGTTGACGGGGCCGAAGAGCAGCGACTCCCTCAGGACCAGATCGGATGCCACCGACGCACCGTCCGGAACCGTGAACGACATCAGGCCCGTCGACCTCTGGATCTCGGGCAGGTCGGTGAAGGAGAACTGGTCACCGTCGTACGGCTCGAGCCGGAACACGGTTGCGCCTCC
>CAIPVR010000044.1 GCA_903868545.1 uncultured Actinomycetes bacterium
GGCTTGAGCTGCCGCTCCTGGCGTGACTTGCGCACCGCGGACCGGTCCTTGCGGCGGAGTTCGGTGAGCTTGGCCCGCAGCCGGGCACGCTCGGCCAGCAACTGCTCCACGGACTCCGTCGCCGTCGCGTCCTCGTGCTGGGCCATCCCCGCCGACCTCCCGTCCCGTCCCGCCCACCTGCCGGCGCGCGCGTCCTGCACCGACCCTACCGGCGTCCGGCGTGATGGCCTCAGCCCGGGCCGCGGAGGCCGGCCACCACCTCGGCGAGGTGGAGGGGGTCCGGCGCACGATTGTTGACCAGCGACACCGAGTCGGAGATGCCCACCACTCGGGCACGCACCAGGTCGGGCACCCGGTCCGGCTCGCCCACCACCGCGACCGTGGCCAGGAAGTCGTCGTCGACGAGACCGCCCATCTCGTCCCACCGACCGGCGCGGGCCATGCGGCGCAGCTCGTCGCACGCGTCGCCCATACCGTGCAGTTCGAAGACCGGCCGGTAGGCGGGCGTGGTGCCGTAGAAGGCGAGCTGCGCGCGCACCGCCTCCCGGCTGCGGACCATCTCCTCCTCGGTCCGACCGGTGACCACGATGGTCACGCAGACCACCTCCACCTCCGACGGGTCCCGCCCGGCGCGGGCTGCGCCGCGGGCGACGGCCGGGAGCGTCAGTTCCTCGAGCGAGCGACGCGTGTTGACCGGGTGCACCAGGAGCCCGTCGGCCACCTCCCCGGCCACCTCGGTCATCCGCGGACCCACCGCACCCACCAGCACCGGTGGCGGCCCCTCGGGCAGCGGCCCCGGGTCGAAGGCGGGAACCATCCGGGTGTGGGTGTAGAAGTCGCCGCGGAAGTCGAGCGGCGCATCACCCTGCCAGGCGGCCCAGATGGACCGGAGCGCCAGGACGAACTCACGCATCCGCTCGGCCGGCCGCGACCACGGCATGGAGAACCGCTCCTCCACGTGCGGGCGGATCTGGGAACCGAGGCCGAGCGTGAAGCGTCCACCACTGAGCGACTGGAGGTCCCACGCGGCATGCGCCACCACCATCGGCGTACGGGCGAAGGCGATCGCCACGGCCGTGCCGAGCCCGATGGAGTTGGTGGCCCCCGCCGCCACGGCCAGCGGCAGGAAGGGATCGTGACGGGCCTCGAAGGAGAACGCCCGGTCGTAGCCGAGCACCTCGAGGTCACGGAAGAGGGTGCCGGCGGCGGCCAGGTCGTCGGTCGGGACGGTCATCGACACGCGCACGGCCACAGGCAAGCAGACTGGCGGGGTGAAGACCATCGGCAACATCCTCTGGCTCGTCCTCGCCGGTATCTGGCAGGCGATCGGCTACGCCGCGGCCGGCGTGCTCTGCTGCATCACGATCATCGGGATCCCCTTCGGGATCCAGGCCTTCAAGCTGGCCGGGTTCGCCCTGTGGCCGTTCGGCCGTCAGGTCGTGCGCGACTCCGACGGCGGGGTGCTCGAGGTCGTGTTCAACGTGATCTGGCTCGTGCTGGTGGGCTGGGGGCTGTTCCTCGCCTCGCTGGCCTCTGCACTGCTGCTGTGCATCACGATCATCGGGATCCCCTTCGGGATCCAGGCGGTGAAGATCGGCGTCCTCGGACTGTGGCCGTTCGGGCGCACCTTCGCCGAGGTCTGAACCACGGTGCTTCCCGGATCTCCGGGCCCTGCACGACCGGAACGGTCCCTGCGGACCCCTATTTCCGGGGAATCGGATCAGACGGCGACGGCGAGGCGGTACTGCTCGGCGAGGTAACGGGCCTCGTCGCGCACCTCGTCGCTCGGACCCTCGATCTCGATGGTGAACCGCTCACCGGAACGGGTCTTGGTGACCAACTCCAGGCGGGCCCGGCCCGCTGCGGTGGTCTCGACGTGGATCTCGACGGCTTCTGAGGTCCCCATGTTCCTGCCCCCTTGCTCGGCATGCTCGCGCTCTCTGCGCTGGGAACAGTCGACTCCACCACGCTGCGTGGCGCCATGGGTCGGGGGGCACCACATACCGGGAAGAAGTACCCACCCAGGTACGGCCCCGACGGTCCCACCACGGCTTCTCGGCTCCACGGGGCTTCCAGAGCGACTTGAGGACCCCTATTCGCCTGAGGAGGGTCAGATGCGGAGGAAGCGGCTGACGGCGATGCCGGAGCCCACCGCGCCGGTGAGGGCGCCCACCGCGAAGATGATCGCGATCGCCTGCCACAGTTGGCCGGAGTCCCAGCGGATCTGGTTGAGCAGCTCGAACGCCACCTGGTTCACGAAGTTCCGCTTCCACAGCGCATCGAAGCCCCACGCCCCGAGCGCGGCGAGCAGCGCCCCGAGCAGGCCGTGCACCAGGCCCTCCACCACGAACGGCAACCGGATGAACCAGTTGCTCGCGCCCACGAGCCGCATCACCTCGATCTCACGACGACGGGCGAACACGGCGGTCCGGATCGTGTTGAAGATCAGCAGCACCGACGCCCCGATGAGCACCGCACCCACGATGAGCACCCAGGTGTTGAGCGTGCGGACCGACCGCTGCACCTGTCGGGCGTACTCGGCGGCGTACTCCACGCGGAGGACACCCTCCTTGCTCTTGAGGCTGTCGCCCAGGGCGGAGACCACGTCGGCGTCGGAGGAGGTGGGCTTGATGCGGAAGCTCTGCGGCAGGTCGGCCGGCGTGATCGTGGCCACCAGGTCGGGCTGCTCCTTGAAGAGCCGCTTGAACTCCTCGAAGGAGCGCTCCTGGTCGTAGAAGTCCACCTCCTTGACCTGAGCGCTCCGGTCCAGCTCCTTCTTCACCGACTGGATCTGGTCCGCGGTGGCGCCGGGGTTCATGTAGATGAACAGCTGCACGTCGGAGCGGAGGCCCAGGAAGCTGTTGTTGATGCCCTGGCCGATCAGGAAGCTGGCCGCCACCAGGGCCAACGACACCGCCACGGTGAGGATCGCCGCGAAGGTGAGCGTGAAGTTCCGGGCCAGGTTGGAGCCCGTCTCCTTGAGGACGTAGTCGAGTCGGACGGCCATCGTCAGCTCACTCGTAGACGCCGCGGGCCTGGTCGCGCACGATGCGGCCCCGGTCGAGTTCGATGACCCGCCGGCGCATGGTGTCGACGATGCCCCGGTCGTGGGTGGCCATCACCACCGTGGTGCCGGTTCGGTTGATGCGGTCGAGCAGCTTCATGATCCCCACGGAGGTGGCCGGGTCGAGGTTGCCGGTGGGCTCGTCGGCCAGCAGGATCAGCGGCCGGTTCACGAACGCCCGGGCGATCGAGACACGCTGCTGCTCACCGCCCGAGAGCTCGTCGGGCATGTTGTTCGCCTTCTTGCCGAGGCCGACGAGGTCGAGGATCTGCGGCACGGCCTCACGGATGGCGGACCGGGGCCGCCCGATCGCCTCCAGGGCGAACGCGACGTTCTCCGACACCGTCTTCGAGGGCAGCAGCTTGAAGTCCTGGAAGATGCTCCCGATGTTGCGGCGCAGGTAGGGCACCTTGTAACCGGGGAGCTCGGCGATGTCCTTGCCCGCCACGAAGATCTTGCCCTGCTCCGGACGCTCCTCACGGTTGAGGAGGCGGAGGAACGTGGACTTCCCGGAGCCGGACGGACCCACCAGGAACACGAACTCGCCCTTGTCGATGTCGACCGATGCCTCACGGAGGGCGACCATCTCGCCCTTGTAGACCTTGGTGACGTTCTCGAGCTTGATCACGGGACTTCCAGGCGCCTTCCGGGAGGGCGGGAACTGTGGGGCCCGAGCCGTCGGCGGGGGCCCTCGCTGTACATGACGGAACCGTGACGATAGCCGCCGGAGGTGCCCGGCACGGGGACGCCCCGGGGGTGGCGTGCGCCACCCCGACCGCCGTCGACCACCGTCGGGCGGCCGCAGGTGGTCGACCGTCCGGCTTCGGCCCGCGGCCTCAGCCCACGGTGGAGGCGCCGGCGCGGTTCCAGCGCAGCCAGGCCTCCATCAGGCCGTCGAGGTCGCCGTCGAGCACCGCGTCGGGGTTCGACAGCTCGAGCCCCGACCGCAGGTCCTTCACCTGCTGGTACGGCTGCAGCACGTAGTTGCGGTCCTGGCTCCCGAAGTCCACCGCTGCGCCCTCCCCGGTGATCTCGGCCAGCTTGGCGGCCCGCTTCTGGCGCTCCAGCTCGAGCAGCTTGGCCTTCAGGATCGTCATCGCCCGGTCCTTGTTCTGGTGCTGGGACCGCTCGTTCTGGCAGCTCGTCACGATCCCGGTCGGCAGGTGCGTGATCCGCACCGCGGAGTCGGTCACGTTCACGTGCTGGCCGCCGGCACCGGAGGACCGGTAGACGTCGATGCGCAGGTCCTTGTCGTCGATGTCGATCTCGTCGTCCACGTCCTCGATGAACGGCGTGACCTTCACCGAGGCGAAGCTGGTCTGGCGGCGGGCGTTGTTGTCGAACGGAGAGATCCGCACCAGCCGGTGCACCCCGTGCTCGGAGCGCATCCAGCCGTAGGCGTGTCGCCCCTTCAGGATGAACGTGGCCGAGGAGATCCCGGCCTCCGTTCCCTCGTTGACGCTGTCGAGCTCGGTGTCCATCTGGTGGCGCTCGGCCCAGCGCAGGTACATGCGCAGCAGCATCTCGGCCCAGTCCTGGGCGTCCACCCCACCGGCACCCGAGTTGATCTCGACGATGGCGTCACGGTCGTCGTAGTCGCCGGTGAACAGCGCCCGCGTCTCGAGGGCGGCGAACTCGGCCTCGAGGGCTGTGCACTCGGACTCGATCTCGCCCTCCAGCGATTCGTCACCCTCCTCGCGGGCGAGCTCGGCGAGGGTCTCCACGTCGTCGACCCGGCCGGCGAGGCCGTCGTGGAGCGAGAGGTCGTCGTCGAGCTCGGCGAACTCCCGCTGGAGCTGCTGCGCGGCGTCCGCGTCGTCCCAGAGGTCGGGACGTCCGAGCTCGGCCTCGAGCTGGGGGCGCCGGCCCCGGAGCTCGGCCACGCGCAGGTAGCCCGCCGCCTCCTCGAGGCGGTCCCGGAGCGCGCGGAGCCGTGGGGTGAAGTCCTGCACGTCAGCGTCCTCCGCTCAGGCGCCGTGGCACTGCTTGAACTTCTTGCCGCTCCCGCACGGGCACGGCGCGTTGCGGGGCGTCTTCTCCCAGTCGGTCTTGACCAGCGGCTGCTGGGAGGCGGGCTCGGCCTCCTCGGCCGCGGCCTGCTCGTGGGCGGTCTCCGCCGCGGCGACCGGCGGCACCGGCCCGGAGGCGCCGGGGGCGTCCGCGTCGGGTGCCGTGTACTGCAGGCGGCTGGGGGCCTGCAGCTTGGGGGCCTCCTCCTGGACCACCTGCACGTGCATCACGTACTGCACGTACTCGCGGTTCACGGTGGCCATGAGGTTCCCGAACATGTCGAAGCCCTCGCGCTGCCACTCGGTGAGCGGGTCCTTCTGGCCGAGCGCCCGGAGGTTGATGCCCTCCTGCAGGTAGTCCATCTCCTTGAGGTGGTCGCGCCAGCGGGCGTCGATGATGCGCAGCATCACCTGCCGCTCGATCTGGCGCATCGTCTCGGCGCCGATCTCGGACTCGCGCTGTTCGTAGTGACGCACGGCGTCGCCCATGAGGAGGTCGTAGAGCTCGTCGCTGGTGGCGGCCGGGCCGATGTCCTCCACCGTGAGGGCGGTGGGCCAGTAGGTGGCGGCGTCGGCGACCAGCGCCTCGAGGTCCCACTCCTCGGAGTAGTCGGCCCCGCAGTGGGTGCCGAGGAGCCCGTCGACGGCCTCGGCGAGGGCCTGCAGCGTCTCGTCCCGGAGGTCGACACCCTCGAGCACCTCGTCACGGCGGGCGTAGACCACCTTGCGCTGCTGGTTCATCACCTCGTCGTACTTGAGGACGTTCTTGCGGATCTCCGCGTTCCTGGCCTCGACGGTGTTCTGCGCCTTCTCGATGGCCCGCGTGACCATCTTCGCCTCGATCGGCACGTCGTCGTCCCAGCCCTTGCCCATCACCCACTCGATGGCGCCGGTGGCGAAGAACCGCATGAGGTCGTCCTCGAGCGACAGGTAGAACCGGCTCTCGCCCGGGTCGCCCTGACGACCCGACCGGCCGCGCAGCTGGTTGTCGATCCGGCGGCTCTCGTGGCGCTCGGTGCCCAGCACGTAGAGCCCGCCGAGTTCCCTCACCCGTTCGCCCTCGGCCTCGCACTCCGCGCTGTGCTTGGCGAGGAGCTCCTCGTAGCGGGCGCGACCCTCGTCGTCCTCCGGGTCGAGCCCCTCGGCGACGACGTCGCGGCGGGCGAGGCCCTCGGGGTTGCCGCCGAGGAGGATGTCGACGCCGCGGCCGGCCATGTTGGTGGCCACGGTGACCGAACCGATGCGGCCGGCCTGCGTGACGATCTCCGCCTCACGGGTGTGCTGCTTGGCGTTGAGCACGTGGTGCGGCACGCCACGCTTGTCGAGCAGCCGGGACAGGCGCTCGGACTTCTCCACCGACACGGTGCCCACCAGCACCGGCTGGCCGGTCTCGTGGCGCTCCACGAGGTCGTCGACCACCGCCCCGAACTTGGCCTCCTCGGTGCGGTAGATGAGGTCGGCCTGGTCGAGGCGCGAGTTCGGCCGGTGCGTGGGGATCGGCACCACCTGGAGGTTGTAGGTGGACATGAACTCGGCCGCCTCGGTGAGGGCGGTGCCCGTCATGCCGGCGAGCTTCTCGTACATGCGGAAGTAGTTCTGGAGGGTGACCGTGGCGAGGGTCTGGTTCTCCTCCTTGATCCGCACCCCCTCCTTCGCCTCCACCGCCTGGTGCAGGCCCTCGGACCAGCGCCGGCCCTCGAGGATGCGGCCCGTGAACTCGTCGACGATCTTCACCTCGCCGTTCTGCACGAGGTAGTCGCGGTCGCGCAGGTACAGCTCCTTGGCCTTGATCGACACCTGCAGCTGGTGCACGAGGCTGTTGGACACGTCGTCGTAGAGGTTCTCCACCCCGAGGGACCGCTCCACCTTGGCGATGCCGTCGGGGAGCGGGAAGACGATCTTCTTCTCCTCGTCCACCTCGTAGTCGACGTCGCGGGTGAGACCCCGGGCGATCGAGGCGAACTTGTAGTACAGCTTCGCGGCGTCGCTGACCTGGCCCGAGATGATGAGCGGGGTGCGGGCCTCGTCGATGAGGATCGAGTCGACCTCGTCGACGATCGCGTAGGCGTGGCCCCGCTGGACCTTCTCCTCGAGCGACAGCGCCATGTTGTCGCGGAGGTAGTCGAAGCCGAACTCGTTGTTCGTGCCGTAGGTGATGTCGCACGCGTACTGGGCGCGCTTGACGTCGGAATCGAACTCGCCGGGGAGGATCATGCCGATGGTGAGGCCGAGCCAGCGGTGGATCCGGCCCATCCACTCGGCGTCCCGCTGCGCGAGGTAGTCGTTGACGGTGATGACGTGGACGCCCTGTCCCGTGAGCCCGTTGAGGTACACGGGAAGGGTGGAGACCAGCGTCTTGCCCTCACCGGTCTTCATCTCGGCCACCCACCCGAAGTGCAGGGCGGCGCCGCCCATCAGCTGCACGTCGTAGTGGCGCTGCCCGATCACCCGGCGGGCGGCCTCGCGGGTGACGGCGAAGGCCTCGATCAACAGGTCGTCGAGCGGTTCGCCGCGGTCGAGCCGCTCCCGGAACTCCACGGTCCGGCCCCGGAGGGCGTCGTCGGACAGGCCTTCCGTCTCGGGCTCCAGGCCGTTGATCTCCGGCACGAGGTCGGCCAGCGCACGGACCTTCTTGCCCTCGCCGGTCCGCAGGAGTCGATCCATGAAACCCATAGGACGACCACTCTACCGGTGGCCCGTGGACGCCCTGCCTCGGCCCGGGACCGTCAGCGGCGGCCCGTAGCGTCCGGGCGTGCTCGGGCTCCTGCTCCCCCACCGCTGCGCCGGCTGCGACATCCCGGGAACGCCCCTGTGCATCGACTGCGCCGCCGCGCTCCCGCCGGCCCCCGAGCGGCCTCCCCCGGCCCACCTCGACCGGTGCCTCGCCCTGCTCGCCTACCGGGGCCCCGTCCCCGATCTGGTGCTACGGGCCAAGAACGGGGGGCGCCACGGCGTGCTCCACCCCCTCGGCCGAGCCATGGGCTCGTTGCTGCTCGGCTCCGAGGGTGCGCCCGCCTGGGTCACCTGGGCGCCCACCACCGCGGCCCGGCGCCGCCGCCGTGGTCACGACCAGGCCCGTCTGCTCGCCGGAGGGGTGGCCCGGGCCACCGGCGCCCGCCCCGTTGCCGCGCTGCGCCGTCACGGCGGTGCGCAGGCCGGCCGGTCCCGGCAGGACCGCCTGGCCGGGCCCGGCTTCAGCGCGCGTCGGCGCCTCGAGGGTGCCACCGTGGTGGTGGTCGACGACGTCTGGACCACCGGCGCCACACTGTCGGCCGCCGCGCGGGCCCTCCGGTCCGCGGGGGTGGCCCGGGTGGTGGGCCTCACGCTCGCCGTCCGGCCGTGAGGCCCGGTGGTGGTGCCCTGTCGGGAGGAGGTCAGTTCCCCGGCAGCACCAGCCCCGGGTTCTCGCCCGAGAGCATCCGGTCCACCCGGTCGCGCACCATGCCCTGCCACTCCGGGTGGGTGAGGACGTAGAAGCGCTGCTCCCGGATCGCCTCCACCACCAGGTTGGCCACCACGGCGGGCTGCAGGCCCTCGGCGATGAGGTTGTCCACCATCTGGCGCATCTGGTTCAGCGCCCCGGCCTCGGTCTCCTCCGCCGGAGGGGTCCAGCCCGGCCGGTTCCGCTCCGACTCGTTGATCCTGGTGCGCACCCAACCCGGGCAGAGGATGGAGATCCCCACCTCGGGGTGCGTCATCGCCAGTTCCAGCGCCATCGACTCCGAGATCGTGACCACTGCGTGCTTGGACGCGTTGTAGGGCGACATCCCCGGCGTGGAGGTCAGCCCGGCCATGGACGCCGTGTTGACGATGTGGCCGCCGCCCGAGGCGATGATCCGCGGCGTGAAGGCATGGAGTCCGTGCACCACCCCCATCAGGTTGACCCCGAGCACCCAGTTCCACGTTTCGAGGTCGACCTCCCACGCCAGCCCGCCGCCGGCCACCCCGGCGTTGTTGCACGCCACGTGGAGGCCGCCGAACACGTCCATCGCGGCCTCGCCGATGCGCTCGACGTCCTGGAAGCGGCTCACGTCGGCCGTCACCGCGAACACGTCGGCGCCGGCGGCCCGCAACTCCTGGGCGGTGGCCTCGAGCGGCCCGGCCTCGATGTCGGCGAGCACCACGCGCATCCCGAGGCCTGCGAACGCGTCGGACAGCGCCCGGCCGATGCCGGACGCCGCACCGGTGACCACCGCGACCTTGCCGTCGAACTCGTCCATGGCGTGCCCTCCGCGGCCGCCCGCTTCCGGCGCGGGCGGGCGTGAGGGCACCGGTCGGGCCCGCACGCCCGCCCGACCGGGGGTCGGACGGCGTCGATCCGTCAGTACTTGTAGTGCTCGGGCTTGTACGGGCCCTCGACCGGGATCCCGAGGTAGTCGGCCTGATCGGTGCTGAGCTTCGTGAGCCGCACCCCGAGGGCGTCGAGGTGGAAGCGGGCCACCATCTCGTCGAGCTGCTTCGGGAGGCGCCACACGCCGAGCGCGTAGTCGTCGTTCTTGGAGAAGAGCTCGATCTGGGCCAGTACCTGGTTGGAGAACGAGCTGCTCATCACGAAGCTCGGGTGGCCGGTGGCGCAGCCC
>CAIPVR010000045.1 GCA_903868545.1 uncultured Actinomycetes bacterium
CCCGCCGACGAGCTCGCCGGCCTCGACCTCCGGGCCGTGGCGACGTTCGCCCCCGGGGTCCCGGCCCTCGCGTTCGAGGTCGACCGCTCCACGATCGTGTCGGAGGCGGCGATCGGTGAGGTGCACGTGATGATGCTCGTCGCCGCCCACGGCTGGTTGTTCGACGACCTCGACCCCCTCGACCTGCTCGCCCCGGCGGTGGTCGACCTGCTCGACCGGGACTGGAACCGGGTCCCGAGCCACCTGCTGGCGACCGCGCTGGCCCGGCTCGCGGCGGAGGGCCCGGTGCTGGCCGCCGAGCCACGGAACGT
Organism: uncultured Actinomycetes bacterium; assembly: GCA_903868545.1. Lineage (GTDB taxonomy): Bacteria > Actinomycetota > Acidimicrobiia > Acidimicrobiales > Microtrichaceae > CAIPVR01. The sequence continues at coordinate 312 of CAIPVR010000045.1, forward strand.
CGACCGCTGGGCGGAGCGGCTCCGCTCGGCCTCCGCGGGCCGCTCGTGTCCGGCGGCGCCGGTGTACGTGGCCACCGCCACGGCGGACACCACGGTGCCGCCCTCGTGGCAGCAGGCGTACGTGGAGGCAGCCGTGGGGTTCGGTGGGAACGTCACCCGGGAGGACTTCCCCGGTGACGGCCACTGCGACGTGCCGTTCACGGCCTCCGCGACGGCGTCCGGGTTCCTCCTCGACCATCTGGCCGGACCGTGAGGGTCGGTCCGCCGCCCCTGCGCAGGCCACGGCACCCGCGGCCGTGCGGGTCACCAGATGTGGTGGCCGTCCCCGGGGAACTCGGGCGGTAGGACGCCGAACCGCTCCCGCACCTCCGCCAGGGGCAGAGGGGCGAGTTCGAAGTGGTCCACGAGCGAGAAGTCCGCCGTGCACGCGGCGCCACGGGTCATCTCCCGACCGAGCAGGTCGGCCGCGCCGGGCGACGCCAGGATCCCGGCCTCGGCCGCCACGGTGGGGGAGCGCTCGAACCCCGCCTCGTGCACCACCAGCGAGGCCAGGAGCGCCGAGGTGTTCACGGGGTTGTCGTCCATGGCCATCTGGAACGCGCTGAGGGCCACCTCGCCGGGCCCGGTGGTGGCGATCCCGGCGATCACGTGGGTCATGTCGTGGCTCACGTAGAAGTGGTTCACGCCGGCGGCCTCACGGCCGGGGAGGCTCAGCCCGGTGAGTTCGTAGAAGCGCAGGTAGGCCCGTCCGAGCGATCCGTCGTCCATTCCCCCGAAGGCCTCGAGCCGTTCCACCAGGTCGGGCTCCGGCCGGTCGTCGGGTGCCGGTCCCCCCAGGGCCGGCTCGGCGCGCTCGGCGAGGTTGGCGTGGAGGAAGCGGCGGAAGTCCGCAGCGGCGCGCCCCACCCCCTCGTGGACGAGGTCCCGGAAGATCGGACGGTCCGGCCCGTCCACGCCGAGCGCCTCGGCGTACGCCTCCGCCCGGTCGACCTGCGCCACGGTCTGGGGGTGGCGGCACACCTCGACCGCCACCGCGAGTTCGTGGAAGCGGCGGCGGGTGACGGGGTCGACCAGCGCCTCGGCCAGTGCGTCCGGCCCGAGGCCCGCCGGTCGGCCCGGGCCCGCGAGGTCGGGACGGCCCAGCAGGTGGGTGGTGAGGGCGTCGAGCACGGCGAGCTGCCCGGCGCTCGGGCCGCCGTCGGTGTCGGCGAGGGCCACCAGCCCTGCCACGACCGGCTCCACGTCGTCCTCGGCGATCCGGAACGCCACGGGTCGAGGGTAACGAGTCGCAGGGTGGATGCGGCTACCCTCGGCTCGCCCGATCGACCGACCAGTGGGAGCGCGCATGGACATCGAGGCCTTCTACGACGCCGATCCCCGCCGCCGCGCCTCCGAGGAGGTCTCCTTCGGCCGGGACTGGTTCGACGCCGACGGTGTGCGCTGGGAGCTCAACTGGGTGGCCGACACCGGCGAGCTCTACCTCATGCGGGAGCCCTCGGAGCCGGTGGAGATGGATGCCCTGGGCGACTCGTACATCCAGGATCTGCCCCTCTCCGAGCTCGGGGTCCGCATCCTCGGGGTCCTCGACGGTCGCGACCGCGTGCACGAGGTGCTCGCCGGGTGGCAGGACGCCATGGCCGGGGCCGGCGGCCTCGACTGGGTGGCGGAGCGGGTCGCCGCCGCCGGCTGACCGCAGCCCGGCACGGACCCGGTCGGAACCGGCCGATCAGCCCCGGAACGGGGCGAAGACCTCGGTCGCGAGCAGTTCGAGGGCCTCGAGCCGTCGGGCCCCCGTCCCGAGCGGGCCGTCGGGCACGATCACCTCGTCCACCCCCGCCTCCGCCCAACCGGCGGCCACCTCCGCGAGGCGCCCGGGCGGGCCGGCGGCCGCGGCCCGCGGCGACACCGCCTCGAGGAACCGGCGGGCGCGGTCCTCGTCGTGGGTGGGCAGCAGCAGCGCCTGGGTGGAACGCCGGATGGTCCCGGGGTCGCGATCCGCCTGCTCGCAGCGTCGGTCGAGCAGCGCGGACCGTCCGGCCCACGCCTCGGGGAGGCCCCAGGCGTTCCACTCGTCCGCGTGGCGTGCGACCACACCGAGCATGCGGTCGCCCTTGGCCCCCACCAGCAGTGGCAGCGGCCGCTGTTGCGGCTTGGGTTCACAGCAGGCCCCGGTCACGGAGTACCAGCGGCCCTCGACGGTGGTGCGATCGTCGCGGAGCAGTCCCCGCACCACGCCGCAGTACTCGTCGAAACGCTCGACCCGCTCGCCCGGTGGCCCCAGTCGGATCCCGTACTGGCGGTGCTCGTTCTCCTGCCAGCCGGCTCCGAGGCCGAGTACCAGTCGGCCGCCGCTCACCCGGTCGACCGTGGCCGCCCAGTTGGCCACCACCGCCGGGTGCCGGTAGGTGGCTCCGAGCACCAGCGGCCCCAGCCGGAGCCGATCCGTGGCGGCGGCGAGCGCGGCGAGGACCGCAGTGGCCTCGAGGGTGGGCGACTCCTCGGGTCCGAAGCCGGCGCCGTCACCCATGAAGTGGTCCGCCACCCACAGGCCGTCCCATCCCGTCGCCTCGGCGTGGCGGGCGAGGGCGAGCACGTCCTCGAACGGCTGCATCAGGTTCGGCCACAACGACAGTCGCACTACGACGCACCCGACCCACCGTGGTCGGCAGCGCCCCCACCGCCGCCCCGCATCGCCCCCACCCGTGCCTCGAAGGCGTCGAGCTCCCGGAGCCGGGCCGCAGCCACGGCATCGGCCCGTCCGGCGAGCAGGAGCCGCTTGGTGGCGACCACCGGCGCGAGCGGCAGGTCGCCGATGCGGCGGGCGAGGTCCAGCGCCTCGTCCATCAGGACGGCGTCGTCCACCACCCGCAGTGCCAGACCGTCGGCAACGGCCTGCTCGGCGTCGATCCACGGCTCGGTGAACAGCACCTCGGCGGCCCGTTGCCAGCCCATCGTCACCGGCATCAGCAGGCTGGCCGACGCCTCGGTCGTCACCCCCAGGCTGATGAACGGCACCTTGAGCCGGGCCCCCCGGGCGATGAGCACCACGTCGCAGTGCAGGAGCATGGTCAGCCCGATGCCCACGCCCACCCCGTTGACGGCCGCCACGAGCGGCTTGGGGAACGTCTCGAGGACCGGCATGAAGCGTCGGTACCCGGGCTCGGAGCCCTCGAAGACCGACGGGTCGGCCATCTCGCCGAGGTCCTGGCCTGCCGAGAACGCCCGTCCGGCGCCCGTGACCAGCACGCAGCGCACCGAGTCGTCCTCGGCGGCGGCCTCGAGGGCGTCGGCGGCGGCCAGCCACAGCTCCTGGTCGAAGGCGTTGAGCGCCCCCGGTCGGTTCAGGGTGAGCACACGGGCGCCGCCGTCGTCGTGGACGAGGAGCACGGGTTCGGCTGCGGTCATGGGCGCCGACGGTACCGCTTCCCGCGGGGGATGCTGGAGGGGTGCACCACGTGCTCGCCTACGGGACGCTCCGCTGTCCGGAGATCGTGGAGCGCCTCGTGGGGCGCGCCGTGCCGTCGCGTCCGGTCGAGGTGCCGGGCTGGTACCCCGCTGCGCTCCACGGCCTCGACTTCCCCGTACTCCTCCCCGATGCGGGGGCCACGCTGGCCGCCGACCTGGTGGGTCCGCTGCAGCCCCACGAGCACGCGGCACTCGTGGAGTGGGAGGGCCCGTGGTACGTGCCGTGCGCGGTGCGCGTGGCCGACGGCAGCCCCACCGGCACCGTGGCGACGGTCTTCTTCTGCGACAGCGACCACCCGGAGCTCCCGCCGCTCGCGGGGCCGTGGTCCCTCGCCCGGTTCCGTCGTGAGGACCTTCCCGGCCGACTGCAGCGCACCTGGGACTGGGACTGAGCCGCCCCGCCGGGGCGATGTGCTCAGGTGATCACGCGGCGCTGGAAGAACCTGATGGCGACCGTCCCCGCCGCCATCGTGCCCGCCACGATCACGCCGTAGATCACGGTCAGGGGCATGTGGTCCACCGGGGTGAGTGCGGCCCGGAACCCCTCGCAGATGTACACGAGCGGGTTGAGCAGCACCGCGTACTGGAGCCACGGGATCGGTTCCAGTGACTGCCACGAGTAGTACACGCAGCCGAGGAACGTCATCGGCACCACGATCACCCCGAAGAGCAGGGGCACCGTGCGGGGCTGGAACACGGTGCCGAACAGCAGGCCGATCGTGGCCGAGAACACGCACGCGAGGGGTGCCAGCGTCAGCAGCACCCACCAGGTGATCCTCAGGTCCACCGGGGTGGCCGGCACGAACCTGGCGATCGGGAACACGATGAGCGCCGAGATCAGGCACTGCAGCGCGCCGGCGACGATCTTCTCGATCGCCACCAGTTCGATCGGCAGCGGCGCGAGCACGCGATCCTCGATCTCGCGGGTGTAGCCGAACTCCTGCACCAGCGGCAGGGCCACCGACTGGATGCCCTGGAACAGGATGGCCGTACCGATCACGCCGGCCACCAGCAGGGTGGAGAAGGCCGCGGAGCCCTGGGCGCCACCGACGGACTGGCCGATCTTCGGGAACACGTAGGTGAACACGAACACCAGCAGCAGGGGCTGGAGGATCGTGCGGGGGAGGAACTCCCTGAGGTTCTTGCGCAGGACCGTGAGGTCGCGCAGCAGCAGCGCAACGAACGTGCCCACGAGCGTGGGGTTCGCGGCGGGTGCCGTCCGCGCGCCCGGGGGTGGCCCGGTGGCGGGGTCGACGGTGGTGGTCACGGGCGGCGGTCCCCTCAGTCCCTGAGCTCACGGCCGGTGAGCTGGATGAACACGTCCTCGAGCGACGGCACGTCGACCGACAGGTCCCGAACGGTGAACCCGTGGTCCTCGGCGGTGCTCAGCACGGTCGGGAGGACGCCGTCGGCGGAGCGCACGCCGAGTTGCAGTTTGCCCACGGCCACCACGGCGGACGTGGCGGTGCCGAGGCGGTCCGTGAGCACCTGGCCGAGGCGGTCGAGGTCGCCGTCCGCCGTGACCGTCACCACCGTGTCGGCCCCGACCGACCGCTTCAGGCCCTCGGGCGTGTCGAGGGCCATCACCACCCCGTGGTCGATGATGGCCAGCCGGTCGCAGAGCTCGTCGGCCTCCTCCATGTAGTGCGTGGTGAGGACGATGGTCTGGCCGTCGGTGTGCAGTTCCCGGAGGATCTCCCACAGCGCGATCCGGCTCTGCGGGTCGAGCCCGGCGGTCGGCTCGTCGAGGAAGAGCACCTGCGGTCGGTGCATCACGGCGCGGGCGGCCATGAGTCGCTGGGCCATCCCGCCGGACAGCGCCATGACGGGTGCGGTCGCCCGGTCCGACAGGCGGAACCGCTCGAGCAGCAGGTCCGCCTCGGCCCGCGCGGTGCGGGCCCTCATGCCGAAGAAGCGTCCGTGGAAGTAGAGGTTCTCCCGCACGTCCAGGGCCCGGTCGAGGGTGTTCGACTGTGGCACCACCCCGATCAGCCGCTTGGCCCTCGCCGGGTCCTCCCAGACGTCGACCCCGCCCACCACGGCCCGCCCCTCGGTGGGCCGGACCCGGGTGGTGAGCATCCCGGCGGTGGTGGACTTCCCGGCACCGTTCGGGCCGAGGAGGCCGAAGATCTCCCCGCGGCGGATCTCCAGGTTCAGGTCGTCGACCGCCCGGACACCGCCGGGATACACCTTCGTGAGGTGCTCGGTGACCGCCACCGGCGCGTCGCCCATGTCGCTCCGATCCACGACCCCTCGGTCGCCCTCCGCCACCGTAGGTCGAACGACGGGCCCGGAAGAGCCACAGCCCGTCCCCGATCGACTCCGCAGCGATCGGGGACGGGCTGGTGACGGTGTCAACCGGTCCCGCGCGACCGGTTGAGACATGAGCCGTTTCCGGCTGCGATCGAGTGTGGCGTCGGCACCTCCATCCGTGCTCAAGGGCGGGTCAAATGGCGCTGAAGGGCGCGGTGGTGCCCTCAGGTCCCCGCGACGGCCCCGGTCCCTGCCACAATCCCCCCATGCCCGACCGCGCCTTGGCCGACGACCCGTCCGGGGATGACGGCGAGTGGGCCGTCGACGCGGTGATCGGTGCGGCCGCGGTGGCCGCCCGGACCGCCACCGGGGTGGCGGGCGCAGTGGCCGGCAGCGCTCCGGCACGGATGGCCGCCGGCGTGGCCCGCCGGTTGGCCCGGCCGCTGTCGGATCACGGCCAGGAGGTGCGCGAACGGGTCGCGGACGAGGCCGGGCCGGCCGCGGGCGAGGCGGTCCGCAGGGTCACCCCGGGCGTGCTCGACGCCATCGACCTCGACGCCGTCGTGGGGGCGATCGACGTGGGCAGGCTGGTCGACCGGGTCGACGTCGACGCCCTCGTGGGCAAGGTCGACGTGGACGGCATCGTGGCCAGGGTCGACGTGGACGCGATCATCGAGCGCGTCGACGTGGACTCCATCATCGGTCGTGTCGACATCGGCGGGATCCTCGAACGCGTGGACGTCGAGGCCCTCCTCGACCGGATCGACGTGAACGCGCTCGTGGCGCGGATCGACCTGAACGAACTGCTCGAGCGCGTGGACCTCGACCAGCTGCTGGCCAAGGTGGACATCAACTCCATCGTGCAGCGACTCGACGTGGACGCGCTCGTGGGCAACACCGAGTTGGGCAGCATCATCGCCCAGTCCACCAGCGGCATCGCCTCCGAGGCCCTCGACGCGGTCCGTTCCCAGGGCGTGGGCCTCGACAACTTCATCGCCCGGATGGCCAACCGGGTCCTGCGGCGCGACCCCGCGGAGTTGCCGCCCGGTCCGGCGTTGCTGGTGGACCAGCAACTGGCTCTCCCCGCCGGTGACCAGCCGGCACCCCCGGAGTGGGCCGCGGGTGCCGGGGCGCCGGCGGCCGGCGGTGGCCCGGCAGGTGGAGGCACGGCGGGCGAGGGTCCGGCACGGGGCGGGAGGACGTCGTGAGGCCCGCGGCCGAGGGCCTCGAACGCGCCGAGTCCCAGCAGGGCTACTACGCCGGTGCGGTGACCCGCCTCGCGGCGTTCGTGCTCGACCAGTCGGTGGCCACGGGGCTGTTCGCGGTCGGCACGGCGGCGGTGGCCTGGATCCTGTCGCTGGTCACCGGCGACGCCGTGAGCTGGGACCCGCCGGTGGGGTTCACCTCGCTGTCGTACCTGGTCTGGCTGTTCCTCTACTACGCGTACCCCTGGGCGGTGAGCGGCAAGACGTTCGGGATGGCCGTGCTGGGCATCCGTGTGGTGCTCCGCGACGGCTCGCCCCTCCGGCCCTCGAACGCCGTGATGCGCACGCTGGCCCTGCCGCTGTCGTTCCTCACCCTGGGAATCGGCTTCGTGCCGATCATCACCGGTCGTGAGCGCCGCGCCCTGCACGACCGCATCGCCGGCACGGCGGTGGTGTACGGGTGGGACGCCCGAGGCGCCCGGCTCCGCTTCCTCGCCCGCCAGCAGCGGGTCGAGCCGGTCACCGCGGACGCGCCCGCCGACTGAGGCCCCCGGGTCGTCGGTCGGGAGGATCTGCCCAGGATCCCCGAAGCACGTTCACAGTTGCGCGACCGGGTGGGTCGATCGGCCCCTTCCGCTCCACCTCGGCGGGATGCCAACACTGGAGCCATGGGAAGCGATCGGAACGGAAGTGATCACATGGGATCGGATGACGGGCACCCCGAGCGGGGTGCCGGTGGGGACGCCCTCGCGGCGGGCCGGGCGGCGGAGGTGGTGCGGGCCTGCCGGTCCGACCTCGAGCGGGCCGGCTGGACGGTCGCGGCGGTCACCGGTGACGTGACCGGCAACGACTGGGCCTACACGGTCGGCCTCGACCACACCCACGGGCACCCCGAGCTGCTCCTCGTGGGCCTCCCCGCCCCGCTCGCCGGTGCCGTGGTGGAGACGGTGGCCGAGTGGGTGGCGACCGGGGCCAAGCTCCCCCTGGGTGCCGAGCTCACGGTCGGGCCGCTCCGCCTCCGCTCCGTCGCCGTGGACGACCTCTTCCTCGCCCACGGCGACTGGTTCAACCTCGGCCGCGAGGTGATGGCGGAGTTCGGTCGGCGCTGGCCCGCCACCGTGCAACTGCTCTGGGCCGACGACCGGGGCCGGTTCCCCGTCGTGGGGGCGCACCCCGGCCATCTCCGGCGTCAGCCGGTGCTCGCGGCAGCCACGAGTGCCTAGGGTGGCCCCATGAGTGCCCCGCAGCGGCCCCTCACCCGGGACGCGCTCCTCGCCGACCTCCGCGACGTGTGGACCGAGACCGAGGACCTCCTCGCCTCCCTCGACGACGAGGACTGGCAGGCCCCCACCCCGTGCCCGGGATGGACGGTGCAGGACGTCGTCGCCCACGTGGTCGGCACGGAGTGGATGCTCGAGGGCCGGGCCGCGCCGGCGGTGGAGGTGGCCGACGCGCCGCACCTCCGCAACGACATCGGCCGGATGAACGAGACGTGGATCGAGGAACGCCGGGTGTGGCGGCCCGCCGAGGTGCTCGCGGAGTTCCGCGACATGGTCGAGGTGCGCACCGCGGCCGTGGCGTCGCTCGACGACGCGCAGGTGGCGGCGGAGAGCTGGACCCCGGCCGGAATGGCCACCCTCGGCCGGTTCCTGCAGATCCGGGTGTTCGACACGTGGATCCACGAGCAGGACATCCGCGAGGCGCTGGGTCGGGCCGGCCACGAGCAGGGCCCCGCGGTGGAGCGCACCCTGGCGGAGGTGGCCGCCGCGCTCCCGTTCGTGGTGGGCAAGCAGGCCGGTGCCCCCGACGGCTCGTGGGTGCGGGTGGAGCTGCCCGGCCCCCAGGCCGCGGTCTACGACGTCGTGGTCGACGGCCGGGCGGCCCTCGTGGACGACCCCCCGGCCGGCATCCCGACCGTGTCGCTCCGCGCCGACAGCTCCGCCTTCGTGCGCCTGGTGGCCGGCCGCTGGTCGCCGGATGATCCGCGGGTGGCGGAGCGGGTCGCCGTCTCCGGCGACCCGGAACTCGGCGGGCGACTCCTCCGCGGACTCTCCTACGTCATCTGATCTGCGTCACCTGTGCAGTGGGGCCGGGCGCCGTCAGCCGAGCGGTCCGTCCGTGTCGTCGACGAGTTCGTCGATCCGGTGGCCGAGGTAGCTGGAGAACCAACCGCGGTAGCGGCCCCGGAGCTCGGGCAGCATCCAGTCGTTGCCCGTGACCTTCCGGCGGCAACCGCTCGACCCGCAGGCGCACTCGAACTCGTCGTAGGGATCGGAGTCGCACATGGCGTAGTCGAAGGTGAGCTCCTCACCGCGGGCCACGTCGCGCATGGTGACGATCAGCACGTTGCCCTGGAACCCGCAGTTCGGCTCGCAGGAGTGGTTCAGGTGGTCGGCCGGCTCCGGCTCGGCGGGACACACGAGGAAGTGCCCGTCGGCCACCTGCAGCGAGTGGACCTGCCGGTGCCCGGGCAGGGCCTCGAAGGTGGCCCGGTCGGCCATGTGACCCCCGAACGCGGCCACCACGCTGCCCGCGGGGATGTCGGCGGTGGCGAACACGCCCAGCCCGGGCGCGCCGGCGGGGCGCACCTCGGCGTCGTCGATCAGCCAGCTCAGCAGCACGGGACCTCCCGGGGCGGTCGGACGGCGGGGGAGCGATCACCGTAAGCGTGGCCGTGAGCGGGCGGCAACGCCGCCCCGGCCGCAGGGTGTGTCGCGGGGGTCTGGTATCATCGTCGATTCGTCGGGCGCTCCCGACGGCGGCGACGGCGGCGACCTCCCCGTTCGCCGGGCCCCCGGCCCGCCGCCCATCCATCCCCCGAGCAGCCAGCGAGGACCCCTGTGGCTTTCGACGTCGGTGACCGCGTTGTCTATCCCCACCACGGCGCAGCCGTCATCACCAAGCGCGAGAAGCGCAAGATCAACGGGGCCACCACCGAGTACCTCGTGCTGGAGATGGCCCACGGCGAGCTCACGTTGTCGGTCCCCGTGGACAAGGCCGACGACGTGGGCATGCGTCCGCCCATCGGGAAGGACGAGGTGGAGGATCTCTTCGAGCTGCTCGGCAAGAAGGACGTCCGCGAGCCGGCGAACTGGTCCCGGCGGTTCAAGAACCACCAGGAGAAGCTGAAGTCCGGCGACGTCTACCAGGTGGCCGAGGTGGTGCGGAACCTGGCGCTCCGCGACCAGTCGAAGGGCCTCTCCGCGGGTGAGAAGTCGATGTTCGTGAAGGCCCGCAGCGTCCTGGTGTCGGAGCTGAGCTTCGCCCTCGACGTGAGCGAGGAGGACGCGCTCGCGAAGGTCGAGGCGCAGCTGGCCTGATGGCCGCCGGGCCGCGCCCCACCGCCCGGAGGGGTCGGCTCCCGTGAGGGTCCTCCAGGTCCTCGCCGGCACCGACGCGGACGACGACGCGCTCGGCGCGCTGGTGCTCCACGACGCCCTGGCCGGCCTGGGTGTGGAGGTGCGCACCGTCGCCCTCGGCCCCGGCCGGCGGGGCGGCCTCGACACCGAGGTCCCGGTCCTCGCGCCGTCGACCCGGTCGCCCGCCGCTCGGTTCCAGTTGCGCCGCGAGCGGACCTGGGCCGACGTGGTGGTCGCCGTCGGCGCCGCCGCCGGTCCTGCGCTGGACCGGGACGGACCGCCGGTGGTGGTCGTCCCGGGAGCGGCGCTCGGGCGTTGGCGTGACCGGCCCCCGTCAGCCCGGCTCCGGCGGCGGGTCGACGCGGCGGCGGTGGTGGTGGTGGCCGACGCCGACGACGTGGGAACGGTGGCCCGGGTGCTGAGCGCCGCACCCCCGGTGGCGGTACTGGCCGCGGCGGTGCCCGACGGGCCGCCCGTGTCGCCCGCGGCCCGCCAGGCGGCCCGCGGGCTGCTCGGACTCCCCGCCGACGGTGCCGTGGCCCGGTTCGCGGAGGATCCCCGGAGGCCCACCGTCGACGCGGCCGCGGCGGTCGCCGCCGCGGCGTCGGCCGGGGTGGCGCTGCTCGGGGTGTCGCCGGAGGACCGCTCCGGCGAGCGGGCGGAGTGGGTGGCCGCCGCGGCCGACGTGGCGGTCGCCGTGTCGCCGGCGGACGGTGGCCCGCCGAGAGGGTTGCTCCTCGCCGCCCGTGACGGCTGTGCCCTCGTGGCACCGGCGCGCGGGGCGGCCGCCGGGCTGGTGGACGAGCGCACCGGGATCCGCGCCGGGCCCGAGGCGCCGTCACTGGCCGGCGCGCTCGCCCTGCTCGCCGGCGACCCCGTCCGCCGGGCCGCGTGCGGCGGCGCCGCCGCCGCCCGGGTGGGGGAGCGCTACTCGGCGTCGACGCGGGCAGCGGAGTGGTGCGAGCTGCTCCGGGGCCCCGCCGGGGACCGTCACCGGGACGGGAAGCGCCGGGATGGGGAGAACTGACCGGCGCAGCCGGATCGGCGCGGGCCACGGCTACCCTCGGCCGGTGCCCCGAGCGCTCCCAGGACGATCCCCACGGGCCGCCGTCGCGCGCCGCCGGGGGTCGCGGGGCCCGTGGGCGCTGTTCCTGGCCGCGGGCCTCGTGGTCGTGGGCTGCATCCCCCAGGACAAGGGCGCTGCGAGCGAGGTGGCCGATCCCGGCCGTGGGACGGCGCCGTCGGCCCCACCGGTGTTCCCGGAGAGCGGCCCGGTCCCGCCGGAGCTGCTCGTCGACGGCATCGCCTACGACCTGGGCACGGCGCCCGACGGTCTCCGGTACTGGTCGCCGTCGCCGGAACAGGCCCGCTGCGCGGCCACCGCGGTGGTCGACCGGTTGGGCGCCACCCGTCTCGCCGAGCTGGGCTACCGGCCGGCCACCACCGGAGCGTCCCTCAACGACATCGACCTCACCCCCGCCGAGCGGACGCTGGTGACCGACGTGGTGGCCGGGTGCGTGGACCTGGCCGACATGGTGGCGTCGCTCGTCGCCGGTCCCGGCAACCTGACCGGCAAGCAGGCGGGTTGCCTGGCCGACGGGCTGGTGCGCCAGGGCCTGGCGCGGCCCGTGCTGGAGTCGTGGGCCTTCGGGCGCCCGCTCGACCCGCTCGACGGTGACGGCGCGTTCGGGTCCGCGCTGTTGTCGCAGGCCGCCGTGTGCCTGCCGCCCGACGCCTTCAGCTGGTACGACGTGGACCGCGCCGGTGACCCGCTGCCGCCCCGTGACGCCACGAGCACGACCGCACCAGCGCCGGGGTCGGGGAGCACGCCCTCCACCACCCGTTGAGCCGCGGGGCGGGCCATGATGGTCGTCCATGGCACTCCCACCCGCCGTCGCGGCCGCTTCCCTCACGGCAGCCATCCCGAGCCCGTCGTTCCAGGACCTGACGATCGGGCCGCTCTCGTTCCGGATGTACGGCCTGTGCATCGCGGCCGGCGTGCTCGTCGCCGTGGTGATCGCCCGGCGCCGCTGGGAGGCGTGGGGGGGCGACGGGGAGGACGTGGTCAGCATCGCCCTGGGGGCCGTCCCCGCCGGCCTGATCGGCGCGCGGCTCTACCACGTGGTGACGGACTGGTCCGACCGGTACTCCGGGGGCCGCTGGTGGCCGGACGCGTTCATGGTCTGGAAGGGGGGCCTCGGCATCCCCGGTGGGGTGCTGGCCGGGGCCCTCGTGGGCATCTTCATCGCGGTGCGGATCAGGATCGACTGGCGGCGGATGGCCGACGCCATCGCCCCGGCGATCCCCGTGGCGCAGGCGATCGGTCGCCTCGGCAACTGGTTCAACCAGGAGCTCTACGGTCGTCCCACGGACCTGCCGTGGGCGCTGCGGATCGACGCCGCCCCCGGCTACCCGCCCGGCACCACCTTCCATCCCACCTTCCTCTACGAGGCCCTGTGGAACCTGGCGCTCGCCGGCGCGATCGTGCTGGGCGGCCGCCGGGTGGTGCTGAAGCCGGGCCGGTGGTTCGCGATCTACGTGGCGGGCTACGGCCTCGGCCGACTGTGGGTCGAGTCGCTCCGCATCGACGAGGCCACGAAGATCCTCGGGCTCCGGGTGAACATCTGGACCTCGCTGCTCGCCATCGGCGGTGGTCTGCTCTGGTTCTTCTGGCGGGGGAGCCCGGTCGATCACGACGCCACCCGACGGCTCCGCGCCGGCGAGGCCCTCGTGGACATCCTCCCGGTCGGTCCCTCACCCGTGACGGACCCGGGTTCGCTCACGCCACCCACCGAGGAGGTACCCGACCTCCGCGACGAGATCCTGCAGGGTGACGAGCCGGATCGCCGCTCCGGTGAGGCGGAGGTGGCGGCCGAGGCCCGGGCGTCCCGGAAGGATCGTGCGGACGGGGAGGGTCGTGCGGACGGGGAGGACCGGGAGCCCCGGGAGGACCGGGAGCCCCGGGAGGACGCTGACGATCAGCCGTAGGCGGCCCGGACCGCGTCGGACAGTGGTGGCCAGGCGGCGACCGCCCAGTCGCCGAACCCGCGGTCGGTGAGCACGACGCACGCCACGTCGGCCACCGGGTCCACCCAGAGGAAGGTCCCGCTGCCGCCGAAGTGCCCGAACGTCGTGGGCGGTGCCGTGGCGCCGGTCCAGTGCGGTGACTTGGCACCCCTCAGTTCGGCGCCGCCCGCCCAGTCGCAGGGGTCCTGGCGTCCCCATCCCGGCAGCACCCCGGCGAGGCCCGGGAACTGCAGCGTGGTGGCCACCGCCGCGGTGGAGGGGTGCAGCAGCGTGGGGGATCGCAACTCGCAGGCGAGGAGGGTCAGGTCCTCCACGCAGGAGACGAGGTGCGCCGCGCACGACCCCCGGAGTTCCGAGCGGACCATCCCGAGGGGGCCGAGGACGCCGTCGGCGAGGTACTCGGCCACCGCGATGCCGGTCCGGTCGGTCAGGTGGGCGCCCAGCAGTTCGTAGCCGGTGTTCGAGTAGATGCGGCGCGTGCCCGGCGGGGCGAGCACCCGGTCGCTGTCGAAGTCGAGGCCGCCTGCGTGGGCCAGCAGGTGGCGGACCGTGCTGCCCGGCGGGCCCAGGGGGTCGTCGAGGCCGAACGCGCCCTCCTCCGTGGCGAGCAGGACCGCCCAGGCCGTGACCAGCTTCGTGATCGACGCGATCCGCACCACCCGTTCGGGGTCGCCGTGGCGTGCGACCACCACGCCGCCGCGCAGCACCGCCCCGGCCGTGAACGCGGCGCCCCAGTCGTCGAGGGCGTCGAGGGGGCCGGTCACCCGGGGGTCCGGCTCATGTCGCCTCCCAGATGAGGTCTCCCGCCGCCCCGGAGCCGAGCAGGGCCTCGGCGGGGGTCCGCTTCTCGATGTGACCGATCAGGCCGTGGTAGGTGCCGTAGCCGACCAGCTCCTGCAGGCGGGGCGGGAAGGTGGCCACGAGCGACGGGTCGAGGCCGAGCTGCTGGTTCTCCTGCTGGCGCACCCAGCCGGCGCAGTAGTTCATGGCGATGCCGATGCGGTCGGCGTCGGTGCTGTTGGCGCCGCCGCCGTGCCACAGGCTCCCGTGCCACAGCAGCACGTCGCCCGGCTCCATCTCGGCCGGCACGGTGGGGTAGTCGCCGCCGAAGTCGGGCTTGCCGCGTGTGTGCGAGCCCGGGACGAGGCGGGTGGCACCGTTGGCGTCGGTGAACGGGGTGAGGGCCCACATGGTGTTGCACACCACCGGCGGGTGCGGCGGGGTGAGCGGGAACAACTGGTCGTC
>CAIPVR010000046.1 GCA_903868545.1 uncultured Actinomycetes bacterium
CGACCTACGCGATCCGCGCCGCGCTCGGCTCGCGGCGCGCGACCGGGCGCTGCACCGCGACGGGCGGGCAGGTCGCCTGCACGATTGCCCTCCGGGCGCGCGGGCGCTGGACCGTGTCGATCACGCCGATGCGCGGCGGGATGACCGGAACGCCCGTCACCCGGGTCGTGCGGGTCTAGGATCGCCGACACCCCGGCCGGGGACGCCCGCCGACCGCATCGACCCGCGCGACCGCCCCTACACTCGCACCAACGCGCGCCCTGGGGCGAGGAGGAGCGACATGGGATTCTCGGACGACTGCATCGAGGCGGCGGGGCCGGTCTGGGAGCGCTGGCTCCACCACCCCTGGACGGAGGCCCTGTTTGCGGGGGAGCTCTCGGACGAGCGCTTCCGCTACTGGCTGATCCAGGACCTGCCCTACCTGGGCCAGCGCATCACCGACCCCGTGCACCCGAAGGTGCCCGCGCACGTCCCGTTCGTCGAGCTCTCCCACGAGTACGCCGTGCGGGCCGACACGACCCGCGTCGAGCTCGAGACGATCCGCGACCTCGGCGACTTCGCGAAGACCCGCTGGGCCGCCCGCCCGATGCGGGAGGCCGCGATCAACTTCTGGCTGCGGGCCGCCCACGAGGGCTCCTTCGGCGACTTCTGCGCGGCGATCTTCGTCTGCTACTCGTTCGCCGGCACGTTCGGGAGCCGCTACGCGGCCGAGCGGCCCGCGAACCTCCCCGACCTGCAGCGGCTCTGGGTCGAGCAGTGGGTCGACCCGTACTTCGTGCGCCTCTACGAGTGCATCCGGGACGGCCTCGACGAGGCCGGCGCGAGCGCCACGGAGGCCGAGCGCGAGCAGATGCGCTGGCTGATGCTGCGCGGCACCCAGTGGCAGATCGGCACCTTCGACGTGGCCTGGAACCTGACCGACCCGTGGCCCGGGGAGGGGGAGGAGTCGGGGGTGCTGGCGGACGGGCCGTGGATGCGGGGCGGATGAGGGACGCCGAGATCCGCGCACGGCTCCACGCCCACTTCGACCGCGAGGGCTCGCCCTGGGTCGACGAGGTGACGACGACCGACTGCCGCGTTGACATGCTGGCCCTGGTGGGCGGCGTCCTGACCGGCATCGAGATCAAGTCGGGGAGGGACACCCTCAAGCGCCTCGACCGCCAGATCGCGAACTTCGAGCGCCGCTTCCGGCAGGTGCTCGTGGTCACGGAGGCCCGCCACGCCCCGCAGGTGAGGGCGGCGGTGCCCGGCCACTGCGGGATCTGGGTCGCGGAGGAGACCCCGACGGGGGTCTTCCTGCGCACCCGCTCGCGGGCGCTCGGGACCCGCCGGCCCCAGCCCCGGGGCCGGGGCAACCCGATGCGCCTGCTCTGGCTCCTGCGCAAGGCGGAGCTCGTCACGGCCCTCGGCGAGGACCCCGCGGGTCCGCTGACCAAGCGCGCGGCGGCCGAGCGGCTGCGCGCGGAGCGCTCCGTGGATGCGGTGGAGCGGCTGGTCCTCGACGCCCTCGTCGCCCGCAAGGGGGCGGCGGGGAAGGGGCACCTGGCCGCGGGCGGCTAGGCCTCCGGGTCGTCGTCGGGGTCGAGCAGCTCGGCCCAGCTGGCCCGGTCGAGCTCCGCCGGGGGCGGCGCGTCCCCGAAGGCGAAGCGGGCCTCCCGCGGCACGGGCCGCTCGAGGCCGAAGCGCTTCACGTGGCGGGCGTAGAGCCCGGGGCTGCAGGCGAGCTCCCCGAACAGGACGCCCTCCTGGTCCTCGTCCTCGGGGCGCATGGCCAGGAGCACGAAGACCAGCTCCGTCCCGTCGACCTCCTCGATGTGCGTGCGCACCACGAGGAACGGCAGGTACCAGTCGGCCCGGCACATCGAGTACTCCGCGGTGGAGGCGAAGCGCCGCCAGGTGTCCGGCTCGGCGTGTCCGATCGCGAGCAGGTCGGTGGCGAGCAGGCACGGCTCGCGGACGAGGTCGCGGAAGTACTCCGGGGTCCCCTCGATGGGGCGGTCGTCGGACATCGGGCTCCGGGGGTCGGGGGCAGCGGGAGGAGGTCGCGGTGGGGAGGGCCGGCCTTACTCACTTGCATCCGGCGACGTCGCCCGGCGAGCGGCCAGCGACGTGACCGCCGCCTCCGTTCGTAGGCGTGGTCGGGACGAGCCCCACGATCATCCGAGCGGCGGGTCCTCCCGCTCGGCCTCGCCGTCCCGCTCGTCGCGCTCGGGCTTGGTGCCCCTGCCGAACTGCTGCTCGTAGCTTCCGCCGAAGTCGAAGTTGATCTTCGCGAACCCGGGCGGCATGCCCTCGGTGCTGATGAAGTACTCGTCCCGCGTCTTGCGCTCCCGTGGGTGATGGGCGTCGTCGAGATC
>CAIPVR010000047.1 GCA_903868545.1 uncultured Actinomycetes bacterium
CCACTGCACGTCGAACAACGGCTCCGGCACCTCCGCGAGCAGGTCGCACAGGTGCACCAGCACCACCTTGGACGCGTCGGTCGCCGTGTGGAACATCGACTCCCCGGCGAAGAACGACCCGATCGACACCCCGTACACGCCGCCGGCCAGTTCGCCCTCCCGCCAGGCCTCCACGCTGTGGGCCCAGCCCAGGCGGTGCAGTTCCGAGTAGGCCGCCACGATGTCCTCGTCGATCCAGCCGTGCGGCCGGCGGGGGTCGCCGCAGGCCCGCACCACCTCGGTGAACGCGGCGTCGACGGTCACCTCGAAGCGTCCGAGCGACCGGCGCAGCGACCGCGACACGTGCATCCCGCCCACGGGGAGCACCGCCCGCGGGTCCGGTGAGAACCACCCGAGCTTCCGCCGGGTCACCGGCATCGGGAACATCCCGGCGCGGTACGCGGCGAGCAGGGTGCCCGGTGTGAGATCGGCCCCCACGGCCACCAGGCCGTCCGGGTTGGGTTCCGCGTCGGCCACCGGCGGGAACGCCCAGCGGCTGGCCGGGGGCTCGGCGGGTGGGCCGGAGGGGATCTGGCTCAGCCCTTCTTGGAGTAGTCGTAGAACCCGGCGCCGGACTTCCGGCCGAGCTGGCCGGCGGTCACCATGCGGCGCAGCACCGGCATGGCCGCGTAGTTCGGGTCCTTGAACTCCTCGTAGAGGGCGTCGAGGATCGCCACCGAGGTGTCGAGGCCCACGAGGTCGAGCAGCGCCAGGGGGCCCATCGGGAACCCGCAGCCGCCCTTCATGGCGGCGTCGATCGCCTCGGCCGACGCGGTGCCGTTCTCGAGCATGCGCACCGCGTTGTTCAGGTAGGGGAACAGCAGCGCGTTGACGATGAAGCCGGCGCGGTCCTTCACCTCCACCGGGCCCTTGCCGCAGCGGGTGGCGAACTCGGTGACCTCGGCGATGGTGGCGTCGGACGCGGTGAGCGGCCGAACGATCTCCACCAGGCTCATGGCCGGTGCCGGGTTGAAGAAGTGCACACCGCAGACCCGGTCGGGGCGGTTGGTGGCCATCGCCATCTCCACCACCGGCAACGTGGACGTGTTGGTGGCGAGGATCGCCGAGTCCTTCACGATCGAGTCGAGCTCGGTGAACAGCGGCAGCTTCACCGCGAGGTCCTCCACGACCGACTCGATCACCAGGTCGCAGTCGACCAGCGCGCCGAGGTGGTCGGTGGCGGTCACCCGGCCGAGGACCGCGTCGGCGTCCGCCTGCTCGAGCTTGCCGCGCTCCACCTGCTTGGCCAGCGACTTCTGCAGGGAGGCCACCATGGCGTCGGCCGTCTCCTGCTTGCGGGAGCGGAGCACCACCTCGATGCCCGCCTTGGCCGCCACCTCGGCGATGCCGGAGCCCATGATCCCGGAACCGAGGATGCCCACACGTTCGATCGTCATGGGCGTCGATGTTACCGACGGGTCGCCGCGCACCCACAAGTCGCAGCGGTCCGGTGCGTGCCCCTCTCCCTGGTCCGCCGTCGTGCCGACGGGTGCGGGACGGTCGCGCGCCCGCCGGTACGGTGACGGGTCATGGACGGAACGCTGGCGCTGGTCGGGGGACGGGAGTGGACCGAGGGGTGCACCTTCGACGCCGGACTGCTCGCCGGCGGCGACGAGGTGCTGGTGCTGCCGTCGGCCCTGGCCTACGAGAACCCCGGCGCCGCCGTGGAGCGGGCCCGGGACCACTTCGCACCGCTCGGCGCCCGGGTGGAGGTGCTCGACGTGTTCCGCCGGGCGGACGCACTCGAGCCGTCGCCCGCCGAACGTGCCGCCGCGGCGCGCTTCGTCTACGTGCCCGGTGGTTCACCCATGCACCTGCGGTCGGTGCTGAAGGACACCCCGTTGCTCGAGGCGCTGGTGGGGGCGTGGCGGGCCGGTGCCACGATCGCCGTGTCGGGCGAGGCGGCGTCGGTGCTGTGCAGCCACATGGTCGACAGCCGTGGGGGCGCGTTCACGGTGGGTCTGGAGCTGATCGGGACGATGACGGTGATCCCCCGCTACAACCAGTGGTCGCCCGACAAGTGGCACCGGACCGTGCAGCTGGCCCGGCCGGGTCTGGCGGTGGTGGGTGTCGACGAGGCCACGGCGCTGATCCACGACGGCACCGGCTGGCGGGTGGAGGGCTCCGGCGGGGTCCACGTGTTCGTGGACGGCCACCGGGCCGACCTGTCGGTGCTGCCCGAACGACTGGTCTGAACGCCGGCTACTTCTTCTCGTCGATGGTGACCTTCTCGACCACCACCGCCTCGGTGGGCTTCTGCTCCGCGTTCCCGAGCCTGCCGATCTCGTCGACCACCTTCTGGCCCTCCACCACCTTGCCGAACAGCGAGTAGTTGGCCGGGTTCAGCTGCTTGCCCCCGCCGGGCAGCACCACGAAGAACTGGCTGCCGTTGGTGTCGGGCCCCGCGTTGGCCATCGCGAGCGAGTAGTCCACGTACGACTCCGGCCCGGGCGGGAGCTCGTCGGGGATGGAGTAGCCGAGGTCGTTGTTGCCCCACGGGTCGCCGTCGCCATCGCCGCCCTGGATCACGAAGCCCGGCACGATCCGGTGGAAGGGCACGCCGTCGTAGAACCCGTAGCGTGAGAGCACCACGAAGTTGTTGGTCGTCACCGGTGCGGCCTTCGGGTCGAGCTCGGCGGTGAAGTCGCCCTTGTTCGTGCTGAACGTGGCCGTGTAGGTGGCGTCGGGATCGATGCAGGTGGGCGGCGGCCCCGCGAACTTCACCACCCGCTTCTCCGTGCCACCGGCCGGCGGGCACGGGGTGGGGTTCGTGAGGGTGATCCCCTTCGGCGGTGCCGGGAGGTCGGCGGCCGGCCGGTCGTTCGCGGTGGTCGTGGTGGCCGTCTCCGTGGTGGTCGTGGTGGTGGAGGAGTCCGAGCCGCTCCCGCTCGGCTGGACCAGTGCGATCAGCACGCCGAGGACGAGGGCCACGGCGAGCACCCCGCCCGTGATGCTCATCAGCCGCTGGCGCCGCTTCGTGCGGCCCATCTGCTTGCGGGCCTCCTGGGCCCGGGCGGTCCGGCCCTGCTTCTGGCGGGCGTGCTTGTCGGCGTTGGTTCCCACGGCCGGTCACGGTACCCGGCGACCCGGCCGGCGTGGTTCCGCGGCTTCTGGGCCGCCGGGGGCCCCGTGTACCGTTCCGCCCGTGGCTCTCCTGGTCCAGAAGTTCGGCGGCACCTCCGTCGCGGATCCCGAGCGCATGCGGTCGGTGGCCGAGAACGTGGCCCGCTGCCGGCGACGCGGCGACGAGGTGGTGCTCGTGGTCTCGGCGATGGGCAAGGAGACCGACGACCTCCTGCGGATGGCCGCCGAGGTGTCGCCGCACCGGCCGGGCCGCGAGATGGACATGCTCATCACCGCCGGCGAACGCAAGGCGATCGCCCTGATGGCGATGGCGCTCCACGCGGCCGGCGTCGAGTCCGAGAGCTACACCGGCAGCCAGGCCGGGTTCATCACCGATCCGAACCACACCAACGCCAAGATCGTCGACGTCCGGGCGGACCGGATCCGGGCCGCGCTCGACGCGGGCCGCGTGCCGGTCGTGGCCGGTGCGCAGGGCGTGTCGGTCGACAACGACGTGACGTTCCTCGGTCGGGGCGGGTCCGACACGACCGCGGTGGCGCTCGCGAAGGCGCTCGGCGCGGACGCATGCGAGCTGTACACCGACGTGTCGGGGGTGTTCACCACCGACCCCCGCGTGGTGCCCGCCGCGCGGCGGATGAATTCGATCACCTTCGACGAGATGCTGGAGATGACCGCGGCGGGCTGCCCCAAGCCGGCGATGCGGTCCGTGGAGTACGCCCATCGACACCGAGTACCGCTGCACGTGCGGTCGGCCTTCACCTGGGAGCCGGGCACGTGGGTGGTGGAGGAGAGCGACGACGTGGAAGCAGCCCTGATCCGGGCCGTGGTGGCCGACGACAGCGAGGCCAAGGTGACCGTGTCGGGGGTGCCCGACCGTCCCGGCGTGGCGGCCGGCCTGTTCCGTCGCCTGGCGGACGCCGACATCAACGTCGACATGATCGTGCAGAACGTGTCGGAGGGCGGGGTGACCGACATCTCGTTCACCGTGCCCCACACCCAGCTCGACGACGCCCTCGCGGTGTGCGACGCCCACGGCGGCGAGGTGGGGGCGCAGAAGGTCATCTCCGATCCGCGGATCGCGAAGGTCTCGGTCATCGGGGCCGGGATGAAGTCGAACCCGGGTGTGGCCGCCACCATGTTCGAGGTGCTCGCCGCGAACGGGATCAACATCGAGATGATCTCCACCTCCGCCATCCGGATCTCCTGCGTCATCGCCGACGCGGATGCCGACCGGGCGGTGCAGGTGCTCCACGACGCCTACGAGCTCGACCGCACCACCTTCTGACCCGAGCGCCCCTCCGGGCGTGGCGCGCGGGAGCGGGGTTACAGGAGTCGCCGGGCGACGAGGTCGGCGAGCAGGCGGCCCCGGTCGGTGAGCACCAGCCGGTCCTGGTCCTCGCCGGTCGTGGCACCGGCGATGTCGACCAGGCCGTCGTCCACCAGCGCGGCGATGCCGTCGGGGTCCAGGTCGCCGGAGACGGCGAGCCCCTCGGCCAGGCGTAGCCCGAGCATGATCCGCTCGGTGCGACGTTCGGCCGCGTCGAGGACCTCGCTGCCCTCCACGGGGGACCTCCCGACGGCGAGCGGGTCCCACCACGCGGCGAGGCCGGCCGGGTTCCACCACCGGACCGGGCCCACGTGGGAGTGGGCACCCGGCCCGACGCCCCACCAGTTCTGGTTGCGCCAGTAGAGGAGGTTGTGGCGGCACCGCGCCGCCGGCCGGGCGGCCCAGTTCGACAACTCGTACCAGTCGAGTCCCGCGTCCCGGCAGGCCCGGTCGAGCACCTCGTAGCGGTCGGCGGCGTCGTCGGCGACCGGTGCCGGGAGCTCACCGCGGCGCACCCGTGCCGCGAGCTTCGTGCCCGGCTCCACGGCCAGCGCGTAGGCGGACAGGTGGTCCACCCCGCTGCTGAGCGCGAGGGCCACCGTGGCGGCCCACTCCCCGGCGGTCTCGCCCGGCGTGCCGTGGATCAGGTCGAGCGACACCTGGTCGAAGCCCGCGGCCCGGGCCCCGGCCACCGCCGCCACGGCGCGCTCCGGTGGGTGGGTGCGGTCGAGCAGTTCCAGCACCCGTGTGGACGCGCTCTGGAGCCCGAAGCTGACCCGGGTGGCACCCAGCTCCCGCAGGCGCTCGAGCCGGCCGGGGCGGAGCCCGTCGGGGTTCGCCTCCACCGTCACCTCGGTGGCCGGGCCGACGTCGAAGCGTCGGCGGACCTCGGCGAGGACCCGGCCGAGCAGGTCCGGATCGACCGACGTGGGTGTACCGCCGCCGAAGTACACCGAGGTGAGCGCCGGCCGGTCCGCGCCGAGTACGCGGTCGGCGAGCGCCACCTCCTGCACCGCCGCGTCGGCCCACCGCCGGTGGGCGTCCGCGTCGCCCGTCTCGCCCTCGGCGTAGGTGACGAAGGCGCAGTACCCGCACCGGCGGATGCAGAACGGCACGTGGACGTAGAGGCCCAGCGGGGTGCCGGGCACCTCGGCCCGCGCCGCGGTCGGCAGTGCCTCCATGACCCGAGTCTCCCGCGGGGAACCCGCTGGGGGAGCGCCGCGGGTGGCCGGTACCCTTCCCGGCCATGAGCTCCCCCGTGAACGTCGGCGTCTTTGGCGCCACCGGACAGGTGGGCGGCGTGATGCGCGCGCTGCTCGCCGAACGGTCCTTCCCCGTCGCCTCGCTCCGCTGTTTCGCCTCGGCACGGTCGGCCGGCACCCTGCTGCCGTGGGCCGGCGGCGAGGTGGTGGTGGAGGACACGGCCACGGCCGACTTCTCCGGGCTCGACATCGCGCTGTTCTCCGCCGGGGCGACCAGCTCCCGGGAGTACGCCGAGCGGGTGGCCGCGGCCGGGGCGACCGTGGTGGACAACTCCTCCGCCTGGCGGATGCACCCCGAGGTGCCGCTGGTGGTCGCCGAGGTGAACCCGGAGGAACTCGACCACCTGCCGAAGGGGATCGTGGCCAATCCGAACTGCACCACCATGGCAGCGATGCCGGTGCTCAAGCCGCTGGCCGCGGAGGCCGGGCTGGTGCGGCTGGTGGTGAGCACCTACCAGGCCGTCTCGGGTGCGGGGCTGGCCGGGGTGGAGGAGTTGCAGTCACAGGTGGCCGCCGCGGGCGACAAGGGCCCGGAACTCACCTACGACGGCGCCGCGGTGGCGTTCCCCGCGCCGGCGAAGTTCGCCCGCACGATCGCCTTCGACGTGCTGCCCTACGCGGGCAACCTCGTCGACGACGGGTCCGAGGAGACCGACGAGGAGCAGAAGCTCCGTAACGAGAGCCGCAAGATCCTCGGCCTCCCGGACCTCCGGGTCTCGGGCACCTGCGTGCGGGTCCCGGTGTTCACCGGCCACTCGCTGTCGATCAACGCCGAGTTCGAGCGGGACCTCACCCCCGAACGAGCCCGGGAACTGCTGGCCTCGGCACCCGGCGTGGAGCTCACCGACATCCCGACGCCGCTCCTGGCGGCGGGTCGCGATCCGTCCTACGTGGGGCGCATCCGGCGGGACACCTCGGTCGAGCACGGGCTCGCCCTCTTCGTGTCCAACGACAACCTGCGAAAGGGCGCGGCGCTCAACGCGATCCAGATCGCGGAGGAGCTGCTGGCCCGTCGGTGACGCCGGCCGCCGGGGCAGGAGCGGTGCTGCCCCGGAGGCGCCAGGGCCAGGTGCCCTCGATCTCCACCTGCAGCGAGAAGCTGAGCACGATCCGGATCACCACGACCACGCCGAGGACGAGCACGCTCTCCACGGTCTGGTCCACCACGATCGTGCGGATGATGTCGGCGAGCAGGAGCACCTCGAGGCCGAGCAGGATCACGCGGGCGAGCCGCCGGCGGAGGTCGTCGTAGGCCCCCACGGGGTCGCGCCGGCGGGCGACACCCACCGCGTAGCCGCCCACCGACACCAGGCCGCCGAGCACCATGAGCACCACGCCGACGGCCTCCACGACGTGCACCACGTCGGCCATGAGCGAGTCGTACTCCACGCCCGGACGCTAGGACGTGGTCGTGCCGGGTCGGGGGACCGGAGCCCGTGGGCCCGGACGGGTCAGGCCGGCGGGTCCTCGACGTAGCGGTGCGCCGCCTCCTCGAGCGACAGCCCGAGCTGGTTGGCGAGCGACGCCAGCCAGGCCAGGACGTCGCCGAGCTCGTGGCGCTGCTCCTCCACGGTGCCCTTGCGCACGGCCTGGGCCAGCTCGCCCAGTTCCTCGCACAGCCAGGCCACGGTGGCCGGGATGCCGCGTTCCCGGTCCGCCTCGCCGTAGAGGTCCTCCATCAGCTGCTGGAACGCCGCGATCTCCACCGCCGCACCCTACGGGAGCGGGGCGAGTGGGGAGGGCGACGCGTCGCGGCCGGTCGGCGCCTCAGGCCTTCATGAACTCGTGGACGGTGAACACCGTCCGGTACCCGTTGCAGGTACCCCACACCGCAGCGGTGCCGATCTGGGTGTAGGACGGGTCGAGGATGTTGGCCCGGTGGCCCGGCGAGTTCATGTACGCCACGTGGACCTGCTGGATGTTGCCGCCCATGCCCACGTTCTCGCCCAGCTTCTGCCACTCGGCCGGGGCGCCGTCGGCGAGGCGCGAGTGGCGGATCCCGCACTCGTTGCGCAGGACCTGGGCCCAGTCGTCGGCCTTCATGGCGAGCTTCGCGTTCTCGCGCAGCGGGGGCAGCCCTGCGGCGGCCCGGCTGGCGTTCACGGCCTCGCGCACCTCGTTGCGGTCCGCCGGGGTGCTCTCGCAGGACGTGAGGACGCCGGAGAGCAGGCCGACCGCCATGAGGGCCAGGACGGCGGCACCGAGCCGTCGTCGGAGGCCCGTTCGCCGGTCGGTCGTTCGGAGGGTGTCGTCCGCAGCCACGTTCTCCGTATCGGCCCGCCACCGAGGGTGACTTGACACTTTCGTGTCGAATGGGTTCCGGCCCGTGTTTCCGGGGCCGAACGCGGACCGGCGCCCGGTGGGTTCCGGGCGCCGGTCACCTTCCGTGGTCGGGTGGGGGAGATTTGAACTCCCGGCCTCCTCGTCCCGAACGAGGCGCGCTGCCAAACTGCGCCACCACCCGGAGAGCGGTCATCGTAGCGGCCGGGCCCGCCGGCCGGGAAAGTCCGGCCGGATCCGCTCCCGGACCCCTCAGTCCGACGCCGGCTCGGTGTAGGTGCCGCCGGCCAGGACGGTGTCCGCGGCCCGCCGCAGGCGCAGCGAGTCGACGGGCTTCACGAGCCAGCCGTCGGCCCCGGAGCGCTTGGCCAGGAACACGTCGGCCGGGCGGTCGAGCAGCATGATCACCCGCTGTTCCGGGAGGCGGCCCGCACCCTCCTCGAGGCGGAGGTCCATGCACGTGGCCATCCCGCCCATGTTGCCGATCTGGAGGTCGAGCACCACGAGCGCCGGCTCGAGGTTCTCGACCGCGGCCCGCACCGACGCCCCGGCGGTGACCCGGGCCACGCCGGTGGCGGTGTCCGACAGCGCGGCGTCGACCTCGTCGTACACCTCGTCCGCGTCGGTGGCGATGAGCACGGTGCGCACGGCGGCGAGGCTAGCCACTCTCCCCCGACGGTCCCGAATCGCCGCCGGAGCGTCCGAAGAGCAGGTCGCCGAGGTGGGTGAGCGATCCGAGGTCGGTCACCTCGACCGGCTGGACGGGTACCCGCACGACCGGCGCGGGAGCGACCCGCTCCGCCAGCCCTCCGAGATGGCGCTCCTCGCCGCGGGCGAGTTGGCGGGCGTCCGCGAGGCACACGTAGTGGTCACCGAGGGCCGTGCCCGCCAGGGTGCGGGCCCGCTCCCGGGCGGCGTCGCCGCCGGAGCTGAGCCGGTCGAGGTCGTCGTGGCCGAACGTGGGCTGCATTCGGTTCACGATGAGGCCGCGCACCGTGATCCCGTTCTCCCGGAGCTTGTCGGCGAAGTAGCCGGCCTCGGCCACGGTGTCGGCCTTGGGCGAGGCCACGAGCACGAACGCCGTGCTCCGGTCGCGGAGGAGTTCGTCCACGCGGGCCGCTCGCTGCTTGAACCCCTCCTCCATGCCCTCGAACGCCTGGAAGAAGGCGATGGCGTCGCCGATCACCTCGGCGCCCACCACCTTGGACAGGGAGCGGGTCACGGCCTGCGCGGCCACGTTCACGGCCTTGACGAACCCCCGGGTGGGGGTCATCAGCACCTTGTAGAGGCGGTGGTCGAGGAAGCGGGCGAGCCGCTGCGGGGCGTCGAGGAAGTCGAGGGCGTTGCGGGTGGGTGGGGTGTCCACCACCACCAGGTCCCAGTCGCCCTCCTCGGCCAGCTCGTACAGCTTCTCGGAGGCCATGTACTCCTGGGTCCCCGACAGGGCCCCCGAGATGTTCCGGTAGAACGAGTTGGCCAGGATCCGCTCGGTCTGGCCGGGATCCGCGGCGTAGCGGCGGACGAGCCCGTCGAAGGTGGCCTTCGTGTCGAGCATGAGGGCCCACATCTCGCCGGGCCAGGGCCCGTCGATGCGCGAGGGCGTGTCGGTGAGGCCCTCCAGCCCCAACGCGTCGGCCAGTCGCCGCGCCGGGTCGATGGTCACCACCACGGCCCGTCGTCCGGCCCGGGCGGCTTCCAGCGCGATCACCGCCGCCGTGGTGGTCTTGCCCACGCCGCCCGACCCGCAGCAGATCACGACGTGGCTGGTGGCCGTGACCTCGGTGAGCCCGGCGCCGTCGCCGATCCGGCCGGGAGGGGTGGTGCTCACGAACCCACCGCCGGGAGGGCCTCGATCCTGCGGACCAGCTGCGCCGCCAGCTCGTCGAGCTCCTCGCGACCGAGCTCGGAGGTGAACAGGTAGGGGAGGTGCAGCTGCGGGAGGGGCAGCTCGTCGGCCATGCGGTGCAGCTGCTGGTCCTGCAGCTCGGTGCGGGCGCTGCGGAACGCGGCGGCCTCGCGCAGCAGGTCGGACTCGCCGGCCACGAGGCCAACCCCCACCTCCTCGGCCGCCCGTTCCGGGTCGACGGCCAGGCCCGCGAGGTGCGGGTACACGCCGTTGACCACCACCGGTGCGAGGGCCACGCCCACCTGGTCCTCGAGGCTGTACGCGGTCTCGACGAGTTCGTTCACCGGCGTCTCCTCGGGGACCGTCACGAGCATCACCCGGCAGCGTGCCGCGTCGGTGAGCAGGTCGAGCACCTCCTGGGCCTGGGTGTTGATCGGGCCCACCTTCACCGCGTCGACGAGGCCCCGGGCGGAACGGAGGAACGTGATCGCATGGCCGGCCGCCGGGGCGTCGAGCAGGATGAGGTCCCAGTCCCCTGAACGCTCGAGCTGCTTCACCTTGCCGAGGACGAGGATGTCGCGGATGCCCGGCACCGCCGTGGCCACCATGTCGAGCAGGCCGCTCGAGACCAGGCGGTTCGACAGCCGCTGCAGGCCCCGCTCCGCGAGGTAGTCGAGCAGCGCGTCGTCGGGCGTGACGGTGCGGGCGCTCACGCCGGCGTGGTCCACCGCGGCCTCGATGAGCACCAGCTCCTCGTAACTGAGGCGGTCGGACTCGAACAGCGACGCCATCGTGCCCTTGCCCTCCACCTCCACCACGAGGGTGCGCAGGCCGACGGTGGAGGCGGCCACCGCGAGGGCGGCGGTCACCGCGGTTTTGCCCACCCCGCCCTTCCCGGCGACGATGATCACGCCGGATGCAGTGAGAAACTGCGCAGGATCCACGTCGTCCCTTCGGAGGCCACTTGCCGTGGGCACACTAGCGAGTCGCCCGAGACGCCTCGGGGCCGCCCTCTGCCTCCTCCTCGGTGTCGCGCTCGGCCTGGCCGCGGTGGCCGCGGGCCCGGCGCCGGACGCCGGTGCCCAGAGCCCCGCGTGCCGCAAGGCCGGCTGCCTCGACGTGGTGGCGGTCAACGGGCTGATCGACGGGGTGGAGGCCGACTTCATCATCGACAGCCTCCGGGCCGCCACCCCCGAGGCCGGTGTGGTCGGCGTGCTGCTGCAGGTGGATTCGGGCGGTGTGGCCGTCGACCCGGACCGCTTCGAGGAGGTGGCCCGGGCCCTCCGCGACGCCGAGGTCCCGGTCTCGGCGTGGGTCGGCCCGTCGGGGGCCGAGGCGCTCGGCGGCGCCGTGTACCTGGTCCAACTGACGAAGGACTCCGGCATCGCCCCGGGTTCGGCGATCGGCGACGCCGGTCCGCAGGAGCTCGACCCGGCCGAGTTCGGGGAGCTCCTCACCGGGCCCGCCGGGGCGGCCCGTACGAAGGTGTTGTCGGCCCGGGCCGCGGCCCGGGCGGGGGTGGTCGACCGCTTCAGCCCGACCGTGGGCGACCACATCGTGGGCCTCGACGGCGTGGAGACCCGCACGGTCACCGCGGACGGCCAGCGTCGCCAGGAGCCGATCACGGTGGTGCGCTTCTCGAAGC
The DNA here is from genome assembly GCA_903868545.1 of uncultured Actinomycetes bacterium. Classification (GTDB taxonomy): domain Bacteria; phylum Actinomycetota; class Acidimicrobiia; order Acidimicrobiales; family Microtrichaceae; genus CAIPVR01. The sequence goes on from CAIPVR010000047.1 coordinate 11,484, forward strand.
TGCCGTTGCTGGAGCAGCTGTTCCACACGGTGGCGAGCCCGTCGGTCGCCTACCTGCTGCTGGCCGCCGGTCTCGGCCTGCTGCTGTTCGAGTTCTTCACCGCCGGCGTGGGGGTGGCCGGGGTGGTCGGTGCGGGATGCGCCCTGCTCGCGGCCTACGGCATCGCCGAGCTCCCGCACTCGAACTGGGCGCTCGCGCTCGTGCTCGGCGGGATGGTGGCCTTCGGCATCGACGTACAGACCGGGATCCCGCGGTTGTGGACGATCATCGGGATGACCATGTTCACGTTGGGGTCCGCGTTCCTGTTCACGGAGTTCCGGCCCACGTGGATCGCCCTGCTGGTCGGTGTGGTGGGCATGGGCGTCGCGATGTTCTCGGGCATGCCGGCGATGGTGCGGACCCGTTTCGCCACGCCGACGATCGGCCGCGAGTGGATGGTGGGGGAGATGGGGTCGGCCGCCACGGCGGTGGACCCCGAGGGCGTGGTGACGGTGCGCGGCGCACCGTGGCGGGCGCTCACGAACCGGGCGACGCCGATCGCCGAGGGCGAGGTCGTCCGGGTGGTGGCGATCGACGGTCTGGTGCTGGAGGTGGAGCCCGAGGAGGGCGGTGCCATCGACTATCGCGAGATGCGGAACCGCCGGAAGGGCGACCCGTCCTGAACCGGGTTCGTTCGCGCCCGCGAGCGTCCTGCTCGCGAATTGCCCCTTGAGCACGGCGTGAGGCGGTGCCTAGGGTCGGCCCCACACCGAAAGGGGGGGTCCGAACGGTGAGTGCACAACAGCAGACCGTCGAGTTGTGGCAGGTGAAGGCCGCCTGTCGTGGACCGCAGGCCGCCGTCTTCTTCCCGCCGCCCCACTTCGAGCGGAAGGCCGACCGGATCGAGCGGGAGCGACGGGCGAAGGCCATCTGCGCGGAGTGCGACTCGCGCCTCGAGTGCCTCGAGTACGCGCTCGAGATCCGCGAGCCGCACGGCATCTGGGGCGGCCTGAACGAGACCGAACGCCGGACCCTGTCGGAGGCCTGAGCCGCCGGCCCGCGGGTCAGGCCCCGGGCAGGCGCGGCCCCGGCACACGGACGTCGCCCCGACGGCGGGTCATGCCCTGCTCGTCGCACCAGGTCAGGAACGGCACCAGCGTGCGCCGGGTGCCGCCGAGCGTGTCGCGCACGTCGCCCACCGCCATCCCCCCGGGACGCGCCCGTAGCGCCGTCGCGAGTCGGTGGACCAGCCCGTCGAGCGCGTCGGCGGCGAACCACACATCACCGCTGCGCACCACGACGCCCGCCCTGCGCAGGTCGCGCAGCTCCTCGTCGCCCACGTCGGTGGGCGGGTGCCCGGCCAGCGGCTCGGCCCGGAGCGAGGCGAGCCAGGGGTGCCGGTCGAGGGTGACGGCGGCGGCGTGGGCCTCGGTGCGCACCACGCCCCCGGTGACCACGAGCCCGTCGGTGCCGGCCAGCTCCCGTTCCAGTTCGTCGAGCGCGGCGAGGTCCACCCCGGTCGTGCCGGCGGCCCCGACGCGTTCGTGGAGGGCGGCGGTGACCCGGGCGAGCTCGGCCCCGTCGACCACCCACCGGCCCACGGTCGGCTCGTGCCGGCGGCCCGTCAGCCGCTCCAGCTCGTCGACCGGCACGCGGCCCCGTTCCGCCACCACCCGCTCCACGGATCGGTCGGGCCGGGCGCGGGCCGCCGGCAGGACCGGGTCGACATCGAGGATCTCGCCGCCGCCGACCGTCTCGTCGCGGCCGGATTCGCGCAGGACGAAGCGGTCGCCGGGCAGGAGCGGCACGGGCACGGGCAGGTGGAGACGGACGGGGCCGTCGCCCCCGGGCTCGATGCGGTCGGGGCCCAGCACCCGTAGCCGGACCGGGTGCACGCCCGAGCCGATGTGCGCCGACCAGGCGCCCCGCCTCGACACCGGGTGCCCGAGTGAGGCCAGCACGTGCAGATGGGCGTCCACCACGGTGGTGCGGTGCCAGCGGTCGGGCTCCACCAGGGCGTGGCCGCGGCGCAGGTCGTGGTGGGCCACGCCGGCCAGGTTCACCGCGACCCGCTCGCCAGGGCCGATCCGTTCCACCGGGCCGTGGTGGTGCTGGAGCCCCCGGACCCGCACCGCCGTGGCGCGGGGCCCGGCTCCGAGCCTGTCGCCCACCGCCAGGGTGCCACCGCCGAGGGTGCCGGTGACCACCGTGCCGGCGCCCGCCACCGGGAACACCCGGTCCACCCACAGGCGGACCCGGCCGCGGTCCTCCGCAGGCGGGATCCGGTCGCACAGGTCGTCGAGCGCGGCGCGCACGGTGTCGAGCCCGCGTCCGGTCACCGAGTCCACCGCCACCACGGGCGACCCGGCGAGCGGGCCGTCCGCCACGTGGTCCTCCACCTCGAGCACGGTGTAGCCGCGCCGGTCGTCGTCGGTGGCGTCCCACTTGGTCACGGCGACCACGCCGCCGCGGAGGCCGAGGAGTTCCACGATCCGGAGGTGCTCCTCGCTCTGGGGCATCCATCCCTCGTCCGCGGCGACCACGAAGAGGCACGCGCCGACGGCGCCGACCCCGGCGAGCATGTTGTGCAGGTAGCGCTCGTGGCCCGGCACGTCGACGAAGCCGAGGGTGCGTCCGGAGGGCAGCGTGGTGGCGGCGAACCCGAGGTCGATCGTCAGGCCCCGCTCCTGCTCCTCGGCCAGCCGGTCGGGATCCGTGCCGGTGAGCGCCCGGACCAGCGTGGACTTGCCGTGGTCCACGTGGCCGGCGGTGGCGACGGTGGGCACCTCAGCGCTCCACGGCCGCCCGCAGCGCCGCCGCCACGTGTCCGTCGTCGGTCGGGTCCACGGTGCGGAGGTCGAGCACGGTGCGGTCCTCCGCGACCCGGGCCACCACCGGTGGGTCGGCCCGGCGGAGCGCGGCCCGCAGGTCGCCGCGGGCCGCCACGCCCGCCGAGGGGATCTCCACGCCCGGCAGGGTGCCCCCGCCGGGCACCGACGCCACCTCCACGGCCGCCACGCCGTGACCCGCCGCGGCCGCCACCGCTGCGGCCCGTTCCCGTAGCGGGTCGAGCGGCGTGGTGGCCATCCGCCAGAACGGCAGCCGGTGGGCGTCGCGGCGGAGGTACGACAGTGCCACGTCCTGCAGCGCGAGGAGCACGAGCCCGCCCGGGCGGAGGGCACGTGCGAGCGGATGCCGGGCGCACCGGGTGACCAGTTCCGACGAGCCCGCGATCACTCCGGCCTGGGGTCCTCCGAGGAGCTTGTCGCCGGAGAACACCACGAGGTCAGCGCCCGCGGCCAGGGTCTGGCGGGCCGCGGGCTCACCGGCGAGCCAGTCGGGTGGCCCGTCGGGCAGCCACGGGCAGGCGGCATCCAGCAGGCCCGAACCGAGGTCGGCCGCGACCGGCACCCCGAGCCCCGCGAGTTCCGCCACCTCCACCGACTCGGTGAAGCCGACGATCCGGTAATTGGACCGGTGGACCTGCATCACCAGCGCCACGTCGTGGCGCGGGTCGGCCACCGCACGCGCCACGTCGTCGCGCCGGGTCCGGTTGGTGGTGCCCACCTCCACCAGGCGTGCGCCGGACTGTTCCATCACCTCGGGGACCCGGAACCCGCCGCCGATCTCGACCAGTTCGCCCCGCGACACCACCACCCCGCGGCCGTGGGCCAGGGCGGCGAGCACCAGCAGCACCGCGGCGGCGCCGTTGTTCACCACGAGTGCCGCCTCGGCCCCGCACGCCCGGGCCAGCAGCGCGCCGGTCCGCTCCGTGCGCGATCCCCGGTCGCCGGTGGCGAGGTCGAGTTCGAGGTTGGTGGCGGTGGCCGGCACGTGCACCTCGAGCGGCGCCCGACCCAGGTTCGTGTGGAGCAACACGCCGGTGGCGTTCACCACCGGCTGCAGGAGCCGCTCGGCCGCGGCCCGCAGCTCGCGTCCCGCGAGTTCGTCGAGCGCGGGGCCCGCACCGCCGTTCTGCTCCCGCAACGCGTCGACGACCCGCCGGGCCACGTCGACGAGCAGCGGCGCCGGGAGGCCGGAGGCGTCGGGCCGTGCGGCGAGGTCGCGGGCCAGCCGGTCGACCGACGGGGGTCGGCCGGGGCCGGGCACTCCGTCCGGCGTGTCGGTGGAGGTCACTGAGAGCGAGCTTACGGACGTGGCCCGGTGCCCATGCCGCGCCGGTGACGGGGCGGCCCCGCCCGGCATAGCCTCCGTCCGTGGCCGCACTCCTCGCCGTTCTGCTCGTCGGGCTGCTCGAGGTGTGGTCGATCGTGCTGGTGGCGTCGTGGATCGGCGTGTTCTGGACGTTCGTGGCCCTCCTCGCCGTGAGCGTGCTCGGCATGGTGCTCGTCCGGTCCCAGGGCCTGGCGGTGTGGCGCCGGGTGAACCTCGAGCTGGCCGCGGGCCGGGTCCCCACCCGGTCCCTGCTCGACGGACTGCTGGTGCTGCTCGGCGGGTGCCTCATGGTGGTGCCCGGATTCGTCACCGGCGCAGCCGGCCTGCTGCTCCTGCTCCCGCCGGTGCGGGCCCTGGTGCGGCCGAGGGTGCTGCGGCGGCTCGAGCGTCGTGCCGCCCGCACCGGCGTCATGAACTCGGTCTACGTGGGCACCTTCACGGGGCCCACCACCACCTCCCGGTCCACGAGGAGCCCGTGGGGCACCGTGATCGGTGGCACCGTCGTCGACGTCGGGTCCGAGGCCGACGTTCCCGAGGGCGCCCGGGGCGTGGTGGAGGCCGAGGTGGTCGACGTGGAGGTGGACCGCCGGCCGGAGCTCGGTCCGGCCCCGGACCCGCCCGCGTGAGCGGCACCTTCCGCCACGACCATCCCGACCCGCTGTCGGTGCCGGTGCGCGACGCCGCCACCGTGATGCTGGTGCGCGACGGGGAGGACGGGCTCGAGGTGTGCCTCATGCAGCGCAACCTCGACTCCGACTTCGTCGGCGGTGCCATGGTCTTCCCCGGTGGTGGCCTCGACCCGGCCGACTCGTCACCGGCGGCCTACGAGCGCTGCGCCGGGCGCGATGACGCAGGGGCTTCCCGACTCCTCGACGTGCCGGCCGACGGGCTCGCCTACTGGGTGGCGGTGGTGCGCGAGTCGTTCGAGGAGGCCGGGGTGCTGCTGGCCCGCACCGCGTCCGGCGGCCCGGTGGACCTGGGCGACCCTGCGCTCGCGGCCCGGTGCCGGGTCCATCGGTCCGCGGTGGACTCGGGCGGGCGCACCCTCACCGAGGTGCTGGAGGAGGAGGACCTGTACGTCGCCGCCGGCGACATCCACTACTTCTCGCGCTGGATCACGCCCCTCGGGGCCCCGCGCCGCTACGACACGCGGTTCTTCGTGGCGGCCGCGCCCGAGGACCAGGAGGTCACCCACGACGAGCGGGAACTGATCGGCACGCACTGGTCCACGCCGGCCGCCGCGCTCGCACAGCACGACGCCGGGGAGATCACCCTGATCTTCCCCACGGTGCGGTCGTTGGTGGCGCTCGCCCGGTTCGCGTCGGCCGGCGACGTGCTCGCCCACGCGGCGGGGCTCGCCGTGGTGGAACCGGTGCTGCCCACCATCACCGAGTCGCCGGACGGGGTGCGGATCGTGCTGCCCGGTGACCCCGAGCACAACGGCGGCCGCTACGACGCGTACACGGCCCGGCCCGTCACGGACTGACCCGGGGTTCCGCCGCCGCGACGGCGGCGTCCATCGCGTCGAGCAACCGGGCGGAACAGCCTGCGAGGTCGGCGGGCGGCACCACCTCGTCGATGAGGTGCCGGGCGACGGTGCGGAACGCGTCGGCCGCCGGTCCCTCGCCCAGCGCGACGGGCCGCCCGGAGTCGCCCCCCTCCGACACGGCCGGTTCGATGGGGATGCGGCCGAGCAGCGGCACGCCCGCCTCGGCGGCCAGGGCGTCGCCGCCCCCGCGCCCGAAGATCAGGTGCTCCCGGCCGGTGTCGTCGACGTAGGACGACATGTTCTCCACCACCCCGACGATCCGCAGGTAGTTCTTGCGTCCCATGTCGACCACCCGCACGGCCACCTTCTGGGCCGCGAGCGCCGGGGTGGTGACCACGAGCATCTCGGCCCGGGGGAGCAGCTTGGCGAGGCCCATCTGCACGTCACCGGTGCCGGGCGGCATGTCGATGAGGAGGTAGTCGAGGTCGCGGCCCCAATCGACGTCCTCGAGGAAGTGCTGCACGGCACGGTTGAGCACGAGCCCGCGCCACATCAGGGCCGAGCCCTCCTCCTCCACGAGGAAGCCCATCGACACCACCCGGATCGTGCCGCGGCCCACGGGCACCTCGTTGGGCCGGATCCGGCCCGATCGCTCGTCGCCCTCGAGGCGACCCTCCACGCCGAGCATCCGCGGCACGGAGAACCCCCAGATGTCGGCGTCCATCACGCCGACGGTGTGGCCCTCCGCCGCGATCGCCGCGGCCAGGTTCACCGTGACCGAGGACTTGCCCACCCCGCCCTTGCCCGAGGCCACCATGAGGACCTTGGTGGTGGGTGGCACGGCGGTGGTCTCGGGGCGCTCGGCGATGTTGCGCCGGGCCCGGTCCATCGCGGCGGCCTTCTCCTCCGCGCTGAGCTCGCCCCAGTCGATCTTCACCCGTTCCACGCCGGGCAGCGAGAGCAGCCGGGCCCGCACGTCGGACTGGATCTGTGCCCGCAACGGGCACCCCGCGGTGGTGAGGGCGATCGACACCCGCACCAGTCCCTCGGGTTCCACCATCGCCCCGCGGGCCATCCCGAGCTCCACGATGTCGGAGCCCAGCTCCGGGTCGATCACGCCCCGGAGCAGCGCCATCACGTCGTCGGGGGTCGGCAGCGGCGCGGTCACGCCGCCATTTTACCGGCCGACCCCGTGTTATCCGGGTCAGGGCGGTAGCCTGAGGCGGTGGAGCGACCGGCCACACGCCTCGACCTGCTGAAGACCCTCGGCGACAACACCCGCTACGCGATCTACCTCGAACTGGCCCGCTCCCCCCGCCCGCTGAGCACCGCCGACGTGGCCGACTCGTTGGGGCTGCACCCCAACACCGTGCGCCCGCACCTCGAGCGGATGCGCGACGTGGGTCTGCTGGAGGTGCGGCCCTCGAGCTCGGGCGGACCGGGGCGTCCGGTGCATCTGTACTCGCTGAGCGCCGAGGCGCCGTCGCTGGGTCTGGAACCGCCGGTGTTCCCGATGCTGTCGCGCATGCTGCTGGACCTGGCGGCCGACGCCGGCCTGCCGAGTGAGCCCGCGGTGGAGGCCGGCCGGTCGCAGGGCCGTCGTCTTGCCCACCGGTCCGACGCCACGCCGGCCACCTGCGTGGCCGCCACCATCGACCTGCTCGACCAGCTCGGGTTCGACCCCGCGGTGGTGGTCGGGGAGGACGACACCACGGTCGGCTTCGGCCACTGCCCCTTCGCCGAGCTCGCCGAGTCGCAGCCGCACCTCGTGTGCTCGCTGCACCGCGGCATCGTGGAGGGCTTCGTCGACGAGGTGGGTGGTGCCGAGGCGGTCGACTTCCACGACCTGTCGCACCGCGCGCCCTGCCGGGTGGGCCTGGTGGCCGCCGCGCCGCCCACCTGACCGCGAACGGCCCGCCGCCTTCATTTCCCCGGCGACGACCGGTACAATCCACTCCGTCCGACCCGGTCCCCCGACCTGTGCCGAACGTGGAGGTACACGACGTGATCACCCTGACCGACAGCGCAGCGACCAAGGTGAAGGCCCTCATCGAGGCCGAGGGTGACGAGCAGCTCGCCCTGCGCGTGGCCGTCCGGCCGGGTGGGTGCTCCGGGTTCGCGTACGAGATGTTCTTCGACACCGATGTGGCGCCCGACGACCTGACCGAGTCCTTCGGCGAGGGCGTCAAGGTGGTGGTGGACCCGTCCAGCGCCCAGCTGCTCAGCGGCGCCACGCTCGACTACAAGGACGGCCTCGACCAGTCGGGCTTCGCCATCACGAACCCCAACGCGCAGCGCACCTGCGGCTGCGGCCAGTCCTTCAGCTGAGGGCCCTGGGGCCGCCGCGGCCCGCCGGCGTCCCGCACCGTCCGGGTCGCGGCCGGTCGTCGGCTCAGCTGACCAGGTCGAGCAACTCGCGCATCTCGTCCGCCGAGACGATCACGTCCGCCCTCGCGACGATCGTCCCGCCGGCGTCCACCACGAACATCGTGGGCTCGAAGTCCAGCTTGTACTCGCTCGGCAACGGGGCCAGCGTGGCGTCCGCCAGGTCCCGCACCTCCTTGGGGTTCTTGTAGACCTCGCTGTGCACGACCGTGAGGCCGGGTCGGTTCCCCGCCTCGACCACGAGCTCGTCGAGGACCGGCCCGCAGATCGCCGTCTGGCAGAACGCCGGCGTGGAGAGCATCACCACCAACGGGCGGCCCGTGCCCACCACCTCCCGCAGGTTCACGCCGTGGAACGGGCACACCGGCGCCCGCGAGCACACCGGGTCGACGCCCAGCGGCTGGGTGAAGGTGGCCGTGTCGGCCGGCGGGAGCCGGTCGCCCACCACCGGCGCACCCACCCGGGCCCGGTCGTACACCTGCAGCTGCGAGTCGAGCCGCTGGCCCCGGTACTCGGCCTCCACGTCGTAGATCACGGCCTCCGGGAAGGTGAACTGCAGCGGGAGGTAGGCCCGCGGCACGCCCTCGGAGCGGGGTGCCACCTCCACCGGTCCACCGACCTTCTCGCCGTCGCGGCGGATCGTGAAGGTGACCGGGCCATCGATGCGGGTGAGGGGCACGCCCTCCCCGTCGGCGATGAGGTAGGGGAGCCGCGTGGGGGCGCCCACCGCCACGAGCGGGGTGCTCTGCGGGAACGCGGCGATCAGCGCGTTGGTGGGGGTGGCCCCGGCGCCCGCCTCCGAGGTGGGGCTGCGGCTCTCCCCGCAGGCCGACATCGCGGCGGCGCCCAGGGCGAGCGCGCCGAGCCCGGCCCCGCCCCGCAGGAGCGCGCGGCGGTCGAGCGCCGGAGGGTCCGTGGGGCGATGGCTCGGCGGGTGCGGTCGTGACACGCCCCGGACGGTACCGTCCGGGGCGCGGCCCGCCCCAGCGGACCGGTGGCCGGGGCGAGAGGCGTCTCAGGCCGGCGCGGAGCGGACCGATGGACCACGTGCACGTCGACGGGAGCGCGGTGCCGATCGACGACGACGCCACCCTCCTCGACCTGCTGCGGAGGGCCGGCCGCACCGGGGTGAAGGACGGCTGCTCGCCGCAGGGCCAGTGCGGCTGCTGCACCGTGCTGGTGGACGGCGCCCCCCGGGTGGCGTGCGTGACCCCGGCCCGACGCGTGGTGGGCCGCGAGGTGGTCACCTTCGACGGGCTCGACGAGGAGGTGCGCGCCCGCTGGACCGCCGCGGTGCTGGCCACGGGGGCGAGCCAGTGCGGCTTCTGCACCCCGGGGATCGTCGTGCGCCTGGAGGGGGCGCGTCGCGCGGGACGCGACCTCGCGGACCGCACGGTCACCGACCGCGCGCTCGCCGCGCACCTGTGCCGGTGCACCGGGTGGGCCACCCTCGAGGAGGCCGCGGCGCTCGTGGCTGACGGCACGCCGATGGCACTCCGATCGGCCGACGAGCTCGACGCCGCCGGTCGGCGGGCGTCCTTGGAGCTGGGGGCACCCCAGCACACGGGGGCCGACGTGGTGGCCGGTCGCGCCGGCTTCTCGGTCGACACGGCGCCGGCCGGCTGCCTGGTGGCGGTGCCCGACCCGTCGTGGTCCGCTGAGGACGTGACCGACCCCGCCGGATGGGTGGTGGCCGGGTCCGCGGCCGAGGCCCGGGCGAGGGCCGGGAAGGTCCAGGGCCGGCGCAGCACGCTGTCCACCGGGCCGCCGATCGAGCTCCCCGCCGGCGACTGGGCCGTCACCCTGCGGACGTCCTGGGTGGATCCCGCCTACCTCGAGACCGACGCCTCGTGGTGCGAGCCCGGCGGCGACCCGTCGTCGCCGGCCGCCAACGGCGGGGCGTTCGGTGGGAAGCGCCACAGCCCGGTGCCCGCCGCGGCCCGCCGTCTGGCGGACCACCACGGCCGTCCGGTGCTCGCCCTGTGGTCCCGCGAGGACGCCGTGCGGCTCGGAGCCAAGCGACCGCCCGTGGCCGGTGGCGTTCGGGCCGACGGTACCGGGGTGCTGCGGGTGGCGCGCACCGAGGGGGTGGCCGCGGCGGTGGCCGCAGTGGCCCCGGGCCTCGTGGTGGAGGAGGTGGACCTTCCCGGTCCGCCCACGTCGATCGCCGTGCGCGCCGCCGGGTGGGCCGAGGCGGTGGTGCTGCTCGCCGGCGCGGGCGCGTCGTCGCCCGCCGTGGCGGTGGCGCCCGACGGCGCCGTCACCGTCACGCCGCCCGGCCGGGGCGCGGCAACGGTGCGGATCGCGGAGGACGGCACGGTGGAGGTCCGGGTGGACCCGGGCGACCCGCTCGACGGGGTCACCCTCCGTTCGTACTGCATCGGCGCGGTCCACATGGCACTGGGCTGGGTGGGCTCGGAGTCGCTGTCGGTGGACCCGGAGGGGGTGGTGCACGACCTGACGGTGCGCTCGTTCGGTGTGCTGCGTGCCGCCGACATGCCGAGGGTCGCCGTCACGGTCACCGACGGCGGCGCCTCCCCGGCGGAGCCCCGGGCGGTGGCCGACGCGGTGTTCGCCGCCACCGCCGCGGCGCGGTGGCGGTCACTGGGCACGCCCACCGACTGGCCCACGGGTCCGCCGCCGGCGCGCGGAGTCTAGGGTCGGCCCCATGTCGAACGCCCCCTACACACCGGCGGTCCGGGCCGGCGACTGGCTGGTCGTGTCCGGCCAGATCGGCCTCGGGCCCGACGGCCTCGCCGACGGCCTCGCCGGCCAGCTGCGCCAGGCACTGGCCAACCTCGACGCCGTCCTGTCCCAGCACGGGGCCCGTGCCGACCAGGTGGTGAAGACCACCGTGTTCCTCACCACGATGGAGCACTACGCGCCGATGAACGAGGTGTACTGCGAGTTCTTCGGCGACCACCGACCGGCCCGCTCGGCCGTCGCCGTGGCCGAACTGCCACTGGGTGCGGCGGTGGAGGTGGAGGCCTGGGCCTTCCTCGGGGCAGACTGAGCAGATGATCGGTGGACTCATCATCGCCGTGGTGCTCCTGGCGATCCTGCCCGTGGTGTTCATCATCACCGGCGGGGTCATCGCGGTGATCCTCGGCCAGACGCTCTCCAAGGACGTGGGATACCTCCACGAGGGCAGTGAGCTCGTCGAGCTCAACACCTGACCGGCCGGGCCGGCCTCAACCCCAGCGCGACTCGCCGAACTTGTAGCCGACGGACCGCACGGTCTGGATCAGTCCGGCGTGCTCCTCGCCGAGCTTCGCGCGCAGGCGCCGGATGTGGACGTCCACGGTGCGGGCACCCCCGTAGTACTCGTAGCCCCACACCCGGCTGAGCAGCACCTCGCGGGTGAACACCCGGCCGGGGTTGGACGCGAGGAACTTCAACAGCTCGTACTCCATGTAGGTGAGGTCGAGCGGCTGCTCGTCGATCGCCGCCTGGTAGGTCTCGAGGTTGAGCACCAGCGCCTCGTAGCGCACCACCTCCGGACCCATGTCGAGCTGGGACGCCGCGGCGAGGAGGTGCCGGATGCGGGCCTCGAGCTCCGCGGGGTGCGCCGGCGTCACGCAGAAGTCGTCGAAGACCTCGTGGTGGGTCTCGAGGTCCGCGAGCTGGGTGCCGCGCACCAGCAGTAGGACCGGGGCGATGCCCACGTCGCCGCGACGCAGGGCCCGGGCCATCAGGAACCCGCGTTCCGCGGTGCCCTCCGCCGATCCGTCGGCGGTCACCACGGCACCGGACCACGAGCCGTCGCGCGCGGCGTTCTCGTCGGCCACCGCCGTCCACGGGAGGCCGGCGAGGTCGAGCACGCGGACCAGGTCGGGCGGCGGCGGGTCGGGCCAGAGCAGGAGCGGCTGCACGGTCACCAGGCCCGCAGGTAGCGCCGGAGCTCGAAACTCGACACGTGGGTACGGTACGCGCCCCACTCGGCGCGCTTGTTCCGGAGGAACCACTCGAAGATGTGCTCGCCCAGCGCCGTGTGCACCAACTCCGAGCCCTCCATGGCGTCGAGCGCGGCGGAGAGGTTGTTGGGGAGCAGGTCGGCGTCGTCGGTGCGCCGGCTGGCCTCGTCCTCGAACAGGTTGCGGGTGGTCTCGTCGGGCAGCTCGTAGCCCTCGCGGATCCCCCTCAGCCCGGCGGCGAGCAGCACCGAGAAGGCCAGGTACGGGTTGCACGCCGGGTCCAGCGCCCGGTACTCGAGGCGCGTGCCCTCGTCCTCCTTGCCCTTCTTCGGCACCGGCACCCGTACCAGTGCGGAGCGGTTGTTGCGGGCCCAGCTGATGTGGACCGGCGCCTCGAACCCGGCCACGAGGCGCTTGTAGGAGTTGACCAGCTGGTTGGTCACCGCGGTGATCTCCGGGGCGTGGCGCAGCAGTCCGGCGATGAAGCCGCGGGCCACCTGCGACAGGCCGATCGGGTCGTCGGGGTCGTGGAAGGCGTTGGACGCACCGTCCCAGAGCGACAGGTGCGTGTGCATGCCGGAACCCTGCACGCCCTCGATCGGCTTGGGCATGAACGTGGCGTGCACGCCGGAGGCCATGGCCACCTCCCGCACGATCATCCGCAGCGCCATCACGTTGTCGGCCATGCCGAGCGCGTCGGTGTAGCGGAGGTCGATCTCGTGCTGGGAGGGAGCGTCCTCGTGGAACGAGTACTCCACCGGGATGCCGGTGCCCTCGAGCCGCTGGATGGTGCGGCGTCGGATGTCGGAGGTCTCGTCGTAGGTGGTGAGGTCGAAGTAGCTGGCCTGGTCGAGGGGCTGGGGCGGGGCGCCGGTGTCGTCGGAGGCGAGGTAGAAGAACTCCACCTCGGGCGCGCACATGAACTGGTACCCGGCGTCGGCCGCCGCGGTGAGGTTGCGGCGCAGCACCTGGCGGGGGTCGCCCTCGAACGGGGAGCCGTCGAGGTTGGTGATGTCGCAGAAGATCCGGGCGGTGAGGTCCTCGCCGTCCCGGGCCGGCATCAGCTGGAACGAGTTCGGGTCCGGCTGGGCCAGCACGTCGGACTCCTGGACCCTGCTGAACCCGTCGATCGCGGAACCGTCGAACTGCACGCCCTCCTCGAACGCCGCGTCGAGTTCGACGGGCGAGATCGCGACCGACTTGAGCTGGCCGAGCACGTCGGTGAACCACAGGCGCACCAGACGGACGCGGCGTTCCTCCACGGTGCGGAGCACGTAGTCCTGCTGCTGGTCCATCTCGATCTCCATGGCGGTCGACATCTTGGCACCGGAGCCGTTTCGCGGCCCCTGCCGGGTGGTGCGGTTGGTACCAGTCCTGCGGGGCCCGCGACAGCAGCCACCGTCCCAGTTCACACAGCGTTCACAGTCGGGCAACGGCTCGGAAAACGCGCTTCGACAACCTGCGGATCGGTTCGGCGGGGCTCCGGTTGGAGCGTGCCGCCGGACCGTGGAAACGTACGGGCCAACCGCACCGCACACGGTGCGTCTCTCTCACGGATTGAAGGTGACGGCAGTGGCATATCGGGCTGAGTACATCTGGATCGACGGCACCGAGCCGACCCCGCTCATGCGGTCGAAGACGAAGATCATCGAGGACGGCAAGGAGCCCGGCATCTGGGGCTTCGACGGGTCCTCCACCAACCAGGCCCCGGGCTCCAACTCCGACTGCGTGCTCCAGCCGGTGTTCACCTGCCCGGACCCCACCCGGGGCGGCAACGACATCCTGGTGCTGAACGAGGTGCTGCTCCCCGAGACGATGGCGCCGCACCCCACGAACTCCCGCGCCGCCTGCGTGGAGGTGGCCGAGCGGTTCGCCTCCCAGGAGCCGCTGTTCGGCCTCGAGCAGGAGTACACGTTCTTCAAGGAGGGCCGCCCGCTCGGCTGGCCGTCCGAGGGCTACTACTACCCGGCGCCGCAGGGCCCGTACTACTGCGGCGTGGGCGCCGTGGAGATCGCCGGCCGCGACATCGTCGAGGCCCACACCACGGCCTGCCTCGAGGCGGGCCTCGGCATCTCCGGCACCAACGCCGAGGTGATGCTCGGCCAGTGGGAGTTCCAGGTGGGCCCCCTCGGCACGGTCGAGGTGGCCGACCAGCTCTGGATGGCCCGCTACCTGCTGTACCGCATCGCCGAGGACTTCGGCGTGAACGCCTCCATCTCGGCCAAGCCGATCAAGGGCGACTGGAACGGTGCGGGCTGCCACACCAACTTCTCCACGAACGCCATGCGTGAGAACTACGACGCGATCATCACGGCCTGCGAGGCCCTCGGTGCCGACGGCAAGGTCGAGGAGCACCTCGCCGGCTACGGCCACGGCTACGAGGACCGGCTCACCGGCCTGCACGAGACGGCGCACCACAGCGAGTTCCGCTACGGCGTGTCCGACCGCGGTGCCTCGATCCGTATCCCGTGGCAGGTGGCGCAGGACGGCAAGGGCTACATCGAGGACCGTCGCCCGAACGCCAACATCGATCCGTACGTGGTGACCCGGCTCATCACCAACACCTGCTGCTCGGCCCTCGCCTGACGGCGGGGAGTCGGTGTCTCGCCTGACGGCGGGGAGTCGGTGTCCCGCCTGACGGCGGGGAGTCGGTGGAGTGCCCTGTCAGGGAGAGGACAGGGTGTCGAGGGGGCCCTCCGGGGCCCCCTCGACGCGTACCGGTGCGGGGTTCGGGTAGAAGGGGACACGTGAGCGACCGACCGACCCCGGCCACCCTCCGGGTGGCGCTGTGCCAGCTCGACCCCACCGTGGGCGCGCTCGCCGCCAACGTGGAGGCGGTGGTCGCCGCGGTGACCGCTGCCGAGGCGGCCGGTGCCGACGTTGCACTCCTGCCGGAGCTGGTGGTGCCGGGCTACCCGCCCGAGGACCTGCTGCTGAAGCCGGGGTTCGTGGAGGACCAGGCCCGGGCGCTCCGGGAACTGGCCTCGCGGATCCACGGGCACTGCGCGGCGGTGGTCGGCTGGGTGGAGGGTCGCCGCCATCCGGGTGCGGATCCCCACGACGCGACCGACGGCCCGTGGAACGCCGCCGCCGTGCTGCACGGGGGCCGGCTGGTGGGCAGTTACCGCAAGCAGGCGCTGCCGAACTACGGCGTGTTCGACGAGCGCCGCTACTTCGATCCCGGTGCCCCGGGCCAGGCGCTGTTCCGTATCGGGGGCGTGGTGGTGGCCGTCACGGTCTGCGAGGACGTCTGGGTGTCCGGCGGTCCGGCGGTGGCCGCGGCCCGCTCGGGTGCGCAGCTGGTGCTGAACGTCAACGCGTCCCCGTTCCACGCCGGCAAGCAGGAGCTCCGGGAGCGGACCGTGACGGCGAGGGCGGTGGAGGCCGGGGTTCCCGTGGCCTACGTCAACCAGGTGGGCGGCCAGGACGACCTGGTCTTCGACGGCGGATCGATGGTGGTGGGGGCCGACGGCGGGTTGCTGGCCCGTGCCCCCCGCTTCGTGGAGGACCTGCTGCTGGTGGACGTGGCGGTGCCGTCGCCGGCGGGGTCCGAGCCGACCGGGTCGTCGTCGGCGGGGTCGTCGGATCCAGTGCCGTTGATCGAGGTGTCCGGGCCACGTGCCACCCCGCCGGCGCCGCCGGCCACGGCCGGCGTGGCGCCCTCGCCCGCGGGGGCGGAGGAGGTGTGGTCGGCGCTGGTGCTCGGTGTCGCCGACTACGTGGCCAAGAACGGGTTCGACGACATCGCACTGGGCCTGTCGGGCGGGGTGGACTCCGCGCTGGTGGCGGCGATCGCCGCCGACGCACTCGGGCCCGAGCGGGTGCACGCCGTGCTCATGCCCTCCCGGTACTCCTCGGAGCACTCGGTGAGCGACGCCGAGCAGCTGGCGGCCAACCTGGGCATCGACCACCGGACGATCCCGATCGAGGCGGCCCACTCGGCGTTCCTGGAGCTCCTGGCCCCGAGTTTCGGCGACCTGCCCCACGATCTCACCGAGGAGAACCTTCAGTCCCGGATCCGCGGCGTGCTGCTCATGGCCCTCTCCAACAAGTTCGGCTGGCTCGTGCTCACCACGGGGAACAAGAGCGAGACCGCGGTGGGCTACTCGACGCTGTACGGCGACACCGCGGGCGGGCTGGCGGTGATCAAGGACGTGCCCAAGCTGCTGGTCTACGAGCTGTGCCGGTGGCGCAACGAGGTGGCCGGCACGGATCTCATCCCCGCCGACATCCTCACCAAGCCGCCGTCGGCGGAACTCCGGCCCGGCCAGCGCGACGACCAGAGCCTGCCCCCGTACGAGGTGTTGGACCGTGTCATCGCCGCCTACGTGGACGGCGACCTCACGGTGGAGGATCTGCTGGCCAGCGGTGGTGATCCCGCGGTGGTGCAACGGGTGGCTCGCCTGGTCGACCTCGCCGAGTACAAGCGCCGTCAGTCACCACCGGGGATCCGCGTGAGCCAGAAGGCCTTCGGTCGCGACCGTCGGCTCCCGATCACCAACGGGTACCGGGCGGTACCGCCCGGCTGAGGGCGGTACCGGGCGTGTCAGGCCCGGACCGCGGTGCGGTCCTCGTTCGCCTCGGCGACGGCGCCCATGACCTTGGTCATGCAGCGCAGGTCCTCGGGCCGGAGCCACTGGAAGAAGTGCTCGATCACGGCGCGGTCGTGCACCGGTCGGGCCGACTCCATCCGTGCCCGCCCGGCGCGGGTGAGCTGTGCGAACACGCCGCGACGGTCGTCGTCGCAGCGCTCGCGGGTCACCCAGTCGCGGCGGACCAGCGCGTCGAAGCGGCGGGTGAGCCCTGACGGGGAGAGCCGGGCCAGGTCGGCCAGCTCGTTCATCCGGAGCCGCCCGTCGGGCGCCCCGGCGAGGTGGTGGAGCACCTCGTACTCGGCCAAGGTGATGTCGGCCTCGGCGATGAGTTCCTCGTCGATCCGTGCCTCGACCCGGCCGGTGGCCACGAGGAGGGAGTGCCAGGCCGAGGCCTGCTCGTCGTTCAGTTCCATGTGCGTCGCCCCTGACATCTGTTCGCCCCTGACGGGATGTTCCTCAACATGTTACGCGCGCAAACGTTGCGGACCCAGTAGGCATTCCCGATCGTTTCCCGGGGGGCCGGACGACCCTTCGGGCTGCTCGGGCCCGTCCGTCGACCCGCCGGGTGGGGCGCCGGGGGCTTGACGGCGCCACGCCGGATGGCGAGGGTTCCGGCGTGACGTACGAACTGTCGGCGGCCGGCTGGGTGGACCTTCCCGCCGGCGCGGCCCGATCGGGTGGTCTGGTGCGGGTGGAGGAACGGTTGGCCGCGGCGGCCGGCGCCGCAGTGCTGTCGGCGGGGCCGGACGATCTCGTGGTGGCGCTCGACCGGGTGGGCCGCAGGGCGTTGCGGCGGGCGCAGGAGGGGCGTGCGCACCTCCCCGAGCTGAGGGAGTTCCCGGTCGACTCGTGGGTGGTGGAGCCCGCTGAGGGTCCGTTGGTGGACGCCCTCGGCTCGCTGGATTCCGCGGCCATCACGGGGGGCGCGGCCCTCGTGGCCGCCCTGGTGGACGAGGTGCTGCCGGCGCTGGCGGCCGCCTACCGGTCCCGGCACGCGGTGGCCTCCCCGGTGGCGGAGCCGTCCACCCGGGCCTTCCTCGACCACGCCGCCCGGTCGGTCGACGCCGACAGCGGCTGGCTCGGGGCGCTCAGGTTCTGACCGCCGGACTGCCGATGGTGGGTCCGTCCGGCACGAGATCGAGCACCTGACCGGCGCCGTTCGAGGCGATGGAACCTGTGGATCCATCGCGGATGACGATGGTCAGGGGTCACTGCCCAGTGAAGGGGGTTGACTCCATCCGTACGATGGTCGTCATCACATGCGTCGGTCTTGTCGTCTCCCGACGCGCAGTGCCGGCGGGCAGGAGGATCGGAGGATCCGCCGGCCCGTGGCGAACGTCAGCACCGTAGACGACGAGAAGAGGTGTCAGGTGGCAAAGGAGCGAGTGGAGCGGGACGAGGAAGACCTCGTCCGGCTGTATCTGACCGACATCGGCCAGTACCCGCTGCTGACCAAGGACGACGAGGTCCGCCTCGCCCAGGCCATCGAGGCGGGCACGGCGGCACGACAGGAACTCGAGGAGGGCGGGCGCAGCCTGTCCCCGGCCCGCAAGCGGGAGCTGCGCCGTGCGGTGCGCGACGGCGAGGACGCCGAGCGCACCTTCGTGCAGTCCAACCTCCGGCTGGTGGTGTCGATCGCGAAGAAGTACCAGGCCTCCGGCCTGCCCCTGCTGGACCTGATCC
>CAIPVR010000048.1 GCA_903868545.1 uncultured Actinomycetes bacterium
GCTGGGTTCGAGGCGATCCTGATCCGCACGCAGCTGGCGGGGACCAACAACAAGCTGCGGTCGGCGGACCTGTACAACCCGGTCTTAACCATGCACGCCTTGACGTTGGTGTTCCTCTGGGTGATGCCGCTCGCGGCGGCGTTCGCGAACTACCTGCTGCCGCTGCAGATCGGTGCCCGCGACGTGGCGTTCCCACGGATGAACGCGCTCTCGCTGTGGGTCTGGCTGTTCGGCGCGATCTTCTTCAACACCTCATGGCTGCTCGGCGGCGGCGCCGACGGCGGCTGGTTCAACTACGCGCCGAACTCCGGAGTGGTGTTCTCGCCCGGGCACGGCATCGACTTCTACGCGGTCGGCCTGCTCATCATGGGCATCGGGTCCACCGTCTCGGCGGTCAACCTGACGGTCACGGTGCTCAACATGCGGGCGCCGGGCATGACCCTGATGAAGATGCCGGTGTTCACCTGGATGACCTTCATCGTGCAGGTGCTGCTGGTGTTCGCCCTCCCGGTGATCACCGTGGCGCTGTTCCTGCTCACCTTCGACCGCCTCTACGACGCCACGTTCTTCAACGCCGCCAAGGGCGGTGATCCGTTCCTCTGGGAGCACCTGTTCTGGATCTTCGGTCACCCGGAGGTCTACATCATGATCCTCCCGAGCTTCGGCATCGTGTCTGAGGTGATCCCCACCTTCTCCCGCAAGCCGATCTTCGGCTACCCCTTCATGGTCGGCTCCGGCATCGCCATCGGCTTCATGGGCTGGGGCGTGTGGGCGCACCACATGTTCGCCTCCGGCATGGGCCCGATCTCGGTGCTGGCGTTCTCGCTCGCCACGATGTTCATCGCGGTGCCCACCGGCGTGAAGATCCTCAACTGGCTCGCCACGATGTACGGCGGCCGGCTCCGGTTCACCACCGCGATGCTGTTCTCGATCGGCCTGGTGGGCATGTTCACCATCGGCGGCCTCTCGGGCGTGACCCACGCCTTCGCACCGGCGGACACGCAGCAGACCGACACCTACTACATCGTGGCCCACTTCCACTACGTGCTCTTCGGCGGCGCCCTGCTCGGCCTCTTCGCCGGCATGTACTTCTGGTGGCCGAAGATCTTCGGCTACTTCCTCGGCGAGAAGATGGGGAAGTGGCACTTCTGGCTCATGCTGGTGGGCTTCAACCTGACGTTCGGCCCGATGCACATCCTCGGCCTCCAGGGCATGATGCGCCGGACCTTCACCTACACGCAGGGTCAGGGCTTCAACTTCTGGAACCTCGTGGCCACCTTCGGTGCCTACCTGCTCGCCGTGTCGATCATCGTGTTCATGGTGAACGTGGCGCTGAGCTACCGGAAGCACCGGAAGCACCCGGTCAACCCCGGCCCGGACCCGTGGGACGCCCGCTCGCTCGAGTGGATGGTCCCGTCGCCCACGCCGGAGCACAACTTCGACGAGGTGCCGGTGGTGGAGGACTTCGACGAGTTCTGGCACCGGAAGTACGGCCACGACGACGACGGGCGCCTCGTGCGGGTGGCCCGGACCGAGGACGTGGTGCAGTCGGGTGACGCCACCGACGTGCACCTTCCGTCGCCCTCGTACTGGCCGCTCGTGCTCGCCGCCGGCCTGCCGCTCATCGGCTACGGCGTGATCTTCTCGCTCTACTGGGCGATCCCGGGCGTGATCCTGCTGGTCGCGGGCATCTACGGATGGGTGATGGAGCCCTCCACCGACCCGGCGGCCTCGCACGGCCACGACGACCACGAGCCCGAGGGCGACGAGCCCGACGCAGAGGCGAAGGATCTGCCGTCCGACACCGGGGGCGACGCCGCGGAGGGCACCTCCGGCGACGCGGCCGAGGGCGACGCCGAGCGCACACCGGAGCCGGCCATGGCCAGCACGGAGGAGACGACCGTTGGCTGACATCACGCTCGAGCCCGTGGAGGACGTGGAGTTCCCCGACGACATCCACGCCACCTCCACCGGCATCTCCAACGCCAAGTTGGCGATGTGGACCTACCTGGCGTCGGACTGCCTCCTCTTCGGTGGGCTGATCTCCACCTACATGCTGTACCGCAACCGGCCGGGCGAGGTCCCCGGCATCGCGGGCAGCCCGGTGCGGGCGTCGGAGCTGTTCAACATCCCCTTCACCTCGATGACGAGCTTCATCCTGCTGATGAGCTCGCTCACCATGGTGCTGGCGGTCAACAGCGTCATCCGGGGCGACGTGCAGCGGATGCGTCTGTGGCTCGTGGCCACCGCGGCGCTCGGTGGTCTGTTCCTCGGCGGCCAGGTCTTCGAGTTCACCGAGTTCGTGAACGAGGGCCTCGGCTTCACCGCCAACGTGTCGGCCTCGTCGTTCTACGCGCTCACCGGCTTCCACGGCGTGCACGTGGCCGTGGGCGTCCTGATGTTGCTCTCGGCGGTCGGCTACTCGATGCGCAAGGAGCTCAACGCCGAGGCCGTGGAGACCCTCGGCCTGTACTGGCACTTCGTCGACATCGTCTGGGTCGTGATCTTCGCGATCGTGTACCTGATTCCCTGAGGGAGCTTCCGTGAGCGCAACGATCGAGGAACTCGACGACGACTCCCCGGTGCACCCGGGCGAGCACCACACGCACGGCCCGTCCGACAAGCAGTACTTCACGATCTTCTGGATCCTCGTCGCCATCACGGCGCTCGAGGTGTCCACCTACTTCTGGGACGTGTGGTTCGGTGAGGGCTCGTGGCCGATCGCCGTGGCACTGCTGCTCCTCCTGATGGTGGTGAAGTTCTGGCTGATCGCCTCGTTCTTCATGCACCTGCGGTTCGACAGCCGCCTGCTCACCCGGATCTTCTACTTCGGACTCGCGACCGCGTTGGCCGTCTACCTGGTGGCGTTGACCGTCATGAACATCTGGACCGACAACGGCAACCCTTGGTACAACGACCCGCCGCCGAACGTGTCCCCGCCCACCACCGCACCGCCCGCCGGCGGCTGAGACGGCGGCCCACATCCACGGTCACGGCCCCGCTGCGGCGGGGCCGTGGCGCGTCCGGGCTTGGGGCTTCCGGGCCATGGCGCGTCCGGGCTTGGGGCTTCCGGGCCATGGCGCGTCCGGGCTCGGGACGTCACTCCCAGCGGAACGTGAGGACCGCGGCCAGCGGTGCGAGCACCGCCCAGGCCGTGAGCGAGATCCACGCCCAGGGTGGGACCGACCCGCCGGCCGTGAGCGCCCCGGTGGTGACCGCAGCGAGCGGCGCCGCGGGCAACGCCTTGGACACGGCGGCGACCGGGCCCGGCAACTCCGAGAGGGGCACCACCATGCCGCCGGTGAGCAGCAGCACCAGATAGAGGCCGTTGGCGGCCGCCAGCGTGGCCAGGCCGGGCAGCGTCCCCGCCATCAGCAGGCCGAGGCCCGCGAACGCGGCCGTGCCGAGCAGGGCGCCGAGCACGGCGGCCGCCCAGCCGGTGGCCGGCGGTGACCATCCGAGCGCCACCGCCACGGCCACCAGCACCACCCACTGCACCACCTCGACGGCCAGCACCGTGGTGACCTTGGCGGCCACCCACCGTCCGCGGCCGAGCGGCGCAGCGCCCAGCCGCTTGAGGACGCCGTAGTGCCGCTCGAACCCGGTGCCGATGCCGAGCGAGACCATGGCGGTGGACATCACCGCCAGCGCCAGCACCGCCGGGGCGAGGAAGTCGACGGGATCGTCGGTTCCGGTGGGCAGGACGTCGACGGTCGAGAAGAACACCAGGACCAGCAGCGGGATCCCGAGGCTCACCAGCAGTTGCTCGCCCTGTCGTGAGGTGAGGGCGAGTTCGGTGCGCACCTGGGAGAGGAACGGCCTCATCCGGCCGCCCCCCGCCGCCGGCGCGCCCGGTTCGCACGCCGTCCGGTGGCGGCGGACGCCGCACCGGACGACGGTTCGCCGGCGGTGAGGCGCCGGAACACGTCGTCGAGCCGCTGGCGCCCGGCCCGCAGGTCACCGAGGGGCAGGTCGTGTTCGGCGAGCCAGGCGGTCACCGCCGCCACCGTGGCGGGGTCGGGCGCGGCGCCCACCCGGTACTCGCCGGGCGACACCTCCTCCACCGGCGCACCGACCACCCGGGCGAGGTCGTCGCGGTCGAGGCCCGCCGGCGCCCGGAACAACAGGTCCTCACCCGCGGCGTCCCGCATGAGCTGTTCCGGTGGGCCGTCCGCCACCACGCGGCCGCGGTCCAGGATGACCACGTGGTCGGCGGTTCGCTCGGCCTCGTCGAGGTCGTGGGTGGTCAGCACCACGGCCACGCCGTCGGCGCGCAGCTCCGCCACGATCGTGCGCACCGCGTCGCGACCGTCGAGGTCCACACCGCTGGTCGGCTCGTCGAGGAACACCACCTCGGGCCGGCCCACCAGCGCGAGCGCGAGCGACAGGCGCTGCTGCTCACCGCCGGACAGCCGCCGGAACGGGGTGCGGGCCCGCTGGGTGAGGCGCACCCGGTCGAGCAGGTGTTCCGGGTCGAGGGGGTGGGGGAAGAACCCCGCGTACTGGCGGAGCAGCTCGAGCGGTCGGATCGCCGTGGGGATCCCGCCGGACTGGAGCATGACGCCGACGCGGCGGGTGAGCCGGCGGTGGTCCGCCACCGGGTCGAGGCCCAGTACCCGGACCCGGCCGGAGCTGGCCCGCCGGTAGCCCTCGAGGTGCTCCACCGTGCTCGTCTTGCCGGCACCGTTGGGCCCGAGGACCACGGTCACCTCGCCCACCGCGGCGGTGAAGCTCACACCGTCGACGGCCACGAGGTCGCCGTAGCGGATGACCAGGTCCCGGACCTCCACCGCGGCGTCGCCGGCCGGTGCTGGAGCGGGTGAGGGCACCGCCGGACGCTACCGCCGGCCGACGAGATCCGGCACGTCGGCGGGGTGGTGCGCGAGCGCGGCGGCACCGGCCACCCGGAGTTCCTCCGCGCCCCCGTAGCCCCAGGTGGCGCCCACGCACGGGATGCCGTGGGCCGCCGCGCCGCGGACGTCGTAGTGCCGGTCGCCCACCATCCAGCACTCGTCCCGGTCGGGCTCGTCGAGCAGGGCCAGGGTCCGGGCGAGCACCTCGACCTTCGTGGTCGCGGTGCCGTCCATGGTGGCGGCGCCGACGACGGCGAAGCGGGGCAGGAGCCCGAAGTGCTCGAGCATCGTGCGGGTGGGCACCTCCCCCTTGGACGTGGCCGTCGCCAGCGTGTGGCCGTCCCCGGCGAGGCGGTCGAGCATGGCTTCCACGCCGGGGTACAGCGCGCTCTCGAACACGCCGGTGGTGAGGTAGCGGTCGCGGTACGCGGCCACCCCGCGGTCGAGGTGCACCTCGGGCACGCCGAGTGCCTCGAGCATCATGCGCAGCGGCGGCCCGATCGCGGCCACGAGGTGCGGTCGCGGGGGCACCTCCATGCCCAGGTCCCCGAGGGCGTGCGCGATGCATCGGACGATGCCCTCCTCCGAGTCCCACACGGTGCCGTCGAGGTCCAGCAACACGATCACGGGGGCACTCTCCCACGACCGGCCCGGGGGATCCGACCGGCGGTCCACCGCCGCGGACCCAGCTGTCCACCGCCGCCGACCCGGCGGTGCGGGAGGCCGCATCCCGGCCCGCTACCGTGCCGGGATGCTCGATGTGCGCCGATTCCGCACCGAACCCGAGGCGGTCCGAGCCGGGCTCGTCCGCCGCGGTGAGGACCCGTCCACCGTCGACGAGGTGGTGGCCCTCGACGCCGAGTCCCGCCGCGTGTCGGCGCAGCGTGACGCGGTGCGGGCCGAGGTGCGCGCCCTCAGCAACGAGGTCGGTTCCCTGTTCCGGGAGGAGCGCAACGAGGAGGCGGCCGAGCTGCAGGAGCAGAGCCGGCTGCTGGGTGCCGAGGAGAAGGGACTCGACGCGCGCGTCGATGAGCTGGCAGCGGAACTCCGCCACCGACTGCTGCGCATCCCCAATCTCCCGGCCGACGACGCCCCCGACGGTGGCGGCGAGGCCGACAACGTGGTCGTCCGGGTGGAGCAGTACGACCCCGACGCCTACGACGAGCACCAACGGGTGCCGCACTGGGACACCGCCGAGCAGCTCGGCCTCCTCGACGTGGAGCGGGCGGTGAAGCTGTCGGGGTCCATGTTCGTGATGTACCGCGGCGCGGGCGCCGCGCTGGTGCGGGCCCTGTGCCAGCTCGCCATCGACCGCAACGTCGACCTGTACGAGGAGGTGCGACCCCCCACGCTGGTGCGCACCGACACGATGGTGGCCACGGGGCACCTGCCGAAGTTCGTCGACGAGGCGTACCACATGGAGCGCGACGACCTCTGGGCCGTCCCGACCGCCGAGGTGCCCCTCACGTCGTTGGGTCGCGACGAGATCCTCGACGAGGCCGCGCTGCCACGGCGGTTCGTCGCCCACACCAGCTGCTTCCGTCGCGAGGCGGGCTCCGCCGGCAAGGACACCCGCGGCCTGCTCCGGGTGCACGAGTTCGACAAGGTGGAGCTGCTCGCGTACTGCATGCCGGAGCAGGCCCCCGACCTGCACGCCGAGATCCTGGCCCGGGCCGAGGGCACGATCCGCGACCTGGGACTGGCGTACCGCATCCTCGACCTGTGCGCCGGTGACCTCGGCGCCTCGGCCGCGCGCACTTTCGACATCGAGGTGTACGCCCCCGGCGCCGACCGCTGGCTGGAGGTGAGCTCCGTGTCGTGGTTCTCCGACTACCAGGCCCGCCGTGCCAACCTGCGTTACCGGCCCGCGGCGGGCAAGGGCACCGAGGTGCTGCACACGCTCAACGGCTCCGCGCTGGCCGTGCCCCGTGTGTGGGCCGCGATCGTCGAGTGCTACCGCCGCCCCGACGGCCGGATCGACGTGCCCGAGCTGCTGCGGCCCTACCTCCGTGGCCTCGAGGTGCTCGGGTGACGAGGCCCGGCGGTGCCGCGGTGCCGCGGGTCGTGCACCTCCCCGCCGCGGACCCACCGGAGGGTGAGCCGCCCGGGGTGGCCCGGCAGGGCGCGCCGGGGGCCGACCACCCGATGCGGGCCGTCACGGAGGCGGTGGCGGCGGACCCGTCGTGGTGGACCCCGGAACAGGCCGCCCGGGTGGCCGGCTTCTTCGACGACCTGGCCGACGGCTGGGACCAGCGCGACGGCGCCGGTCAGGGTCCGGGAGCGGTGGCCGACGCACTCGACCGTGCCGGTCCGTGCACCGGGCCGGTGGTGGAGCTCGGGGCGGGCACGGGGGCCGGCACGCCGGTGCTGGTGGAGCGGATCGGACCTGTCCTGGCCGTCGACCTGTCCGCCGGGATGCTGGCTCACCTGCACGTGCCCGGGGCCCAGCCGGTGCTGGCCGACGCGTCGCGCCTGCCGGTGGCGACCGGTTCCGTGGGCACGCTCGTGTGCCTCAACATGCTGCTGTTCCCCGACGAGGTCCGGCGGGTGCTCGCTCCGGGGGGCGCGCTGGTGTGGGTGAGCTCGCGGGGTGAGCACACGCCGATCCACCTGTCGGCGGAGGCCGTGGCCGAGGCGCTCGGTGATGGATTCGAGGTGACCGCGTCTCGCCACGGGTGGTCCACCTGGGCGGTGGCCCGGCGAGCCGATTGACCCGGTTCAGCCGTCGGGGTCCACCGAGAAAGGCACCCGGGTCACGAGGAACGCTCCGCGGAGCGGAGGCTGGGAGACGAGCCTGTCGTAGTAGCCGAACGCCAGCGTCGCCCCCGTGCCCGCCGAGCGGTCGTTGTCCCCGCCGGTGTCGTCGTCGAGCGCCGGTTGGAGGTTGACGGCGTAGCAGGTCTGCGGCATCGCCCGGTAGACGTCGTCGCAACCCGGGAGGGGTACGTCCACGGGGGCCGACCACGGGCCCTGCGGTCGCGTAGCGGTGCGGAACGTGGCCGTGCCGACGTAGCCGGGCCACGGCGTGTACAGCATCACCCACGTCCCGTCGTCGCGGCGTTCGATCGACACGGGTCCCGGCGGGGCGGTCGGACCCGGGCCACCGAGGGTCACCGCAGCGGCCGTTCCACCGGCACGCCAGTCCTCCCCGGTCCAGACCTCGTACGCCGTGCGGTCGGCCGCACGGTCCGGCCGCACCCGGGCCACACGGCACGGCCCGTACTCGGTGGCCCATCCCGGTCGTCCGGGCGCAGCGCAGCCCATCGTGTACACGAAGCCGTCGTCGCCGTCCGCGGCCGCCTCCCCGAGCGAGTCGTCGGGGAAGAGGCGCTGTTCGAGCACGGTCACGCGGATGGGCTCGACGGTGGGCGGTGCGGACGGGTCATAGGTCCACCGTCCGATCGACATGCCGCGGGACACCGCCACCCGTCCGGACCCGAGGCAGATGTTGGCCATCCACACCAGCACCTGGTCGACCCGACCGTCGGGGACGGTCACCGCCGCGGCCGGCCACATGCCGGCAACCGGTGCCTCGGGCGGGCACGCGGGGAATGCCGGGGTGGGGCTGGCGAAGGGCACAGCCCGGCCGGCCACCACCACGTCACGGGTGATGGTCGGTTCGTCGGCCGGGGCCCACGCCGCGCTGCCGATCTCGAACCAGGCCAAGGAGTCGTCGGGATTGCGCTCACCGGAGTCACCGAAGAACCAGACGACCGAGCCGTCACGCAGGCGGGCGCTCACCCCGGCATCGCGGTCGACGCGCTGGAGGGGATGACCGGGACCGGGGCCGACCGGGGTGGTCGGCCCCACCGGGCCGACCACCGGTCGTACCGGCCCCACCCGGCCGTTGCGTGGCGAGGTGGTGGCGTCCGTTTGCCCGGCGGCAGCGCGGTCCTCCGCGGCGCAACCGCCGAGGACCACGAGGAGGATCGCGGACGCGACCAGGACGACCAGCGTTCGCGTGGTCATGTCGCCGCCTCCCCGATGTGCACCGACCGACCGAACCGGTTCGGCGGCCTTCTGAACCGGGCGACTGTGCATGGGACCCTCCCCGCGCCCAACGCGGGGTCAGTCTCGGGGGCGGACGTGACCCCGGTCAAGGGCTGTCGCAGGGCGCCGGCCACCGGCGGCGTAGCCTCCGGCGCATGGTCGATCACTTCATGGAGGGCGTCGATCTCCAGCACCGGGTGGACTACGACTGGGGTGTCCTCCTCGAGTCGGAGGTGGCCGGCGACCCGCTCGAGCAACTCGAGCGGTGGCTGGCCGAGGCCGAGCAGGCCGGTGTGCCCGAATTCAACGCCATGGCGCTCACCACCGTGGATGCCGACGGCCGTCCCCGGAGCCGGAACGTGCTGCTCCGTGGCACCGACGACGCAGGGCGGCTCTGGTTCTTCACCAACCGCGACAGCCCCAAGGGGGTGGCGCTGCGGTCGAACCCGAGCGTGTGCCTGCTCTTCAGCTGGCTGGGGATCCACCGTCAGGTGCGGATCGGGGGCACGGCGGTGCCGCTGTCGGAGGAGGAGTCCGACGCCTACTTCGCCACCCGGCCCCGTGACAGCAGGATCGGGGCATGGGCGAGTGAGCAGTCGGCGGTCCTGGCCGACCGGGCCGAACTGGAGCGGCGGGTGGACGGGTTCGTGGCCAGGTTCGCCGACGGCGACGTGCCCCGACCGCCGAACTGGGGTGGCTACGCGGTGGAGCCCGACGAGTTCGAGTTCTGGCAGGGCCGACCCAGTCGGCTCCACGACCGTCTGCGTTACCGGCCGGAGCGGACCGACGGCCACGGGGGCTGGGTGATCGAGCGGCTGTCCCCCTGAGCGCCGGCGCGCCCCGCTGGATCTCCGGATCCTGCGCGCCCGTTCCGGGCGTTGCGGACCCCTATTTCGCGAGGGGGAGGGGTTGGCGGGTGCCGTCGGCACCCTGGACCGCCGCCGAGGAGTGCCAGATGTGGTCGTCCCGGTGCGGCACGTGGATCTGGATGCCGCAGAACACCGCCACGTCCATGTCCTTCCAGGCGGCCAGCGCCTCCAGCTCGGCCCACATCTCGGCCTCCACCGCCGCGCAGGCCCTCCGGGTCAGCTCCACGAGGTCCGCCGGCGGGCCCTCACCGAGCTCCGCGACCAGCCGCCGCAGCCGGTCGGCCTCGTGGTCGTCGAGGCCGGGCGTGGGCGGCTCCACCCCTTCCTGCAGCGCCCGCAACGTGGCGACCATCGCCCCGCAGGTGGGGGTGGGCCGGTTCTGGTGCCGGCGCAGCGACTGGCCGAGCCGGCCCTCCGGGTCGATCCCCACGTGGGGGAGGCCGAACACGATCAGGTGCCCGCGGCCGCCCTCGTGGGGCACGTGGCTCAGTGCGGCCTGCCACCCCGTCCGGCCGAGCGACGGCACGGCGCCGAGTCCGCCGAGCATGAAGGGCCGGTTCCAGCGGTCCGCCACGTGCTCGGTGAAGTGCTCGGTGAGTTCGTCGCGGCACACGCTCACGGCGGCGAAGGTGCGTTCTGGCACGAAGTCCAGCGGATCGAGCGCGGCGGACACCCGGTCGAGGTAGGTCCCGACCGGGACGGCTTCCGGGAACTCCTCGCGCAGCGTTCGGCGGTACGGCACCCCGCGACGGTAGACCCGGGTCCTCGCTGACCGGAAACGGTGCTCACCCGTCGCGGTTCAGGAACGGCGGGCCGCCACCTCGGCGAGCGCCACGGTGAGCGAACGGCGGTGCACGTGACGGTCCGGCCGGTCCTGCCAGAAGGGCCCCAGCCCCCGCACCCGCGGTGGGAGCTCGAGCTGCACACCCCCACCCCTCACCCGGTTCACCGGGTTGTCGGGATGCAGGCCACGCAGCTCGGGGGGGAGCGCCTCGAGGTCGTGCACCGGGTCGTAGTCGGGCAGCGCCGAACCGCAGGCGTCGGCGAGCTCCGCGGCAAGCGGACGGTTCCGGCCGCCGAACAGCAACGTGGTGAAGAAGCCCTGCCGCCCGTAGCCGTGGACGGCCACCACCTCCTCCACGTGGTCCAGGAACGTCGCGAGAGCGGGCGACTCGTCGGGGTCGAAGTGCTTCGACGGCACGTGCCAGCGCAGGTCCTCCGGCTGGGCCACCACGTACAACGACGCGCCGGCCGCGTCCGCCGCCTCGCTCGCCACCACGTCGGTCATCCGCTCCAACGACCCGCCGTGGAAGGCCATGAACCCGAACCGGCTCCGGAGGATCGACCGTTCCTCCACCCCGGGCGTGGCCAGGAGGTCCCGCAGCACGTCAGAGGGTGGTGGTGCCCGGGTCGGCGTCGTCGGGCGGGATCGTCGGGCCCGGCCCGGGCCGCCGGGCGACGAGGGTGACCAGTACCGCGGCCGCGATGATGATCGTGGCGCCGATCGCCAGCCGGGCCGCCCCCACGCCCTCGGCCCATCGCTGCAGGGAGCTCTGCAGGTCGCGGGACCACTGCACCACCCGGCTCGAGCTCCCGCTGTTGAGCTCCTGGATCTCGACCCACGCGTAGTAGGCCACGAACAGGCCGGCCAGGATCAGGAGCACGCCCGAGATGCGGTTGACGTACGGCAGCACCCGCCGGAAGGTGGTGACGATGCCCGACCGCGCGAGGGCCACTGCGATCGTGAGGATCGACAGGGTCATGCCCATGCCCAGGCCGTACGCGACGAAGGTGGCCACGCTCGACAGGAAGCTGGATCCCTCGAGGCTCACCGACACCACGGCGATGAACACGCCGATCGTGCAGCTCAACGACGCCACCGCGTAGGACACGCCGTAGAGGAACATCGACCCGAGCTCGCGGCCGGTGCGGCTCAGCTGCAGCTTCGGCAGCCGCAGCGTGGGTTCGAAGCCGGCGAGCATCGCGATCCCGAGCGCCATCAGGCCGATGCCGATCACCACCGTGACGTACGGCAGCCGCCGGCCGAGCACGCCGGAGACCGAGGACCACAGCACGCCCATCGTGCCGAACACCAGCAGGAAGCCCGCGGTCACCGCGCCGGAGACCGCGAGGGCCCGCAGCACCGGGGGGCTCGCCGGCGTGCCGTCCTCCTCCGTGGCCCCCTCGAGACCGAGGAAGTACGAGAGGTAGGCGGGCAGGAGCGCGAAGCCGCACGGGTTCACGGTCGCCACCATGCCGGCGGTGAACGCGAGGGCCAACGTGCCGTTCACGACGGTCCTCCCGTCACGACGGTCCTCCCGTCACGACGGCCGCCCATCATCCGACCTCGATGCCGTTGCGGCCGAGGAGGTCCTCGAGTTCGGCGGCGCTGAGTGCGCCGGTGTGGGTGTCGAGGACCGTCCCGTCGGCACCGACGAGCACCGTGCGGGGCAGTGCGGTGCCGCCGAACACGGCGAGGATCTGCGACCTCGGATCCCGTGCGTTTCGGTACTTCACGCCGGTGCGTTCCACCATCTGCCGTCCGGCCGACTCGGTGTCGGCCACGTCGACGCCCACCACGGTGAGCTTCCCGCCGGCGGCCGCGTACACCTTCTGGAAGTCGGGCATCTCCTGCAGGCACGGGGCACACGTGGAGGACCAGAAGTTCAGCACCACCGGGGCGCCGCGCAGTTCCGACAGCTGCTGGGTGCCCCCGTCGAGATAGTCGAGGCGGACGTCGGGCGCGGGCGCGCCCACCTCGGCGGTGGGGGCGCCCTTCGGCACGACCGGTCCGGCGTCGACCTGGTCGAGGGCTTCCTGGACCGGCACCGCATCGGAGCCCCGGGTGGCGAGCAGCGCCCAGGCGGCGGCGAGGGCGACCGAGGCCGAGATGAGCGTGATCACCACGATCCCCACGGGGCCGATGGCGCGGCGACGGGGACGTGCGGGGGGCGTGTCGGTGGAGGCCATACGCGGTGGAGGGGGCCGGACTGCCGGCCCCCTCCACCGTACCGATCCGGGTCCGCAGCGGTCAGGTCGCGAGCTCGTGCGTCGCTGTCCCGCCGGGGTACCGGTCGTGGTCCTGTCCCGGTCCCGGGCCCGGCGACCTCCGCCGGACCCGGGACCGGCCTCACCCGGTGGTGACGAGGCGCCGGTAGGGGGCGGGTACCTCCACCTCCGGGAAGGTGTCGCCCGGCCTAGGGGTGCGGGGCGGGCGGCCGCGCCGGCGCTTGTGCAGGACGATGCGGCCGGCCACGAAGAGGTGGCCGCCCCAGATGCCGTACTGCTCGCCACGGTCCACCGCGGCGTCGAGGCAGTCGGTGCGGACGGGGCAGGCCAGGCAGATGCGCTTGGCGTCGCCGATCTCGTCCACGTCATCGGAGAAGAACAGCGCCGTGTCCACGTCGCGGCACAGCGCCACGTCTTCCCAGGTCCCCACGGGCCCGGTCGGACCGGGCTCCGTGGCGAGGGGCTCGAGGATGGTCATGGCGGATCTCCTTCGTGGCGGCGGGTGGCGGATGGCTGGTGGGCGGCTGGTGGTGGCGGCGGGGCGGCGGTCGTGTGGCCAGGGGTCGTCGGCGGGTCGAGGTGCGGTCCGGAAAAGCGAAGGAGCCGCCGGGTGGTGGTCCACCCGGCGGCTCCTGAGCCGTTCCTGCTGCTGTGACCTCAGGTCAGAGCGGCGGGGCTCCCCGCGGGGTGGTGGCGATGCCCGGGAAGTGGGCGACGGTGCGCTTGAGGGCGTGCCGTTCCCGGGCGGCGGCATTCATCGGCACGGACACGGTCGTGGACCGACGCGACGACACGGCCGACGGACGCCAGGCGGCGCCGGTGGTGGTGAGGTCGTTGCGGTACATGGTCTCGGTGGTGTCCTGTGGGTGAAGCGGCCCGCTCGGGCCGTCAGGGCAGCGAACCACGGGCCTCGGCGCCGGTCAAGCGATTAACGGACCGGCGTATAGGTGAGGCGGCCGTCGCCGCCGGACGCGGCGGTCATCCGGCCCGCGAGGCGCAGGTGCTCGAGGTGGGCGTACGTCTCCGACTCCGCCAGCGGGCCCCACGACCGCTCGCGGAACAGCTGCCGGGCGTACTCCCGCACGGTGGCCGTGCCGAGCGCCTCGCCGATGCGCTCGAGTTCCTCGAGGCGCTCGGTGTGGTGGGCCACGATCTCCTCCACCCGGCCCGGCAGGTCGGTGAACGGGAGCCCGTGCGCGGGTAGCACCGTCGCGACCCCCGGGACGGCCGCCACCCGGCGCACGGCGGCGATGAAGTCGGCGAGCGGGTCGGGACTCCCCGTCATGCCCGAGATGTGGGGCGTGATCGTCGGGAGCACGTGGTCGCCGGAGAGAAGGATGCCCTCCGCCGGGTCGAGGAGGCAGACGTGGTCGCCGGTGTGGCCCGGCGTGTGCAGCACCTGCCAGTCCCGTCGCCCGAGCCGCACCACCTCGCCGTCGTCGACGCGGTCGTCGGGAGCGAGGTGGAGCAACCCGCGCTTGGACAGGTCGTCCCAGGCGCGCATGGCGGCCAGCTCGCCCTCGCCGGGCCGGAACCCCTCCTCGCCCCACGGGGTGGCCCGGGGCGGCAGGACGGGCACGGGTCCGCGGCCGTACAGCACCCGGGCCAGCCGAGGGTTCACGTGTCCGGACTCCAGCAGGTCGGCCGGCACGTCGTCGGGGTCGTCACCGTCGGTCAGGTCGTCGGTGGCGGCCTCCAACGCCTCGAGGTCGTCGGAGGGGAGGGCGTCGAAGGGGGTGCGGAACTCCCGGTGGGCCACCACGCGGCTGCCGTGCTCGGCCCGCAGCCGTCCGGCCCCGCCGAAGTGGTCGGGATGGGAGTGGGTGACGAGCACGGTGTGCACCCGGTGTGCGGGGATGCCGGCGCCGGCGAGCTTGGCGACGAGGTCGGCGTTGCTCAGCGGGTCGGGGAGGCCGGGGTCGACCAGGGCCACGCCCCGCTCGTCCTCCAGCACGTAGCAGTTCACGTGCCCGAGGCCCGGCAGCAGGATCGGGATCTGGATCCGAAGGATGCCCGGGGCCACCTCCTCGGCCACCTCGGCCGCCGGGAGTCGCTCCTGGCGGACCGGCCCGTTCACCGGCTCAGCCACCGGTCGGTGGGCCGCCCGCCCCGGTCGCAGGGGTGCCACCGGCGTCGGCCGGCGCGTCGGTCGGTCGGAACACCCGCTGCCGCCAGTAGCGGAGCTCGGCCACCGACTCCCGGATGTCGTCCATGGCCCGGTGCGCCGAGGACTTCTTCGTCAGGCCCGAGAGCTCGCCCGGGTACCAACGACGGGCCAGTTCCTTGATCGTGGACACGTCGACCGACCGGTAGTGCAGGTGGTGCTCGATGTCGGGGAGGTAGGCGGCGAGGAACCGCCGGTCCATCCCGATCGAGTTGCCGCACAGCGGCACCGTGCGGGCCTGGGGCACGTGGGTCCGGATGAACTCGAGGGTGGCGGCGCCCGCCTCCTCGAGGGTGACCTCCGAGGCGCGGATCTGCTCCAGCAGGCCGGACCGGGTGTGCATGTCCACCACGACGGGGTCCATCGCCGCGAGCGACTCCTCCGGGCAGGCGATCACGAGGTCGGGCCCCTCGGCGACGATCCCCAGGTCGTCGTCGGTGACGAGTGTGGCGATCTCCACGATGCGGTCGGTCGCCGGGTCCAGGCCCGTCATCTCGAGGTCCATCCACACGAGCATCGGCTCAGGGTAACGGGGTGGGCCGGGCGTTCCCGCCGGGCCCACCGCCGGACCCACCCGCCGGGCCGGCCGACGCCGGCTCACGGCCCCGCTAGCGTTCCGGCGTGCTCGAGGTGCCCGTCGTCCGACTCGATCCCGACCTGCCGCTGCCGAGGTACGCGAAGCCGGGGGACGCCGGCGTGGACCTGCAGGCCCGCGAGGACGTCACGCTCGCCCCGGGGGGTGGCCGCGCCCTGGTGCCCACCGGGATCGCGGTGGCCATCCCCCGTGGCTACGCCGGGTTCGTGCAGCCCCGGAGTGGACTCGCCCTCAAGCACGGCGTGACGTGCCTGAACACCCCGGGCCTCATCGACGCCGACTATCGCGGCGAGCTGAAGGTGCTGCTGGTCAACACCGACCCGGCCGAGGCCTTCGAGGTGCGCAGGGGTGAACGCATCGCCCAGCTCGTCATCCAGGCCGTGGAGCACGTGGCCTTCCTCGAGGTGGACGAGCTCGACGACACCGAGCGGGGCGAGGGCGGCTTCGGCCACACCGGCCGCTAGGCGCGGCCCGGGTGGGTGGGGGTTGGTGCCCGGGGTCGCTCAGCCCACGGCGGAGTTGAGGGGGTGCAGCAGGTCGATCCACATGCTGGACACGCCGAGCGCCACGAGCAGCACCACCACCGTCACCGCCACGACCCGGAACCGGTTCGGGTCGAGCCGGTAGCCCGGCCGGCGTCGGACCCGGGCCACGGCCCCCTCGGCGAGGATCACCGCCGCGTGACCGCCGTCCAGGGGGAGCAGCGGCAACAGGTTGAGCACCGCGATCGACACCGAGAACAGCCCGGCGAGGAGCAGCAGGCGGCTCGGGTGCTGGGAGAGGAGGCCGTCGGTCAGTTGGGCGCCGCCCACCGCCGACACCATGCGGTCCCGGGGTGCCTGGCCGTCGGCCACCGAGCCCACGTACTCGCCGGCGCCGGTCACGAGGCGGCCGAGGCCCACCAGGGTGTCGGTGCCCACGTCCCACGCCAGCGACACGGACCCGGTGGCGGCCCGGCCCACCGACGCATCGATGCCGGGGTTGGTCATGGCGAAGCCGAAGAACAGCACCACGCCGAGCGCGAGGTTGGCGACGGAACCCGCGAGGATCACGGCCATGCGACGCGGTCGGGTGGCGGCCCGGTAGGTGGACGGCTCGAGCGACGCCTCCACCTCCTCCGAGGGACCCATTCCCGGCAGCTTCACGTAGCCGCCCACGGGGAACGCCTTCAGTCCCCACCGCAGCGCCCCGTCACGGGTGTGTCGGGCCCACACCGTGGGGCCGAACCCGACGAAGAACTCGGTGGGTCGAATGCCGCACCGTCGGGCCACGACGTAGTGGCCGGCCTCGTGCACGACGATGATCACCGCGAGCATCCCGAGGAACACCGCGGCCCCCGGTAGGAACCGGGCGAGTGTGGCCACCGCGGCGGCGAGGAGCAGCGCCCGTACGGGGCGGAACTCCGTCCGTCGACCCTCCGCCCGGCCGGCCCGGCGCCACGCGGTCAGCACCCGCAGCGCAGGGGGGTCGGCCCGCACGACCACCGGGTCGACGTGGCCGCCGGGCGCGGTGGCGGCCGGTGGGAACGTCGACGGTGAGCCCGGTGCGGGCAGCGGTGCGCCGGCTCCGGCTCGGTCCGTCGCCGCACCCCCCGTCGATGCATGGTCGCCCGCCATGCACGGCGAGGGTACCGAGGAACTCCGGCCCGCGCCCGGCCGGACGGGCATCCCCCGGGGAGTCGATCTACCTCGTGCGCCTAGCATCGGGCCCGAGCGGCCGGGCCCCGGCCGCGGAAGGGGGAATGTTGACCACCAACGAACGCGCACCCGACGGCGACCGCTCCTACGGGTCGTTGCGGCACCGGCTCGACATGCCGCTGGCCGAGGCGATGATGACCCAGCGGGCGGTCCGCAAGGTGCTGCCCGACCCGGTCGACGACGACGTGGTCCTCCGCTGCATCGAGCTGGCCCTGCGAGCCCCGACCGGGTCGAACGGCCAGAACTGGGAGTTCGTGGTGGTCCGCGACCCCGCGAAGAAGGCGGCGTTCGCCGCCCAGTACCGGCGCGCGTGGAAGCTGTACGGAGGGATCGGCCGCCGGGCGGTCCGCGACGACCCGTCGATGCTGAAGGTGCTCGACGCCGTCGACTGGCAGGTGCGTCACTTCGAGGAGATCCCGGTCCTGGTGGTGCCCTGCCTGGTGGGTCCGGCGCGGTTCGTCCCGTTCCCCACGCTGGCCCAGACCAGCCACTACGGCTCGATCTTCCCGTCGGTGCAGAACCTGCTGCTCGCGGCCCGGGCGATGGGGCTCGGGGCGTCGCTCATCACGCTGCCGCTGTGGAGCACGACCTTCGCCCGGCGGACCCTGGGCCTTCCGCTCAGCGTGCAGCCCGTGTGCATGGTCCCCCTGGGCTGGCCGAGGGGCCGCTACGGACCGACCACCCGCAAGCACGTGGGCGACGTGGTGCACGTGGACACCTGGGACCACCGGCCGTGGCCCGGACGCGACGTCGACATCGAGCGCGACGTCGCCGGTGGCGCGAGCGGGGCCGGTGGCGCGAGCGGGGCCGGCGCGAGCGGTGCCGCTGCCGACTCCCACGGCGGGGCCGGGGTGGTCGACCGCTGATGGACACGGTGATCGGCACCGCGGAGGCGGTTCGGGGCGGCACCCGGGCCGCGGGCGACGTGGTGGAGGAGTGCCTGGCCCGGATCGCCGCGGGCAACGACGCGCTGAACGCCTTCGTCCACGTCGACGCCGACGGTGCCCGACGCGCGGCCGAGGAGGTGGACGCCGCGGTGGCCCGCGGGGAGGGCGAACTGCTGGGGCCGCTCGCCGGTGTGCCGTTCGGGGTGAAGGACCTCGAGGACTGTGCCGGCATGCCCACGAGCCACGGGTCGCTCCTCTACAAGGGCCTCGGTCCCGTGGTCGCCGACTCCGAACACGTCGCCCGGTTGCGTCGGGCCGGTGCCATCCCGGTGGGCAAGACCGCCGCCCCCGAGTTCGGCACGCTGCAGTACACGTTCACCAAGGCGTGGGGTGCCACGGGCAACGCCTGGGACCCCACCCGCACGCCGGGCGGTTCGTCGGGCGGCACGGCCGCCGCGGTGGCCGCCGGGATGCTCCCCTTCGGCACCGCCTCCGACGGCGGTGGCTCCACCCGCATCCCCGCCGGCTTCTCGGGGCTGGTGGGCCTGAAGCCCAGCCACGGGCGCATCCCCCACCCCGACGACGACCCGTCGGAGACGGCGTGCTACGGCGCACTCACCACCACGGTCGCCGACTCCGCCCGTCACCTCGACGTGACCGCCGGGCCGCACGAGACCGACCGGCTCTCGCTGCCGCCGCCAGGGGTCCGTTACGAGGAGGTCATCGAGCACCTCGACACCTCCGGGCTGCGCATCGGCTGGTCCACCGACCTCGGCTTCGCGCACGTGGACCCGGAGGTGGCCGAACTGGCGCGCGCCGCCGCGGAGGAGACGGCCCGCGCCGCCGGGGCGGAACTCGTGGAGGTGGACGTGCACCTCACCGACCCCGTGGCCACCTGGCTGTCGGCCGGCGCGATGTCGCTGTGGCTCGGCATCGACGAGGCGCAGCACTGGCCGGAACGGGCCGAGGACCTCACCCCGTTCGTGCGGTTCTCGTTGGAGGCCACCGCGGACCGTCCGTTGCGCACGCTGGCCAAGGGGTACCGGCGCCGCCTGCGGCTCCAGGCCGACATGGCCGCGCTGTTCGCGGACCTCGACGTCCTGATGACACCGACCACGGCGGTCACGGCGTTCCCCGCGGCGGGCCCGCCGCCCACCGAGATCGCCGGCGTGGAGGTGAACCCCGCCATGAGCGTGCCGTTCACCATGCTCGCCAACCTGTGCTGGAACCCGGCCCTGTCGGTGCCTGCGGGCCTCGCCTCCGACGGGCTCCCGGTGGGCCTGCAGATCATCGGCCGCCGGCACCGGGACGAGGTACCGCTGCGGCTCGGCCGCCTGCTCGAGCAGACCCGGCCCTGGCCCCTCACCGCGCCCGGGTGGGACCTGTGACGGCGGCGTCGGCGTCGGGGCCCGATGTGGGGCCGGGAGGTCCGGTCGGTCTCTACGACGGGATCATGACCACCCGGGCGATGCGCCGCTTCACCGCGGATCCCGTCACCGACGCCGAGGTCGAGCAGGTGCTGCGGGCGGCCCAGCAGGGCCCGTCCGGCGGCAACATCCAGCCCTGGCAGTTCCTCGTGCTCACCGAGCCGGAGGACCGGGCGTGGATCGGTGAGCTGTACCGACGCGCCTACGACCGCTACGAGGCCGCCCTGCTCGAGGGGGTGGGCGGGTTCCGCGACGAGGCGGCCCGCCGCAGCTGGGACCGCACGGTCGCCGCGTCCCGCCACCTCGCCGACCACCTCGCCGAGGTGCCGGTGGTGGTGCTGGTGTGCATGCCCGACATCGACATGACGGTGGTCGACGACCAGGGCCCGATGGACGTGGGCACCCCGTACGCCTCGGTCTATCCGGCGGTGCAGAACCTGCTGCTGGCCGCCCGCAGCATGGGGATCGGAGGTGCCCTCACCACCGTGCACCGGATCCACCACGACGAGGTGCGCGACCACTTCGGGATCCCGGCCGGTCAGCAGGTGGTGGCACTGGTGCCGCTCGGCCGGCCGTCGGGCCGCTTCGGCGTGGCCCCCCGCCGACCGGTCGATCGCGTCACGCACTGGGGGCGCTGGGGTGAGCGGCGCGACGCCACCATCACCGCCTACGAGCCCCCGGCGGACCTCCCGCGATGAACCCGGTCGTGCCGTCGGTGGTGGCGCTCGACGACGAGCTGCGCGCCGCGGCCGGTCCGTCCGACCTGGCCGGCCGGCTCGACCCGGGCCTCGCCACCGCGCTGGCCCGGGCCGGGGCGTTCGCGATGCTGGTCCCGACCGAACTGGGCGGCGGCCAGGTGCCGGTGGCCGATGCGCTCCGAACGATCGAGTGGGTGGCCCGACGGTCGGGGTCGGCCGGATGGTGCGTGATGATCGGCGCCACCACCGGGGTGCTGTCCGCCTGGCTCCCCCGGGAGGGTGCCGAGGAGATCTACGGGGCCGACCCCCACGTGGTGACCGGTGGTGCCTACGCACCCAGCGGCCTGGCCGAGGCGCTCGGCGGGGGGCTGCTGCGGGTGAGCGGCCGGTGGGAGTGGGGCAGCGGCAGCCAGCACTGCGACTGGCTGCTCGGGGGCGCTCGTGTGGTGGACCCGGCGGGCGAACCGGTGCTGGACGCGGCCGGGCTGCCGTCGATGCGCCTGTGCTTCGCCCCCGCGGCCCAGGTGACCGTGATCGACCACTGGGACGTGCTCGGGATGCGGGGCACCGGCAGCCACGACCTGCTGATGGAGGCGGTGGAGGTGCCCGAGCGGCACACCGTGTCGCTCGTGACCGACCGCCCGTGGGTGGACGCCCCCCTGTACCGGTTCCCGCCGTTCGGCCTGCTGGCGCTCGGGATCGCCGCGGTGAGCCTCGGGGTGGGCCGGGCCGCCCTCGACGCAGTGGCCGAGTTGATGGGCTCCAAGGTGCCGATGGGGTCGCGCCGTCCGCTCGCCGACCGCGGCGCGGCGCGCGGTGAGCTCGCCCGGGCCGAGGCCACGGTCCGTGCCGCCCGGGCGTTCCTGTTCGACGAGGTGGACCGTGCCTGGGTCGCCGCCGAGGCCGGCGACCCGGTGGAGCTGGGCACGCGGGCGGGCCTCCGCCTCGCGGCCACCCACACCGCGGAGGCGGTGGCCGATGCCTGCACCCGCCTGCACCGTCTGGCCGGCGGGACCGCGGTGCGCCACGGCCATGTGGTCGAGCGCTGCTTCCGTGACGCCCACACCGCCACGCAGCACGTGCTGGTGAACGCCCGGTTGTACGAGTCGGCGGGCACGGTGCTGCTCGGCGGCGACCCGGGGGTCAGCGAGTTGTGACCGCCATGTCGGGTGCCGCCGGGTCGCCGGCGCCGCGGATCCGTGGTCCGGAGGACGCGGTGGACTGGCTGCGCGACCACCCGGCGCCGACCCCCGGCGAGCTCGCGGCGGCGGGTCTGGTGGCGCCCCACTGGCCCGAGCCCTGGGGTCTCGGTGCCGACGCCGTGACCACGCGTTCGATCGATGCGGTGGTGGCCGGCGCGGGCGTGGCCCTGCCCGACAACCCGATCGGCATCGGCTGGGCCGGTCCGACGATCCTGGCCGCCGGCAGCGAGGCCCAGAAGGAGCGATACCTCGCCCCGATCCTCAGCGGTGACGAGGTCTGGTGCCAGCTGTTCAGCGAACCGGGCGCCGGGAGCGACCTGGCCGCGCTGTCCACCGTGGCCGAGGCCGACGGCGACGGCTGGCGTGTCACCGGGTCCAAGGTGTGGTCCACGTCGGCCGACGTGGCCGCCTTCGGCATCCTCCTGGCGCGCACCGACCCGGCCGCCCCGCGCCATCGCGGCATCTCCTACTTCCTGTGCCCGATGGACGCGCCGGGCATCGAGGTGCGACCGATCCGGGAGATGACCGGCGGTGCGCACTTCAACGAGGTCTTCCTCGACGGGGTACCGCTCGGCGCCGACGCGCTCGTGGGCGAACCGGGCGACGGCTGGCGACTGGCCCGGGTGACGCTGGGCAATGAACGGGTGTCGCTGTCCTCCGGCGGGATCCTGTGGGGCATGGGCCCCACCGGCGGCGAGGTGCTCGAACTGGCCCGCCGCCACGGCGTGGGGGACCCCCACCTCCGGCAGGCGGTGGCGCGCTGCCACACCGACGAGGTGCTGTTGGGGCTGCTCGGTGCCCGGGTGCAGGCGGCACTCCTCGCCGGAGGTGAGCCGGGCCCGGAGGCCAGCCTGCAGAAACTGCTGGCCGACGAGCACGGCCAGCGCCTGATGGAGCTGGTTGCCGACCTCGCCGGTGCGGATGCGATGCTGGCCGCGCCGGGCCCGTGGCCGGGGGCGCTCGGTCACCATCCGCCGCCCCGCGGCGGCGGCCTGGGTGCGCTGCACCAGGGCGAGTGGCCGTGGAACTACCTGTTCGCCCGGGCCCTGACCATCGGCGGCGGCACCACCCAGGTGCAGCGCAACATCATCGCCGAGAAGCTGCTCGGCCTTCCCCGGGAGGTGACCGGATGAGCGGTGGTGGGGCGACCTCGGGCGGTGCGGCCGACGTGCCGGACGAGCTGCGGGACCTCCGCTGCATCCGGGCGGAGCGGGACGGCGACGTGCTGGTGTGCACGATCGACCATCCCGACTCGGAGCTCAACGCCGTCGACGCCGCGCTGCACCACGAGCTTGCGGCGTTGTTCCGCGCGTTGCGTCGGGAGCGGACGGCGCGGGCCGTGCTGCTGACCGGCTCCGGCCGGGCGTTCTGCGCCGGCGGCGACCTGTCGTGGTTCCCGGAACTGCGCTCCGTCGAGGCGCTCGACGCCCTGCGGCTCGACGCCCGCCAGATGATCTGGGACCTCCTCGACGTCGAGCTCCCGGTGGTGTGTGCGCTCAACGGCCATGCCATGGGCCTGGGTGCCAGCATCGCCCTGCTCTGCGACCTGGTCGTGGCCGCCGAGCACGCCCGCATCGGCGACCCGCACGTGCGCATGGGCCTGGTGGCCGGCGACGGTGGGGCGGTGATCTGGCCCATGGTGCTCGGGCCCGCCCGGGCCAAGGAGCACCTCCTGTTGGGGGAGCCGCTCGCGGCGGCCGACGCCGAGCGGCTGGGCCTGGTGAACCGTGTGGTGGCCGCGGAGCAGGTCCTGCCCGTCGCGCTCGACCTCGCGCGGCGGCTGGCGGCCGGTCCGCCGCTCGCCGTGCGCGGCACGAAGGTGGCGGTCAACCAGCAGTTGCGTGCCGCGCTGCTGGCGAGTTTCGACCTGTCGACGGCGCTCGAGTTGTCGACCTTCCACTCCCGGGACCATGCCGAGGCGGTGGCCGCGGCGGTGGAGAAGCGCCCGCCGGAGTTCCGGGGCCGCTGACACCTTCTCCGCCGGCCGGCCGGCCGTCTCGCACCGGCCGTCCCGCACCGGGACTTC
The DNA here is from genome assembly GCA_903868545.1 of uncultured Actinomycetes bacterium. Lineage (GTDB taxonomy): Bacteria > Actinomycetota > Acidimicrobiia > Acidimicrobiales > Microtrichaceae > CAIPVR01. The sequence goes on from CAIPVR010000048.1 coordinate 23,418, forward strand.
GGCTGTCAGGGGTGCCCAGAGCGCCCGGAGGACCCCTATTTCCCGCAGGGGGTGGCAGATGGGGTGCGGTGGGTTGGGGGTCAGTCCTCGGTGTGCTGGTACTTCAGCTTCGTGTGCTCCTCGACCTTGAGGAGGACGCGCAGGGAGATGACCGCGGCGACGGTGGAGAGCCCGGCCAGCACCGGGGCGCCGAGCCCGCAGATGCAGCCGAGGATCGCGGCCGTGAACAGCGTGGCGGCGGTGGTGAGGCCCCGGGCCCGGGACTCGCTCCGGAAGATCGCGCCCGCGCCGATGAAGCCGATGCCGGTGATGATGGCGTGCATCACCCGGGTGGGGTCACCCGAGTCGCCGGTGTCGAGGAACAGCAGCTCGCCCATGCCGGTGGCCAGGGCCGCCGCGGCCGCCACGAGCATGTGGGTCCGCAGGCCGACGACCTTGTTCGCGAGCTGGCGTTCGAGGCCGATCACGAGCCCGCACAGCGCGCCCAGCCCGGCGCGGCCGACGATGGCGAGCTGGTCGTCGACGCTGAAGCGCATCAGGTGTTCCGCTGCGGTCAGCACCGCGCGATCGTACGGGCGCCGGGTCCGGGGGCCGGGGACCGTGGCCGGGTGCGGCGGTGTGCCACCCTGTCGACGTGCACCTCGTCGTCGTCACCGACGCCACCGAACGCGGCGGAGCGGAGTCGTCGATGGGGATGTTCATCGAGCGGTTCGGACCGGACATCGACGTGACCGTCCTGGGGCCCGACGAGGCAGTGGTGCGCTGGTTGTCCGAGCGCCGCGCCGGGAGCCGCTACGTGGTGGTCCCGCCGATCGCGGATCGCACCGACGTGCGCGGCATGCTCGCCACCCGGCGCGCGTTGCGGCGGCTCGCCCCCGACCTGGTGCACTTCAACCTCTCGACCATGTCGTCGTGCCAATGGGCCCTCGCCGCGGCGCTCACCATCCCCGGCCTGCCCGTGGTGGTGCTGGAGCACTCGCCGGTGGGTACCTGGTCGTCGTTGTCGAACCGGTTGAAGCGGATCACCTCCGCCCGGGCCGACGCCCACGTGGCGGTGGGGGAGCGGGCGGCCCGCATCATCGAGGGTCTCGGGGACCTCCCCGCCGGCTCGATGCGCGTGATCCCCTCCGGCGTGCCGCCGGCGGAGCTCGACCCCCCGCCGCGCACCGACGACCGGTTCACCATCGGGATGCTGTCGCGCCACGACCCGGCCAAGGGGATCGACCGCGCCATCCGGGTGGTCGAACGGCTCGGGCCGGAGTTCCGTCTCGTGGTGGTGGGTGACGGCGCCGAACGGCCCGCGCTCGAGGCGCTCGTCCGCGAGCTCGACGTGGGCGATCGCGTGGAACTCGACGGTTGGGACGACCGGGCACGGCACCGCCTTCCCACCTTCGACGTGTACCTGCTGCCCTCGCGGCTCGAGGCCTTCCCGGTGACGGTGCAGGAGGCGATGCAGGCGGGTGTCCCGGTGGTGGCCACCGACGTGGGCAGTGTCCGCGAGGCCGTCGACGACGGGGAGACCGGGATCGTGGTGCCCGCCTCCGACGACGACACGGCGGTGGTCGTCGCGCTCGCGGATTCGGTGGCAGCGCTCGCGGCCGACCCCGAGGGGCGCGTCGCGATGGGCGCGCGGGCCGCGGCGGCGGGTCGGGAGCGCTTCGACGCGGCGGCTGCGGTGCGGGCGTGGGAGCAGCTCTACGACGAGGTCCTCGCCCGACGCCGCAGCTGACCGGACCCCCACGCCCGGTCCCTCCGACCGGTCCGCTCGACCGGTGCGAGGCAGGCTCAGGCGACGGTCAGTGTGGCGTCGGTGGTGGCCAACGACTCGCCGGGGTCGACCGGCGTGCACCCGTCACCCACTCCCGAGACGGCGGTGACCTTCACCGGGTACTCACCGGCCGGGAAGCCCCCGCCGACGTCGAAGCGGAAGGTCGCCGACACGTCACGGGTGGCGGTGGGCAGGGGAGCGGCGGGCGAGGCCGACCCGGCGCAGCCGATCTCCACCCCACCCGACGGCGCCAGGGGGACGGTGACGGTGCTGCTCTCCCCCGGGAAGGCGCAGGCCCGCCCCTCGGCGACGGCGGCCTGGCCGGTGGGCCCGACGCGGACGAGCACGCAGAGCACGGCGTCGGGCGAGTCGGGCTGGGACGGGTCGCGTGCTTCCACCACGAGCGCGCCCGTCCCGGTCCCGGTCTCCTGGCGGGCCGAGACGCCGAAGGCGGGGGGCGTCGTGGACCCCGGTGCACCCTCCGTGGGGCCGGCGGTGACCGACGGGTCGGTGCCTCCGGTGCCCAGCACCGCGAACGCCATCGCCAGCAGCGCCGCGCATCCGACGACGCCCGCGCCCGCGGTGCCCAGCTGCCGCCTCCGCCGCAGCGCGCGCCCGCGGCGTACCACGGCCTCGTAGCGGGCCGCCTCGTCGCGGGCGGGGCCGTCACCGGTGGGGTAGCGCGTGTCGCTCATGCGGGGGCCTCCTCGCTCGTCTGGTCGCCCGGTCCGTCGCCGAGCTCGTCGCGCAGGCGCCTCGTGGCCCGCGACAGGTGCGTCTTCACCGAGCCGGTGGTCATGCCGAGGGACTCGGCCACCTCCGCCTCGGGGAGGTCGACGAGGTAGCGGAGCACCACCACCTCCTGCTGGCGGTTCGACAACCGCTTCATCGCTCGGGCCAGGTCCACGCGCAGCACGGCGTCGTCGGCGGCGCTGGAACCGCCGTGGAGGTCCGTGGGCGAGGTCCGCCGCTGGCGCCGGACGTGGTCGATCGCGAGGTTGCCGAGCACCCGCAGGAGCCAGGCGTCGGGGTTCGGGTGGGACCGGACCTTCGGCCAGTGCGCGTACGCACGGGCGAGCGCCTCCGCGGCGAGATCCTCGGCGGTCACCGGGTCACCCACCAGTCGGCGCGCCGTGGCCACGGCGCGCCGGTCCATCCGCTCGTAGAAGCGGCGGAACGCCTCGTCGCCCGTGACCGGTCCGTGGTCCACACCCTCCATCAACGTCCGACGGTACCGAAGGGTTGACACGCTGCCGTGGGACCGTGCCCCCACAGGCAGATCTACCCACCCCCCCTGCCCTACCCTGTGGAGGTGGCGGCGTGGGACGTGTTGTTCTGGGTGACCTGCACGGTGCTGGTGGTCGCGGGCGCCTCGAAGCTGTCCGAACCGTCCGGCACGGCAGCGGCCCTGGGGGCCCTCGGGATCCCCGGCCGGGACGCAGCGGCCCGCGCCCTGGGGGCCGTGGAGGTGGGCCTCGGCCTCGGTGGTCTCGCCGTGGGCGGACGTGTCATCGCGGCCGGCGTGGCCGTTGCCTACGCGTTCTTCGCCGTGGTGGTCCTGGTGGCGCGCCGACGCGGGCTCGCGTCCTGTGGGTGTTTCGGCGCCCGCTCGGCGCCGCCGAGTCCCGTGCACGTGGCCGTCAACGCGGTCTCGGCCGCCGTCGCCGCAGTGGCCGCAGTGGCCCGCCCGGTGCCGGTGGCCGACGCCCTCGCCGCCGTGCCGTGGCCGACGGCCGCTGCTGCCCTCGGCCTCGTGGTGCTGGTGACCGCGCTGGTGGTGGTGCTCGACACGGTGGCGGCCGACGTGGTGGAGGCCACTGCCGCGCTGCGGGCCCAGACGATCGCTGCGAAGGAGGACCGATGACCGCGACGGTGGGATCGGAACGCCGACGGGGGTCGCTCGCCGAGCGGGTGGGCGGGTTCCTCGAGCGCCGGGTGGATCGCCGCGGGGTGCTGCGCCGGGGCGCCATGGTGGGCACCGCGATGGCCGTGGCCCCGGCCACCTACGTCGCCCGGCCCGGCACCGCCTACGGCGCCGTGTGCGGTCGCAACGCGCTCTGCAACGACGGCTACACCGAGTTCTGCTGCACCCTCTCGGGCGCCAACCGGTGCCCGCCCGGCACGTCGCTCGGCGGCTGGTGGAAGGTGGACGGCAGCAGTTTCTGCGGCGGTGGGCCCCGGTACTACATGGACTGCAACGCGGCCTGCAACGGCTGCGGCTGTGGTGGGAACGGGGTGTGCTCCGGTGCTTGCTCGGGCACCACGTGCGGCTGCGCCTTCGGCGACTGCAACAACCGGAAGGCCGGCTGCACCAACTTCCGCTACGGGCAGTGCAACCAGGGCATCCCGTGCCTCGGCCCGATCGTGTGCCGCGTCGTCACCTGCACCGAACCCTGGCGCATCGACGGTTCCTGCACCACGGCCGCCCGCACCGACAACGCCACCCGCTACCACTCCCGGCCGTGCCTGGAGGTTGACGCCGTGGGCGGCGTGAACAACTTCGTCGCGGTGCCCGGTGGGGTGCGCCTCATCGGCTGGGCGGTGGACCCGGGCACCCCGGCGCCGATCTCGGTGGTGATCTACGACTGCTTCCGGCCCGTCGCCACGCTCACCGCCGCCGACCTCCGTCCCGACATCGGCAACCTGTTCCCCGCCCAGGGCCCGAACCACGGCTTCGACGCCTTCGTCCGACTCTGCCCGGGCGAGCGCCTGGTGTCGGTCGCGGCGGTGGACAGCTCGGGTCAGGGCACCACGTGGATCCACCACCAGATGGTCCGCATCATCCCGAACGCCCATGGTCACCTCGACAGCGTGACGGCGTCCGAGGGCCGGATCCGGGCGGTGGGTTTCGTGCTCGATCCCGACAACCTCGGGCCCTCCACGGTGGACGTCTTCGTGGACGGGGTGCTCGCGGCCTCCGTGCGCGCCGACCTGTACCGGGCCGACCTCGCGCGTGACCTCCCGCACATGGGGCCGAACCACGGCTTCGACGTGACCGTGCCGGCGTCGCCCGGGCCGCACAACGTGTGCGTGGTGGGGCGCAACGTGGGCGGCGGCACCGACCTCGACCTCGGCTGCCGGCCGGTGGCCGTTCCGTACGACCCGGTCGGGGTCGTGGAGTCCCTCACCTCGTCGGCGGGCACCCTCCGCGTCACGGGCTGGGCCCTCGACCAGGACACCACCGGTCCGGTCCGGGTGCGCATCGACGTGGACGGTGTCGCCGTGCGCACCGCGCTCGCGGACCGGTCCCGGGGCGACCAGTACGACGGGCACGGTTTCGACGAGACGGTGACCGGGGTGGCACCGGGCGAGCGCGCCGTGTGCGTGGTCGCCCTGCCGGAGGGTGGCGGCTACGACCGCATCCTCGGCTGCAACGTGCTGGCCGTTGGGTCGGTCGCGGTGGGCCAGGTGCTCGCCGTCGAGGCGGCCCCCGGTGGGGTGCGGATCGCCGCCACGCCCGTCACCCGCACCGACGGCAGTCCGGCCCCGCTGCGGGTGCTCGTCGACGGGAACTTCAGGGCGTCGCTGCGGGGCACCGCTGACACGGGCCTGGACGAGACGTTGGCGCTGCCGCCCGGCGACCACGAGGTGCAGGTCCTCGCCGTGGTGGACGGTCCCCGCACGCTCCCGTACCTGATGGCCTCGGCCAACGTGCAGGTGGACGGTCCGGGTTCCGCCCAGGGCACCGCGTCCGCTGCCACGAGCGCGACAGCGCCCGCCGTCCCGGGTGCCCCTCCGGTGCCGACGGGGTCGGCGTGACCGCAGTGGTCGTCCTCCTCGCCGTGGCGGTGGCGCTGCTCGCCGCGCTGGTCGTGAGCCTGCTGCGTAGCCACGCCGAGATCCTCCGTGCCCTGCACGACCTCGGGGTGGACCTCGACCCGTCGCCCGAGGCGCGGGCCCGCGCCGCCCGGGCTGCGCGGGCGGTCACGTCCGCCGGCGGCGTGGCCGCGGCCGACCTCCCGGGTGGCACCGTCACCACGGTCGCAGGGGTGCCCGAACCCGCGGAGGTGCTCGGCAGCGCGGCGGCCGACGTGGCGGGGATCGACCCGCAGGGCGACGCGGTCGCGGTGGGCGTGGTGGGCCAGCCCCACCGGACGCTGCTGGCCTTCCTGACCACCGGGTGCACGACGTGCCGGGGCTTCTGGGCGGCCCTGGCCACGGGGGCGGAGCTCCCCGCGCCCGACATCCGGGTGGTGATCGTCACCCGCGGCGAGGAGGCCGAGTCGCCGCCGGAGGTGGCCCGGATCGCGCCGGTCGACGTCCCCACGGTGATGTCGACCGACGCCTGGGAGGACTACGGCGTGCCGGTCGCCCCGTACTTCGTGCTCGTCGACGGCGACGAGGTGGTGGGTGAGGGCGCGGCGGCCACCTGGCCGCAGGTGGTCGACCTCCTCGGCAAGGCACTCGCCGACACCGGCCGGTCGCTCCCGGCCGGTGGGCCGTCGCGGCGGGGCTTCCTCACCGGCCGGGAACGGGCGGCGCGGGTCGACGACGAACTCACCGCCGCCGGGTTCGAACCGGGCGATCCCCGCCTGCACCACGAGCCGGGTGACATCGGACGATGAGCGCCGAGTTGGCCGTGGTGGTGGTGGGGATGCTCGTCTCGGTGGCCGCCGCGGTCCGCGCCGGCTGGTCCCCTTGAGGTGTGTCGATGCTGTCCAGCATCACCCCGCTCGGTGAGCGGGGGAAGGGGAACCGATGGTGGGTCACCGTCACCGCCTACCTGGTGGGATCCGCGGTCGGTGGGGCCGCGCTCGGCCTGCTGGCCGGCTCCTCCGGGCTCGTCGTCGAACGGCTGCTGCCCGGCGGTGCGGCGCTGCCCGACGGCGCAGCCCTCTGGGTGCTGGCCGCCGGCTGTGCACTGGCCGCGGTGTGGGACGTGGCCGGCCGGCGTCCGCCGTCGTGGCACCGGCAGGTGGACGAGCAGTGGCTGCACGCGTTCCGGGGATGGGTCTACGGGTTCGGGTTCGGGGTGCAGCTCGGGTTCGGACTGGTCACGATCGTGACGTCCGCCGCCACCTACGCCGCGGTGCTGGCGATGGTCCTCACCGCGTCACCCGCTGCGGGCGCCCTGGTGGGTGTGGTGTTCGGGGTCGCCCGCGGCCTGCCGATCCTCGCGGCGCGCCGGGTGCACGACTCCGACTCGCTGCGCCGACTGCACTTGCGGATGGACGATCGGACGCGAACGGCACGCCGCACCACCGTGGCGGCACTGGTGACCGGGGGCGCCGCCGCGGCGGCGGCCGCAGTGGTCGCCACGACGGGAGGTCTCGGAGCATGAGCGCACGCGCACGGGTACTGGCCGCCCACGGCCTCGAGGTGACGGTGCCGCCCGGGTGGGACGGATCGATCCGCCTGGCCGCCGGCGACCATCCGTCGACCGACGTGGAGGAGGTGTCCGCGCTCGGCACCGCCAACCCGGTCCTCCAGGTGGCCAGCTTCGCCCTGCCGCGGGTGCGTGGCGACTTCGGCGGTGGAGCCGTCGAGGGGATGCGTCCGCTCGACGTCTTCGTCGCGCTCGTCGAGTTCGACCCGGCCGCGGCCGACGCCCCGCTGTTCGACCGACGCGGCCTCCGCCGACCGCTCAAGGAGGCCGATTTCAGCCGGGCGACGATGCACCGGCCCATCCCCGGCCACAGCGGCCACCAGCAGTTCTTCCACGCCCAGGGCCGGGCGTTCTCGCTCTACGTGGCGCTCGGGAGCCACCGGCTCCGACGTTCGCAGCTGCCCCGCGTGAACGCCGTGGTGGGTTCGCTGTCCGTCGGCCGCCGCTGAGACCCGGCCCGCCGGCGGGACCGGCCGGGGGTTCCGGTCCCTGCCGGGTCACCCGGTCATGGCTGCGGCGGGAACAATCCGCGGCCCGGCGCGCTTGAGCACATCGTGTTCCTCGCCCTCCGGGAGATGCGGCGCGCCGTGGTGCGATTCGGCCTGCTCATGGCCTCGGTCGGCCTGCTCGTCCTCCTGATCCTGTTCCAGCAGACGCTGCAGAGCGGGCTCATCACCAGCTTCGTGGGCGCCCTCGAGAACCAC
>CAIPVR010000049.1 GCA_903868545.1 uncultured Actinomycetes bacterium
GGACAGCAGCTCCTGGATGTCGAGCAGGCGGCACGGCACCCCGTTGATCGCGTACTCGCTGTCGCCCGAGCGGAACAGCAGGCGCGTGATCGTGACCTCGGTGAAGTCGATCGGCAGCAGGCCCGCCGAGTTGTCGATCGTCAGCGACACCTCGGCGCGGCCGAGCGCCGGGCGCTTGGCCGTGCCGGCGAAGATGACGTCGTCCATCTTCTGGGAGCGGACCGCGGACGGGGCCTGGGCGCCGAGCACCCAGCCGATGGCGTCGACCACGTTGGACTTTCCGGATCCGTTGGGCCCCACCACCACGGTGACACCGGGCTCCATCACCAGGTCCGCGGCGTCGGCGAAGGACTTGAAACCCTTGATCTGGAGGGACTTGAGGAACACGTCGGCTCGCTACACCTGGGTCTGTTCGCAGTAGTAGGTGTACCCGCTCCCGTAGCGGGCCTTCACGATCGGACCCCGAGCCCGGGGGCTCATCTCACCGTCCCGCTTGTAGACGGCGAGGTGGTCCTGGTACTCGCCGGGAGCGCCGGAGGGTCCCACCCAACCGTCATCGCCCAGCGAGGTGCCACCGTACTTGATCGCCTCGTGCACGATTTCCACCACCGCCCGGTAGAGACGGCGGATCTCCTGTGCCGACAGCCCGGTGGTGCGACGGTCGTAGCGGAGGCCCGCCTCGAAGAGGATCTCGTCGGAGTAGATCGGCCCGATCCCCACGAGGAACCCGGGGTCCATCAGGACCGACTTCAGCTTGCCGTCGCGGCGCAGGAGCATCTCGCCGAAGGTGGTCCACGAGATCGGCTCGTCCGCCGCGTCGAGGCCGAGCTGGGAGAGCTCCGGGTGACGTTCGAGGAGTTCCTCGTCGGTGACGTACTCGGCGGTGGCCTGCTTCTTCGGGTCGACCAGGCGGAGTTGGCCGCCCTGGGTGAAGGTGACCACCAGCGCCGTGCCGGTGGCCGCCGCCTCCTTGGCCTGCACCCGACGGAGCCGGCTGCGCTCGCCGAGGGAGAACACGAGATGGTGCGTGCCCTCCAGCCCGACGGTGACGAGGGTGCCGCGGCGGCGCACCTCGGTGACCTTCGTGCCGGGCAGCGCCGCGATGAGCGCCTTCTTGGTGGGGAACTTCACCACCCCGGCGACCGGTACCTCGACGGCCTTGATCTTCCTGCCGACGAGGTCCCGTTCCAGGTCTCGTCGCAACAGCTCGAGCTCGGGGAGCTCAGGCATGGTCACCCCCTCGGGTCGATCCCGCCCGGTCCACGTCCCAGTCCGGCCCTTCCCCGGTGGCGCCGCCCGCCGGCGGGGCCACCGGCCCGGGTTCGAGTTCGAGCCGGTCGGCGGCCTCACGGGCCGCGGCCTGCTCGGCCTCCTTCTTCGTGCGGCCCTCGCCGTGGCCGAGCGTGCGGCCCGCCACGCGCACCGACGCGCTGAAGCGCTTCTGGTGCTCGGGGCCCTCCTCGGCGAGTTCGTAGCGGGGCAGTTCCGAGAACCGGTGGGCGGCGAGTTCCTGCAGCCGCGACTTGTGGTCCGAGGCGACCTCACCGGTGACGACACCGCTGATCCGCTCCTCGAGCAGGCCCAGCACCACCCGCGTGGCGGCACCGAGGCCGCCGTCGAGGTACACGCCGCCGATCACGCCCTCCATGGCGTCGGCGAGGATCGACGTCTTGTTGCGCCCGCCCGTGGACTCCTCACCCTTGCCGAGCAGCAGGGCGTCACCCAGGCCGACCGAGCGGGCCACCTGCGCGAGTGCGGCGGCGCTCACGAGCTCCGACCGACGACGGGCGAGCACGCCCTCGCTCGTGGTGGGGGCGGAGCGGAAGAGGTGGTCGGTGACCACCAGCCCGAGGACCGCGTCACCCAGGAACTCGAGGCGCTCGTTGGAGGCGACACCACCGTGCTCGGCGCACCACGACCGGTGCCGGAGCGCCAGCTCGAGCAGGGTCGGGTCCGCGAAGAGGTAGCCCAGCCGGGAGCAGAGGGTGGCCCGTGGGTCGATGACAGCGTCGTCGCCGAGCCGCTCAGAGCCGGGCGATGACGTAGTCGACGGCATCCCGGACGGTCTTCAGGTCCTCGAGGTCCTCGTCCTCGATCCGGAAGCCCACGCTGCGCTCACCGAGTTCCTCCTCGAGGACCTCGACGAGCTCGATCAGGGCGAGGGAGTCGGCGTGGAGGTCCTCGGCGAAGGAATCGCCCTCACCGATGCCGCCGGGGTCGATCTCGAGGATGTCGCCCAGACGGTCCTTGACCAGCTGCAGGACCTCGGCCCGTTCGAAGGGCCCCTGTTGGACATGGGTCTCGGCAGGCACCTGCTCGGATCTCCTGTGCGGGTGGGTGGGGTGCGGGTCACTGTAACGGGCCACCGCGCCCCGCTGCGGGATGCGTCGACCGACGCCGCTGGATGCGTCAGTCGACGTCGATGGCCTGACGGCCGCCGTAGAAGCCGCAGTTGCCGCACACCACGTGGGGCTGCTTGACCGCGTTGCAGCGGGGGCAGACGCTCCGTGCCGGGGCCTCGAGCTTCCAGTTGGCGGCCCGACGGCTGCGGCTCTTGGACTTGGAGGTCTTCTTCTTGGGAACTGCCATCTCGTCTGCCTGTGTGTGGGCGGGGGGCGGCCCTCGGTGCGGGCCGGTCGGTCATGCTAGCGGTCGTCGGGCTCGGGGTCGAAGCGCAGCTCGGCGAGCGCCGCCCACCGGGGGTCCGCCGGGGCCCGCTCGGGGTCGGCGGAGGTCACCGGGAAGTGCTCGGGGTCCGGCCCCGGGCAGTCCTCCGAGCAGAGGGGGGCCAGGGGCAGGGCCAGCACGACGGCGTCTCGGACCACCGGGCCGAGCTCCACGGCGTCACCGTCGAGGGCGAGCAGGTCGCCACCCTCGGGCACGTCCTTGAAGACCTCGCGCACCGGCACGCTGAGCTCGCCACCGGTGGGCTCGAGGCAGCGGCGGCACGGACCCTCCCACGGGAAGGAGACCTCGCCGCTGAGGGTGATCCCGTCGCTGAGCGACTCGAGTACGGCGTCGAGGTGGGCCACGCCGCCGTCGGGCACCGCCGCGGTGGTCACGGCGAGCCCGCCCACGGCCACGTCGCGTTCGAGGTGCACCCGGTTCCCCGGGCGGCGCCGCAGCTCGGCCACGCCGACGCGGAGCCGGGGCTCCGCGGTCACTGTTCCTGGTCGAACACCGCGGGCTGGGAGCCGGTGCGGGGCTCGTCGAGGTCCGAGAGCTCGGCCTCCTCGATGGTCGGCGCGGCCAGGCGCGCCCGGCCCGCCGCCACGGTGGAGTGGATGCGGGCGAGCACGTTCTCGAAGCTCGCCAGCTTCTGGTCGCAGTAGTCCTCGGTCTCGCGGCGCATCTTCCGGGCGGCCGCCTCGGCGTCCTCCACGATCTGGCGCGCCTTGGCCTCCGCGGCCTTCGCCACCTCGGTGCGCTGCACCATGTGGGCAACCCGGGAACGGGCGTCCTCGATGATCTCCTCGCCCTCGCGGCGGGTGCGGGCGAGGAACTCCTCCCGCTCCTTGAGCAGCCAGCGGGCCGAGCGGAGCTCGTCGGGCAGCCGGGCGACGCAGTCGTCGAGCAGCTCGAGCAGCTCCTCCTTGTTCACCCGCACCGAGGCCGACATCGGGATCCCGGGCGCGGACTCGACGATCTCGATCACGCGTCGGAGCACCTGCTCGGCCTCCGGCATCCGGTACACGTCGGTGCCCGCCCGCCGCGTGGTGCCGGTGGGCGGCTCCGCAACACCACGCTCGTCGTCGTAGGTGTCGTCGTCGTAGGTGTCGTCGTCGAAGCGGTCGTCGTCGAGGTCTCGTGGTGGGTTCATGCCGTCCTCCAGTCTGCTGCCCGGTCGCAGGTCTCAGGCGGACCCGGGAGCGGCGGTGCCGCCGAAACGCTCCGCCAGTCGGCGGGCGACGGGTTCGGGCACCATCGTCTCCACGTCGCCACCGAAGCGGGCCACCTCCCGGATCAGCTTGGAGGCCAGGAACGAGTTCCGCGACGCGGACGGGATGAACAGCGTGTCGATACCCGACAGCGACCGGTTCATCTGCGCCATCTGCAGCTCCGACTCGAAGTCCGACACGGCCCGGAGTCCCTTCACGATGAAGTGGGCCCCCACCGACGAGGCCAGGTCCACCACGAGGGAGGAGAACATCGTGACCTCGACGTTGTCGAGGTGCGCCAGCGACTCCTCGATCAGCGCCTGGCGGTCGTCCAGCGAGAAGAGCGGCTCACCCTTCTGCGGGTTGCGCATGGCGGCCACGACCACCCGGTCGAACAGCCGTGAGGCGGTCTCCACGATCTCGACGTGGCCGTTGTGGATGGGGTCGAACGAGCCGGGATAGAGCACGACCGTCACGCGAGGTCCTCCGGGATGGGGGGTGTGGTCCGCGACGGCGTGCCGCCGTCGTGGGCCGTGACGCCGCCGGGGGTGGCGGGCAGACGGATGAAGGTCACCACCGTACCGCCGTAGCGGCGTTCCCTCAGCGACTCCCCGCCCTCCACGGGAGCGACCGGCCGGTCGGATTCGGCCACCAGGAGTGCACCCGGGCAGCGGTCCCGCAGCTCCTGCTGCAACCCGGCCCAGTCGTCGAAGGCGTAGGGCGGGTCCGCCAGCACCAGTTCGACCGGACCGGCGAGCCCCCGGACGTGGGCCAGCGCATCGCCCCGGACCACCCGGCTGCGTCCCGCACCGGCACCCGTGGGCGCCTCGGCCGCGGCCAGCCCGGTGGCCTCGAGGTTCGAGCTGATCGCCCGTACCGCGTCGCGGTCGGCGTCCACGAAGGTGACCGACGCGGCGCCCCGGGACAGCGCCTCGATACCGAGCGCCCCGGAACCGGCGAACAGGTCCAGCACGGTCGCGCCGCGCAGCTCGCCGAGGGAGTCGAGCGCGTTGAACACCGCCTCGCGCACGCGGTCCGAGGTGGGCCGGGTGCGGTCGCCGGCCGGGGCGGCCAACCGCCGGCCGCGGGCCACCCCCGCGACGACCCGCACCTCAGCCGGCCAGGACGCTCGGGGGCAGCGTGGGCAGCGACGACTCCGCGCTGAACGCGATCACGAACGCCATGCCGTCCTCCACCACGGGCGTACGTTCCGGGTCGGTCACCACGAGCCGGACGTTCCTGCCGGTGTCCACGGCGTCCCTCGTGTACACCCAGAGCTGCACCGTGGCCCGGTCCTCCCCGCAGCGGTCGCCGGAGCGCAACGTCCGTCCGGCCACCTCCACCGGCGCGCCGCGTGACCCCAGGTCCACCTGGCCGGGTCGGGTGGAGGGCGGCAGGGTGACGGCACCGGTGGCCAGGTCCACCCCTGCGGCTGCGGCCACCTCGCCGACCGTGGCGGCGTGGCCGGCCTCGGCCTCCGTGGCGGGCGCCAGCGTGAAGCGGCCGGCGCCGTCGACGGTGGCCCCACCGACGGGGGCGACGGGAGCCGGCGGCTCGAGGAACCGACCACAGACGTTGAGGCCGAGGTTCCCGTTGAAGCGCTGACCCACCTGCGGACCGGGGCCGAGTTCGGTCACGTCGGCCACGGAGACCACCTGGGGCGACATGGAGGACCCGTAGGGCGGGTCGCCTCCGTGGCCGGCGCCGGGGGCCGACGTGGGGGTCGAGGGCGTCGGGCGCGCAGTTCCGTCGGACGACGAGCCGTCAGAGCAGGCCGGTGCGGCCACCAGGGTCGCCACCGAGAGGAGGAGGGCAGCGCCGACCCTCCACGGCCGGCGGGCAGGACGACGGTGACGGCGTGCCATCGCCACGGATCGTACGCGTCCCGCGCACTGCGGCCGCCACGCCCGGGCCGGTCGCGTGTCACGGGGGCCGGACGCGTCCGAGGTCACGACTTGAGGAGGAACTCCTCGTCGGACTCGTCGAGCAGCGAGAGCTCCTCCACGAGCGCCGGATGACGCTCCAGGCCCGTGCCGTCGCCGACGAGTTCCTCGGCTGCCTCCCGGGCCCGCAGCACCCACTCCCGGTCGCGGCGCAGGCTCGCGAGGCGCAGGTCGTTGCGGCCCTTCTGACGCTCCCCCATCACGGTGCCCTCGCCGCGCAGGTCGAGGTCCACCTCGGCGAGCTCGAAGCCGTCGGTGGTGCGGGCGAGCGCGTCGAGCCGCTCGCCCGCGTCGGGGTTCAGCACCCCGTGGGCCACCAGCACGCAGTGGCCTGCATGGCCGCCACGGCCCACCCGGCCCCGGAGCTGGTGGAGCTGGGCGATGCCGAACCGGTCGGCGTCGAGCACCACCATCACCGTGGCCTCGGGGACGTCCACCCCCACCTCGATCACCGTGGTGGCCACCAGCACGTCGACGGTGCCGTGGCGGAAGCGCTCCATCACATCGGCCTTGTCGTCGGACTTCATGCGCCCGTGCAGCAGCCCGAGCCGCAGCCCGGCGAGCGGTCCCTCGGCGAGGCGCTCGAGCGTCTCCGCCGCCGACGCGGCCTCCATCTTGTCGGAGCCCTCCACGAGCGGGCAGACCACGTAGGCGCGCCGCCCGGCCGCCACTTCGGCCCGGACCAGTTCCCAGGCGGCGTCCTCGTCCTCGGGATGGTGGGCGACCGAGGTGGCGATGGGTGTTCGGCCCGGCGGCAGTTCGTCGAGCACGGTCACGTCGAGGTCGCCGTACACCGTCATCGCCGCAGTGCGCGGGATCGGCGTGGCGGTCATCACCAGCACGTCGGGCACCCGCTCCCCCGGCCCCGCGGCGCGCAGCGCGGCCCGTTGCTCCACCCCGAAACGGTGCTGCTCGTCGATCACCACCGCGCCGAGGGCCGCGAACCCCACGCCCTCCGACAACAGCGCATGGGTGCCCACCACGAGGGGGATCGAACCGTCGGCGAGACCCGCGAGCACGCGGCGCCGCTCGGCGGCGGGCGTGCGGCCGGTGAGGAGCGCCACCTCGAGCGGCCGCTCCCCCAGCAGGCTGGCCGGATCGTCGAGACCGAAGCCTTCGAGCAGGGTGCGCACCCCGGCCGCATGCTGTTCGGCGAGCACCTCGGTGGGCGCCATCAGCGCGCCCTGGTGGCCGGACTGCACCGCAGTGAGCAGCATCGCCACCGCCACCACCGTCTTGCCCGCACCCACGTCGCCCTGCAGGAGCCGGTGCATCGGGGCGGGGCGGGCCATGTCGGCGCCGATCTCGGCCACGGCCCGTTCCTGTGCGGCGGTGAGCGGGTACGGGAGGCCGGCGACGAAGCGCTCCACCAGGCCGGCCCGGCCGGGATCGGCGGACTCGGCGTGCGCGATGCCGGCGGAGGAACGCTCCATCTCCTTCTTGCGTCGCACCAGCGCGAGTTGGATCCGGAGGAGTTCGTCGAACACCAGCCGGTGGCGGGCCCGCTGGACGTCGCCGAGGTGCTCCGGGGCGTGGATGCCCCACATCGCCGCCCCGCGCGGCTCGAGGTCCCAGCGCTCGAGGATGGCCGCCGGCACCGGGTCGGCGATGCCACGGGGCCCGCACCGGCGCAACGTCTCCGCCACCCACCCGGCGATCTCCCACGTGGTGAGCCGGGCCGCGTCGGACTGCGGGTAGATCGGCACGACCCGGCCGGTGCGGTCGCCCACGAGGTCGACCACCGGGTTCGTCATCTGGCGCTGGCCCTTGAACAGCTCCACCCTGCCGAACACCGCCACGTCCACCGCGGTGGCGCCGAGCTGGCGCTCCCGCCACGGCTGGTTGAAGAACGTGCAGCGGAGACGGCCGCTGTCGTCGCGCACCTCGGCACTCACCATCACCCTGCCGCCCTTCACCCGGCGTGACGACACCGAGGTGACCCGTCCCAGCACCAGCGCCTCCTCCCCCGCCTGCAGCTCGGCGATGCGGGCCTCACGGGTGCGGTCCAGGTACCGGCGCGGGTAGTGCGTGAGCAGGTCCAGCAGCGACGAGATCCCCATCGACCGGAGGCCGTCGAGCTTCTTCGGACCCACGCGAGTGAGGATCGAGACGTCCTTGGACGCCAGCTCGGTGAGCGTGATCGGCTCGCCGGCCATCAGGGTTCGTGCAGGGCGATCAGCAGGTCCACCGGGCGGCCCACGCCCAGCACCGCCTCCACGGCGGCACCGGGCAGCGCGGTGACCACCGCGACCCGCCACGGCTCCCGCTGCCGCCGGAACTCCAGGAGGTCGCCGAGCTCGTACCAGGCGGCCTCGAGGTCGGCCGCTCCCTCCACGTCGCCCGAGCGGTGGGGCACCACCGAGCAGCGCACCTCGTAGCGGTGACCGCCCCCCGCCGCCGCCGGGGGACGGTCCATCGGCGGGGCGGGCAACGGCTCCCCCGTGACCACGCTGGCCAGCACGTCGAGCAGCAGCAGGAACCCGGCGGCGGCGGCGTCCACCACGCCCCGTTCGGCGAGACGCTCGTCGGCCTCCGCCCCCCGCTCCAGCTCGCCCAACCCGGCATCGGCCGCCTCCACCAGCACGTCGCCCAGGGCGGCGCCGCCATCGGCCGCGGCGAGTCCACCGTCGGCCGCAGCGGCGACCACCGCGGCCAGGCCACCCGCGTGGCCGCCGTCGTCGCCGGCCGCGAGCGCCTCGGCCCCGGCCTCGAGCAGCAGCGCCGCCCGGGTGCCGTCGACGGCGTCGCAGTTCCGCAGCACCTCGCCGGCCCCCCCGAGGAAGCGGGCGAGGGACCGGCCCGGGTGGCCGAGCGCC
>CAIPVR010000050.1 GCA_903868545.1 uncultured Actinomycetes bacterium
CCGGTGGGTCGGGGTGGTCAGGGTCCGGGGGCGAGCGAGTCCGCCGGTTCGGGCCGGTGCACGCCCCTCGGTCGCCACGAGAGCCCGTCGGACTCGCCGAGGGCGTCGGCGGCGAGCCAGACGATCGAGAGCCACATCTCGGTGCCCTGGAGCCCGGGGGTGTCGTTCCCGCCCGCCTCGCCGGGGCCGGCGAAGGCGAAGCCGGCTCCGTCGACCCACCACCCGAGGGCCTCCTCGAGCACGGCGGCGAGGCGGTCGCGCACCTCGTCGCGCCGGTGGTCCACCTGGCGCAGGGCGAGCCACAACGGGTGCACCACGTCGAGCACGTTGCAGGCGGTGCGGCCGCGGTCGACGAACCACCGGTGCTCGCGGGCGTGGGCGATGATCGTGTCGACGAGTTCCTCGGGCCGGGGGAGCGGTTCGCCGAACTGTGCGTAGGTGCCGCGCACCAGGCGGTAGGTCCCGTTGACCGGGAGCAACCAGCCCGAGGTGTCGTCGGGTCGGCCCCACACTCCCGAGCGGCGGTCCTGGCGGGTCTGCAGCCAGCCCAGCAGCGTCTCGATGCCCCGGGTCGAGCCGTGGTGCCGGCGGTCGAGGTGGACGGCGGTGGCCACGAAGTCCACCCACGACCCGGCGGGCCACGCGAGGTCGCGCCACGGCAGGGCGTCGAGCCGCTGCAGCAGGTCCTCCTCGGTGAGGGCACCGACCGCCCGCACGGGGTGGGCCGGTCCGCTGCCGAGCACCTCGAGGGCGTAGCCCACGGCCAGGACCCCGTACTGGTGTGAGTCGACGTCGACACGCAACTCGAGGGGGTCGTCGGGAAGGCCGTCGGCCGGGTCGGGGAACAGCCCGGTCACCGGGTCCTGGAGGGCCCGCAGGTGGTCGATCCACACCTCGGCGCGGCCCACCGCCCCCGGGTCGCCGAAGGCCCCGGCGATCTCGACGGCGTCGCAGCCGGAACGGACGGTGGGTGCGGCGCCGGGCCGGTCGAGGTGGCCGGGCCCCGGCCCGCCGACCCCGGCGCAGCGGTCGAGGACGTCGCGCCACTGCGCCGCCACCCGCTCGTCGAAGCGTTCGAGCGCCGGCCGTCGCGCTCGTGCGGCCGCGGGCCCGCCCGACGGTTCGGTCGACGGTTCGCGCGGGAGTCGCGGGTCGCGTCGGTCCCTCAGCACCCGTGCCGGCACGCCGCCGACCACCGACCACGGGGGCACGTCGCGGGTGACCACGGCACCCGCGGCCACCACGCTGTGGGCGCCGATCGTGACGCCGTCGCACACCACCACATGGGTGCCGATCCACACGTCGTCCTCCACCACGATCCCCTGCTCGGTGTGCGGCTGCATCCAGATCGGCACCCCGAGGTCGTCGAAGGTGTGGTTGAACCCGTAGAGCGCCACGTGCGAGGCGATGCGCACCCCGTCGCCGATGCGGACCGTGCCGGCCGTGACCACGTACGGGTTCAGCGACGAGTCGTCGCCCACCGTGAGCCGTTCGCGGATCAGGCAGCCCGCGGCGATGTAGCTGCGGGCGCCCAGGTGGAGTTCGTCCGCCACCACGTGGGCGCCCTCCGCCACGAACGACCGCTCGCCGAAGGTGGCACCGAGGCGGTCGGCGAGGTCCTGCTGGCGCGCCGCCTGGCCCGGCCAGGGCCCGTGGTCGGACCACACGGCGTGCCAGGGTTCCATCTCCACCCGGAGCCCGTCGATGCCCGCGTCGCCGAACTCCATGTCCGCTGCTCCCTCGTCCGTGGTGCCCGTCGGGTCGCGGATCGTAGCCCGCCCCCCCGGGCCGCTCCCGCCGTCCGACCGTGCCGTCCGACCGCACCGTCCGACCGCACCGTCCGACCGTGCCGTGGGCCCGTCCGGGTGCCTCAGCCGGGCCGCCGGCCCCGGTCGAGGTAGCCGAGGTGGCGGGCTTCCCGCTCGAGCTGGTCCCGGTAGTCGGGGTGGGCGATGGCGATCAGCCGTTCGGCCCGCTGCGCCAGCGTGGCCCCGCGGAGCTCGGCAACCCCCCACTCGGTCACCACCTTGTCGACGGTGTTCTTCAGCGTGGTCACCACCGAGCCGCGGGTCAGGCGGCTCACGATCCGGCTGGTCGCCCCGTCCCCGGCCGTGGAGTGCAGGGCGATGAAGCCCTGGCCGTCACGGCTCATCATCGCCCCCTTCGCGAAGTCGGCCTGGCCGCCGGAGCCCGACCAGTAGCGGCCGTG
This sequence comes from uncultured Actinomycetes bacterium, assembly GCA_903868545.1. Taxonomy (GTDB): domain Bacteria; phylum Actinomycetota; class Acidimicrobiia; order Acidimicrobiales; family Microtrichaceae; genus CAIPVR01. The sequence continues at coordinate 2,210 of CAIPVR010000050.1, forward strand.
GATCGTCTCGGAGGCGCACTGGCCCAGCAGGTCCACCTCCGTGGTGGCGTTGATCGACACGAACCGGTCATGGCCGGCGATCACCCGGGTGTCGTTCACGTACTCCACCCCGAGGAACTCCACCACGGGGTTCTCGTCGAGGAAGTCGTAGACCCGGCGGCTGCCGAGGGCGAAGGTGGTCACCATCCGGTTGCGGTGCCGGCTCTTGCGCACCCCGGTGACCACGCCCGCCTCCGCGAGCTCCACCAGGCCGTCGGAGATGAGCTCGGTGTGCACGCCGAGGTCGCGCTTGTCGGTCAGCTGTTCCATCACGGCGTCGGGGACGGCGCCCAGGCCCACCTGCAGGGTGGAGCCGTCGTCGATCCGCTCGGCCACGAGGCGACCGATCGCCCGGTCCACCTCGGTGCGCGGCGGCCGGGGCACCTCGATCAGCGGCCGGTCGACCCGGCACCAGCCCGCCACCTGGCTCACGTGGATGGTGTTGTTGCCGTGGGTGCGCGGCATCCGGTCGTTGGCCTCGAGGAACACCGGTACCCGCCCGATGAAACTCGCCACGTAGTCGGCGTTGCAGCCGAGGGAGAAGTACCCGTGACGGTCGGGGCCCGCCGCCGCGGCGAGCACCACCGGCCGCTCGCAGGCGTGGGCGAGCAACGACGGGACCTCGCTGAAGTGCGACGGCACCAGGTCGACACCCCCGTTGTGGAAGTGCGGGCGGGTCACCGGCGACAGGAAGTACGACACGTGACGCAGCCGGGTGCCCCACCGGCCGTCGAGGTAGGGCCGGTCCACCAGGGCGTGCATCTGGTGGACCTTCACACCGCGCAGGTCCGCGGCGGCCGCTTCCACCGCGTCGAGCACGGTGACCGGCTCACCCGCCGCCAGGGGGACGATGAGGTCGGTCCCCTCGTCGATCAGATCCAGCACGGCCTCCGGTTCACTCGGCCCGTACGGGGCGGTCCTGGTGGTGGCCATGCGTTCCTCCCGGGGCCGGTCGCCACCCCCGACGCTACGGCGTACGCGGCCCGGCGCCTCGGTGGCGTCGGGCACCCCGGCACGCGGGAGGATGGACGTGTGGAGGA
>CAIPVR010000051.1 GCA_903868545.1 uncultured Actinomycetes bacterium
GAGGTCGGCGGCGTGGCCGAGGATGTCGGCGAGCTGGTGGGTGAAGCGTTCGAGTTCGGCGTCGTCGAGTCGCAGCCGCGCGAGCGAGGCGACCTTCGCGACGTCGGCCGAGGTGATCGATGGAGAGGACGGCATGGAGCCGGGAGCCTAGACGGCGGAGCGGAACGGCCCCGCGGCCGCGGAGGAGCCTCGGGACCCCACCGTTACAGTTGCCGGCATGCCCACCGAGGAGGGGACCGAGCGCTCCCCGGACCCGTCGCCGGCGCCGCGCCGGCGGTGGGGCCGCTGGGTCGCCCTCGCCGTGGCCCTGTGGCTGCTCGCCGTCGTGGTCTCCGTGGCGGTGGCCGGGTTCGACGTCCTGACCGGGACGCGGGACCTCCGGGACCTGAGGGCCTCCACCACCGAGGACCTCGGTACATTCGTCACCTCCGCCGGTGGCAGCGTGGACGACACGCCCGAGGAGACACTCGCCGGTCGACTGAGCCGTGGGTCGGACCACTTCGGGCGGGCCCACACCCTCCTCACCTCGCCGGTCATGGCACCTCTCCGCGTGCTCCCCGTGGCCGGCCGGCAGCTCCGTTCGGTGGGTGCGATCACCGGGGCCGCCGAGACGGCCACGTCGGCGGGGGCGGAGGCCTTCACCGCCCTGCAGGCCGAGTCGGAGGCTCCCACCTCGGACCCCGCCCGCCGGCTGGGGTCCGTGGACCGGACCGCCGCCACGCTGCGCGACCTCCAGGAGCGGGTCGACGACCTCGACCTGGGTCCCGACCGGGGTCTGGTGGGCCCGCTTGCCAGGGCCCGGGCCGACGCCGCCGAGAACTACGAACGACTCCGGACCACGCTCGACGAGGCGGTGGCCTCGGTCGACGCCGTGCAACGGTTCCTCACCGGACCGACCCGTTACCTCCTCCTGGCCGCCAACAACGCGGAGATGCGCCACGGCTCCGGCATGTTCCTCCAGGCCGGGAGCCTGGACGTGGCCGGGGGGCGTGTCGACGCCGGACGGACGACCCCCACCGGTTTCCTGCTCCTCGCCGCCCCCGGGGTCACCGTCGATCCGCAGGTGGACCAGCTGTGGGGGTGGCTGCTGCCGGGCCGCGAGTGGCGGAACCTGAACGTGACGCCCCGCTTCGACGAGTCCGCACGGATGGCCACGGAGATGTGGGCCGCCACGGGCCGGCCGCCCGCACGGGGCGTGGTGGCCGTCGACGTGGCCGGACTCGCGGAGTTGCTCCGGGTGGTGGGCCCGGTGGACGTCACCGATCCGGCCGACGGCGTGGTCAGGACGGTGACGGCGGAGGACGTGGAGCCCCTGCTGCTCCTCGAGCAGTACCGCAACTTCGACGTGACCGACGAGCGGCGGGACTTCCTCGGCGCCGTGGCGACGGAGGTGTTCGCCGCGCTCAACGGCCGTCAGGTGTCGGGCCTCGACCTCGTGCAGGCGCTGCAGCGGGCGGCGGCGGGCCGCCACATCCTCCTGTGGTCCTCGGACCCGGTGGAGCAGTCCGGGTGGGAGGCGCTGGGCGCCTCCGGGAGGCTCCCCGAGGACTCGCTGATGGTGTCGCTGCTCAACCGCAACGGCACCAAGCTCGACCAGTTCGTCGGGGTCCACGCCCTCCTCTCGGCCACCGAGGCCGGGGACCGACGGCGCGTGCGCGTCCAGGTCGACCTCCGCAACGTGGCGCCGCCCGCCCTGCCGACCTACGTGGGTGGGCCGTTCCCGAACACCGACTACGCCCCCGGGGAGTACGCAGGGGTGCTGGCGCTGACGCTCCCCGCAGGGGCGGGCAACATCGAGGTGACGGGCGCGGAGCCCGGGCTCGTCGGGACCGACGGGCCCAACCGGGTCGCCACCACGTGGGTTCGCCTCCCCCGCGACGCCACCGCCACGGTGACCTTCGAGTTCGACCTGCTCGACTCCTGGACGCAGTTGCAGGTGGCGCCCTCGGCCCGCCTCCCCGCCGTGACCTGGCAGACGGCCGGCCCGCTCGGGCCCGGACCGGAATGGACCGACACCGAGCCGAGGGCGGTGGAGGTGGCGGAGCTCACGCGCCGCTGAATCCCCGCCTTTTCGGCCGGGGTGCCCCTCTGTTACCTTCGGGAGCGGAGGGAGGCGACCGCCTCCACCGGGAAGTGGCCCGAGAGGGCCTGCTGGGACGAGGTACTGCCATGACTGCTGGACGGCTCTTTCGTCGATCGATCGCCGCGGTGGCGATCACGTTCGCCCTCGGGGCCGTCACCGCTGGTGTGGCGTCCGCCCAGGAGGACTCCAACCCGCAGGGCGCCTACGTGGGCGGCACCACCCTCGTGAAGGAGACCCCCAAGGTGGCACCCGCAGCGCCGGCCGCCCAGGTGGAGGCGGCCACCACCAGCAGGGGCGCGTCGGCGGCCTCCAACGCCGCGAGCAGCCTCGCCTTCACCGGTGGCGACGTCGCCGGCCTGGCCCTTCTCGGCGCCGTGGCCCTCGTGATCGGTGGCGTCCTCGTCACCTCGCGGCGCCGCTCCCCCCGCACCGCCTGAATCCGAACGTCACCGGCAGGTCCGGTGCGCGCCGTTCCGGCACGCACCGTGAACCGCGACCGCCGCCCAGATGACGATCC
>CAIPVR010000052.1 GCA_903868545.1 uncultured Actinomycetes bacterium
GAGAAGGACACCGTGGTGGGCCCGGTGATCACCGACGTGCACCGCGGCCGCATCGAGGGCTACATCGCGGCGGGTGTGGCCGAGGGTGCCGAGGTGGCCGTCGGCGGCGGCCGCCCCGAGGGGTTCGACACCGGGTTCTACGTGGAGCCCACCCTGCTCGTGGGCTGCGACAACACGATGACGCCGGTGCGCGAGGAGATCTTCGGTCCGGTGGTCGTGGTGGTGCCCTTCGACGACGAGGACGAGGCCGTCGCCATCGCCAACGACTCGGACTTCGGGCTCTACTCCTACGTGTTCAGCCGTGACACGGCCCGCGCCTGGAACGTGGCGCGCCGGCTGCGGTCCGGCGTGGTGGGGATCAACACGCTGCAGCGGAACCACGAGGCCCCGTTCGGTGGGTTCAAGCAGTCCGGGGTGGGCCGCGACGGGGGGAGCTACGGCCTGCTCGCGTACTCGGAGACCCAGGCGCTGATCTGGCCCAGCTGACGGCGCCCCGCCCCGCCCCGCCCCGCCCCGCCCCCAACCCCGTTCTGTTCGTCGTTGCCCACCGCCAGAGGTAGGGAACGACGAACAGAACGGGGGTGGGCGGCGGAGGCGGAGGTAAGGGGGCGTCAGGCGGACCGACGGGCCGCGTCCAGCGCCCGGCGCACCCGGTCGAGGACCACCCAGGGGCGGGTCCAGACCTCTACATCGGTGACCTCCACCACCAGGAACCCGTCGGCCCGGAGCTTCCGGAGGCGCCGGGCGTCGGCCTCGGTGTCGACCAGCGCGGTGTGGTGGCGTTCGCTCTGCACCTCGAGGATCACCGGGAGGCTGGGGTGACGGAAGTCGACCCGGCCGGTCCACGTGTCGCCCCCGGAATCGACCTGACGCCGCATCGAGATCCCGGCCTCCCGCAGGATCTGCAGGACACGCGCCTCGAGGCTGGATGCCGCGGGGGTGTAGCCGCGGCCCCTGGAGCGGAGGTAGCGACGTAGCCCTGCCGTGCCGTTGCGGCCGCGGCGGCCGAGTTCTTCGAGGAAGCGGGCCAGCGACCGACCGTCGAGCAGGCGGAGGCTCCAGAGGGTCTCGACCCACCGCTCGGCCTGCAGCTCCCGGCACGAGGCGAACAGATGGAGGGCCGCGAGCTCGGGCCGGACGATCGGCACCCCGTCGAGCACCGTCACCCAGCGGTCCGGGAGGTCCCGCACGACGTGGATGTCGCACAGCGGGCTGCGTCGGTGGCTCCGGAGCGTGCGGACCGCCTGCAGTGGTTCGAGCGGTGAGCCCCGGACGCCCCACCACGCCGCCGCCGACCGGTGGGACAGGCGGGCCCCGGGGCCGGCGTCGAGCACGGCGGCCAGCACCCGCTGGCCCCGGTTCGGCGCGGAACCGACCCGGCGGATGACCTGGCCCGTCACCGGCTCCCAGTGCGGGCCGGTGACGAGTCGGTCGATGGAACTGTCGGACAGGCCGAGCAGCCGGGCCTGCTGCCGACGGACCAGCCCGTGCTGCGCCTCGGCGAGACGGAGGAGTTCGTGGTGCACCGTCCGAGCGCACCTCACGGGCGTCCGGGACGGAAGGGGGATCGGTCCCCCCACCCCGTTCTGTTCGTCGTTCCCCACCTC
>CAIPVR010000053.1 GCA_903868545.1 uncultured Actinomycetes bacterium
ATCGACAACGAGATCGCCCGCTACGTGCGGCGGTGCGTCCGCCGCACCTGAGCGCCCCGTACGCTCGACGCGGTGCAGTCCCTCCGTTCCCTGACCCGGCGCAAGCCCCGCACCGCCTTCGTGCTCTCGGGCGGCGGCAACCTGGGTGCCCTGCAGGTGGGGATGCTGCGGGCCCTGGTGGAGCGGGAGGTGCAGCCCGATGTGGTCCTCGGCTGCTCGGCCGGCGCCATGAACGGCGCCGCCTACGCGCTCGCCCCCACGCTGGCGGGCATGCGGCGCCTCGAGGAGTTCTGGATCTCGGCCGACGACGACGCCGGCGTGATGCCCACCTCCCGGCTGCCCTCGGTGCTGCAGCTCATCCGCAAGGGTTCCTCGTTGCACTCCAACCAGCGCTTCCGGGAGGGGCTCGAGGCGCTCCTCGGCGCCACCCGACGGTTCGAAGACCTGGTGGTGGACTTCGAGTGCGTGGCCGCAGAGGTGGAGACGGCCGCCGAGACGTGGTTCCACGAGGGGCTCCTGGTGCCCGCGATCCTGGCATCCGCGGCAATGCCGGCGGTGTTCCCCACCGTGGTGATCGACGGGCGTCGCTACGTGGACGGTGGCGTGGTCGACAACGTGCCGGTGTCGCGGGCGGTGGAACTCGGCTGCCGCGAGATCTACGTGCTCCACGTCGGCCGCCACGGCCGGCCCGACGCAGAGGTCCGCCGACCGATCGACGCGGCCCTGCAGGCGTACTGGGTCGCCCGCAATGGTCGGTTCGCCCGCGACCTCGCCGCGTTGCCCGACGGCGTCGAAGCCGTGATCCTGCCGCCCGGCCGCCGCCCCGAGCTCAAGTACGACGACTTCTCCCAGGGCGCGGAGCTGGCCCGGCAGGGCTACGAGAACGCTGCGGCGTTCCTCGACGAGCGGGCGGCCCGGGAACCGGAGCGACGTCGTCCGGTGGACTACCTCAAGCCGCTCGAGCGGCTGCGGGTGAGCGCACGGTCGAGGACCTGGTTCCAGCAGGCCCAGGACGCCGCGGTGGATCCCGACGGCGCCGTCCTGCAGGCGGAGGAGCGCGAGGCCTGACCCCGGCTTCCGGAGCGGGCCTCCGGTACAGTCCCGAGCGTGTCCGACAGCCCCGTGAACCTGAGCACCGCCGGACCTCCGGAGACGGTGCTGGAGCCCGAACCCGCCGGGGCGCTCGCCGCGCTGGCCGTCGCCCTGGACGCGCCGGAGGACCGACGCCGTGACGAGGTGGCCGCCGTGGTGGCCGCGCATCCCCGCTTCCTCGACGGGTGGGCCCGCCTCGGGGAGCTCGGCCGAGACGACGTGGAGCGTTACGCCTGCTTCCGGGTCGGCTACCACCGAGGCCTCGACCGGCTCCGCCAGTCGGGCTGGCGCGGCACCGGCTACGTGCGGTGGGAGCACGAGACCAACCGGGGTTTCCTGCGGGCGCTCGAAGGGCTCCGTGGCGCCGCCGCCGTCATCGGCGAGGTGGACGAGGAGGAGCGCTGCCGGCACTTCCTGGCCCAGCTGGACCCGCAGCGGTTCCCGGTGGACGGACCGAGGAGCCACGACGATGACTGAGACACCCTTCCCCGCCCACGGACGGCCGTCCGCCGACCTGCTGGAGGAACTCCGCGAGGAACGCAAGGGCGACCTGGACTGGCGGGGGGGCCGGGCGTTCAGTCTCGTGTACCACGTCGACGACCCGGAGCTCGAGGAGCTGCAGCACGCGGTCGCCGACATGTTCCTCCACGAGAACGCCCTCAACCCGTTCCGCTACCGGACCCTGCTGCGGATGGAGGGCGAGGTGCTCGACATGGCCCGCGACCTCTTCGGGGCCGGCGCGGGCTCCCTGTCGTCCGGGGGCACCGAGTCGATCTTCCTCGCGGTGCAGACGGCCCGGGACGAGGCACGGGCACGGGGTGTCCTGCGGCCGAAGCTGGTGTGCGCGGTGACGGCGCACCCGGCCTTCGCGAAGGCGTGCTCGTACCTCGACGTGGAGCTCGTCGCACTTCCCACCCGTGATGACGGGCGGGCGGACCCGGCCGCCTTCGCCGAGGTGGTCGACCCGGCCACCACCGCGCTCGTGGTGGCGAGCGCACCCTGTTACCCGTTCGGCGTGATCGACCCGGTGGCCGACATCGCCGGTCTCGCCGCCGAGCGCGGCGTGCTCTGTCACGTCGACGCCTGCCTCGGCGGCTACCTCCTCCCGTTCTGGGAGCAGATCGGCGAGCCGGTGCCACCTTGGGACTTCCGGGTGGAGGGCGTGACGTCGTTGTCCGCCGACGTGCACAAGTACGGCTACTGCTTCAAGGGCGTCTCCACGGTGCTGTACCGCGACCGCGATCTCTTCCGGCGCCAGGTCTTCATGTACGACGCATGGCCGGGCGGCCTCTACGCGTCGGCCTCCTCGGCGGGGACCCGGCCGGGCGCCCCGATCGCCGCGGCCTGGGCGACGATGACCCACCTCGGCCGCGACGGTTACCTGCGGCTCGCCGGGCGGGTCCGGGAGGCCACCCGCGGGTTCCGCGCCGGCATCGACGGCATCGACGGGTTGGCCGTGACCTCGGACCCCGATCTGTCGGTGTTCGAGTTCGGCCCCGACCCCTCGGTGGAGGGAGCGCCGGACCTCGACGGTGTGTGCGACGCCATGGACGCGAAGGGCTGGAACCTCGACCGCCAGCAGGGCGGCCTGCACGTGATGCTCTCGCCCGGCCACGACGCCGTGGTCGACGAGTTCGTCGCCGACCTCGCCGCCGCCGTCGCCGAGGGGCGGCAGGGAACCGGCGCGGCGCACGTCTACGGCGGGGTGGTCGAGGGCTGAGGCCCGGCCCGGGAGCGCGGGAGCCGTCGGCAGTGGCCGGCCCGCTGGGCGTGGTGCTCTGCGGGGGTTCCTCGCGGCGCATGGGCGCCGACAAGGCCTCGCTCGTGGGGCCCGGCGGCCGGACGATGGCCCAGGTGGTGTCCGCGGCGCTACGGGCCGCCGGCGTGGTGGAGGTGCTGTCGGTGGGGGCCCGGCCGGGCGTGCCGACGGGAGCGGACCATGCGCTCGACGACGACCGCCCCGGCTCGGGTCCCCTGGCCGCGATCGCCACGGCGGCCCGCCACCGTCCCGGTCGGCGCCTCCTCGTCGCCGCGTGCGATCTCCCGCAACTGGATCCCACCGGGCTTGCCGAACTACTGGCGCGGCCGGCCGGTGACCGCGACGTGGTGGTGCCGGAGTTGGCCGGTCGGCCGCAGTGGTCCTGCGTCGTCGTGGGGCCCGGAGCCGCGGCCGCGCTCGAGGGACCGGTCGTCGCGGGGGAGCGCGCGCTGGGCCCCGGTCTGGCGCTCGCCGGACGTGTGGTGACCGTGCCCGTGGAGGACGGGCAGGGGTGGTCCGACGCGGACCGCCCGGAGGACCTCCCGGCCGGTTGGACCGGTCCCCCCGGCCCCGCGGTTCGCCGGGACCCGCTCCCGCCGGGGTAGCTTCGGACCATGTCGCAGCCGATCGAGGAGATCGACGTCGCCGGTCTGGAGCGGGTGCTCGCCGACGGCGGCGTGGTCGTCGATGTCCGCAACCCCGACGAGTTCGAGGAGGCCAGGGTCCCGGGCGTGGTGCCGATCCCGTTGCCCGAGTTCGCGGCCCGGATCGGCGAGGTCCCGCCCGCGGAGGTCGTCTACGTGATCTGCCGGAGCGGGGCGCGGAGCCTGAAGGCCTGCGAGGTGCTCATCGCCGCCGGGCGCTCCGCGGTGAACGTCGCCGGGGGAACGCTGGCCTGGATCGACTCGGGCCGGCCGGTCGAGGCGGGTCCCACCTGAGTTCCGAACCCGAGTACGAGTTCGTCGACGACGACCGGGCGTTCGCGGACCTGGTCGACCGTCTCGTCGGTGAGCCGCGCTACGCGATCGACACCGAGTTCCACCGGGAGAAGACGTACTACCCGCACGTGGCGGTGGTGCAGGTGGCCGACCGCCACGGCGTTGTCCTGGTGGACGCACTGGCGGTCGACCTGGCGCCCTTCGCCCGGGTGCTCGACTCGCCCGCCGTCGCCGTGATGCATGCCGCCCGCCAGGACATGGAGGTCCTCGAGCGGGCGTGCGGCACGATTCCCCGCACCCTGGTGGACACCCAGCTCGAGGCCGGCTTCCTCGGCTACACGAGCCCGTCACTCGCCACGCTGCTCGAGCGCGAGCTGAAGCTGCGGGTGCCGAAGGCCGACCGGTTGACGGACTGGCTGCGCCGACCGCTCCGCCCTGCACAGCTGACCTACGCGGCCGCCGACGTGGCGCACCTCCTCGAGCTGCACGACCTGTTGTGGGCGCGCATCGAGGAGCGAGGCCGCGTCGCGTGGGTGCAGGAGGCGTGCGAGGAGCTCCGCACCGAGTACCGCGGGCCGCGGGACCCCGAGGACTCCTGGCGCCGGATCAAGGAGATCCGCCACCTCAAGGGGTCGTCGCTCGCCGTGGCCCAGGCGGTCGCGGCCTGGCGGGAGCGCCGGGCCGCCGAGACCGACCAGACACCGCGGTTCGTGCTCTCGGACCTCGCAGTGGTGTCGGTCGCCTCCGCAGCCCCCACCACCGTGGAGGAGCTGCGATCGCTCCGTGGGGTGGACGGGCGCAACGTGCGGGGCGGGCTCGCCGAGGAGCTCCTGGCCGCCGTCGCCGCGGCCAAGGGGAGCCGACCCGTGCGGGCACCCGGCCCGGCGGTGCCGGAGCTGCCCTCCGAGCTGCGGCCGGCGGTGCCGCTGGTGTCGGCGTGGGTGAGTCAGCGGTCGCGCGACCTCGAGCTCGAGACCTCCCTCCTCGCCACTCGTGCCGACCTCGAGGACCTCCTGCGGGGGGTGCCGGACGCACGCCTCACCCATGGCTGGCGGGCCGAGATCGTGGGCGAGCCGATCCGGCGTCTGGTGGAGGGCGAGGCGACGCTGGCCTTCGACCGTGCCCGGGGCCTCGTGCTGGAGGACCGGCACCCCGGTTGAGCGACGGTGGTGTCCGCCGTCAGCCCAACAGCGCGGCCACGGCCACCACTGCGAGGACGCCGACGGCCACCAGGCCGAACCGCGGATCGCCACGCCGGAACCAACGCCGGCCCAGCCACCCGACCCGGACCAGCGGTGTGGCCATCAGCACGACGATCGCCGCCCACGCGGCGGCGCGTCCGGCCGAGCCGGGAAGCAGTGCCCCGAGACCGGCGAGCACGGCCACGACGAGGAGCACCCGGCGCAGCGCGGCCGCGAGGGCGTCGAAGCGCCCGGCCTTCGGGTCCGGAGGTGGTCCGGTGGCCGAGGGGTCGGAGGTCACGGGATCGCTCCGGTCACGGGATCGCTCCGGTCACAGGGTCCGTCCGAGGACGACGGCGGCGACGACCAGGAGCAACCCGCCGGTCACGCGCCGGGCGGTGGTGGCATGGATCCGGGCCTGCACCCTCGCCCCGAGCAGCCCGCCGGCGATCGCGCCGATCAGGGCGGCAGCGGCGTCGTGCGGGTCGATCCGGCCCTGTTCGCCGTAGACCACGAGACCGGTCGTGGCCGTGATACCCAGCGTGAAGGTGGTCGTGGCGGCCGCCACCTTCACCGGCACCTTCATGACCTCGCTCATGGCGGGGGTCTTGAGGAAGCCGCCACCCACCCCCGACAGCCCGGCGACGACCCCGGCCACGAGCGAGGCGGCGAGCCCGCCGGGGAGGTTCCGGGCGTGGTACGGCACGATCCGGCCGTCGAGTGCGTACTGGCCGCCGAGGGTGCCGGGCCACTCGCCGGTCGTCTCGCCGTGGAAGGTCGGGTCGGGTCGGTTCCGCACGCCGCGTCGGGCCAACGCGGCGACCGCCCCCACGAGTGCGGCGACACCGAGGACCCGGGCGAGCCACACCTCGGGCACCGCGGTGGAGGCGAGGGCACCCGCCACGGCCCCGCTGGACGCCGCCAGCTCCACGGTGAGCCCGAGACGGTGGTGGACGAGCCCGTCCTGCAGGGGCCGCGAGGCGGAGGCGAGGGATCCTGCGGCCACGGTGACCAGGCCCACCGGCGCGGCGGCGAGCGGGTCCACCCCGAGCGCGAGGAGCACCGGTACCAGCAGCGTCGCCCCACCGATCCCGCCGAGCGATCCGCCGAACGCACACGCGAGCGCGAGGACGAGGACCACCAGGGGGGCGACCGTCATGCGGAGAGGATCCGGGCCTCGTCGGGGCCGAGCGGGCTGCCGGCCTCCGGGGGCCCCACCCGGGTGCCGCCGAGCCACTTCCCGACGGGACGCGCCCCGGCGACCTCCTGCTCGGTGAAGTTGATCCACACCTCGACGGGGTCGGCCCCGTCCGCCGTCCGCCGGTAGGCGAGGACCCCGTCGGGGGCGTCGAGGAGCCGGAGATCGCCGCGGTGCAGGGCCGGCGTGGCCCGCCGGAGCCGGAGGAGGCGCCGGTAGTGCTCGAGCATCGAGGCCGGATCATCCCGCTGGGCCTCCACGCTGCGGGCCCTGGCGTCCGGCGGGAAGGGGAGCCATGGTTCCGCGGGCCAGCCGTGTCCGGCCGCGCGGCGCCATGGCAGGGGGGCGCGACAACCGTCGCGTCCGCCGGGGTCGACCACCCGGTCGGGCGGCACCTCCGCGTCCTCGAGGCCGAGCTCCTCGCCGGCGTACACGGTGGGGGTGCCCCACACGGTGAGCAGCAGCACCGCTGCGGCACGCGCCCGGGCCTCGGTGCCGTAGCGGGTCCGGTGGCGGGGGACGTCGTGGTTCGACAGCACCCAGGCCGGCTGCCCGCCCCGCGGCGGGTAGAGCTCGAGCGCGGACGCCACCTCGGCACGCCATGCGGCCGCGTCCCAGGGTGCGTGCAGTGCGGGGATGTCGAAGCCGAGGTGGAGCCCGTCGCCGTCGCCGAGGTAACCGGCGATCCGTTCCCGGTCGAACACATAGGTCTCCCCGAGGAGCAGGCGCTCGCCCGGGGCCCCGTCCACCACCCGACGCAGGAAGCGGATCTGCTCCATCGTCCCCGGCCCGTGGTCGAACAAGCAGGCCGGCAGGCCGGCGAGATCGTCAGGCGCGTCGGGCAGTTCCGGATCCTTGCCGATGCAGTGGATCACGTCGCAGCGGAACCCGTCGACGCCGCGCGCCATCCAGAACTCCATCACGCCGGCGATCTCGGCCGGCACCGACGGGTGGTTCCAGTCGAGATCGGGTTGCTCGGGAAGGAAGAGGTGGAGGTAGTACTGGCCACTGGCCGGGTCGAGGGTCCAGGCCGGTTCGTCGGCGAAGGCGGCCCGCCAGTTGTTGGGCGGCGATCCGTCGGGTCGTGGGTCGCGCCACACGTACCAGTCCCGGTGCGGATCGCGGGGCGACGAGCGGGCCGCCCTGAACCACGGGTGCTCGGAGGACGTGTGGTTCGGGACGAGGTCGAACACCACCCGCAGACCGAGCTCGTGGGCCCGGGAGATGAGGTCGTCGGCGTCGGCGAGCGTGCCGAAGAGCGGGTCGACGTCACGGAAGTCGGCCACGTCGTAGCCGAAGTCCGCCATGGGCGAGCGGAAGAAGGGGGAGACCCAGACGGCGTCGGCGCCGAGGTCGGCGACGTGGTCGAGGTGCGCCACCAGGCCCCTGAGGTCGCCCACGCCGTCACCGTCGGAATCCGCGAAGCTCCGGGGGTAGATCTGGTAGGCCACGCCGGTGACCCACCACGGGAGGGCGGTTCCGTGGGGCACCGGCGCAGCGTAGTCAGGGCGCGGACGGCACCGGGTCGGTGCATGACCCCCGGGGGGCGGGTTGCTACACTCGGCCGTTCGGTCACTGACGATGGGGAGTCCCACCGTGAAGAAGGGTCGGCATCGCCGCTACGAGGAGGCTCGTGCCATGAAGCGCGGGCCCGACCTCGACATCGAGGGCCTGTTCAACGACCTGGAGTCCGACCGGCCCCCGGCGCTCCCCGACGACGACATCGAGACCGACCTCGACCCGGATGACGAGCGCGTCGAGGAGCTCGACGACGACGACTGGGTCAGCGAGGAGTCGGAGCGGGGCTGAGCCCCGCCAACAGCGCCACGGCCTCCGGGCTGCTCGCCGGAATGCCCCCGGGCGGTAGCCGGTCCCACCAGGCGGGGAGTTCCCCGTCGGGCAGGTCCGGCAGCACGGGCGTGCCCCTGATCCAGAGCCCGGTCGGCGCACTGCCCCCGGCCGCGGGGTGGCGGAACGACACCGGACCCGCTCGGAGGGCGCCGTCGCTGCAGGTCCAGGCCCGGGGCCGCCCGCCCGACGCGGCGTCGACGGCCTGCAGCACCACGTCGTGGTACCGGCGGGTGGACGGGCTCGACAGTCCGTCGATGTCCTCCGGGAGGAACGGTTCGGCCACCCGCCGTCGCACGGCGAGCACCGGTGCCAGCCGTGCCAGCCGGTGTCCTCCGCGGAGGCGGGCGAGGCTGCGTCCGTTCAGGCGTCCCGGTCGCACCCCGGCGAGCCGCGGGTGACGCCGCCAGCTCCTCGCCTCCTCGGCGACCGCCGCGATGCGATCCACCTCGGCGGGGTCGACCCGTCGGCCGGTCGGACCCCGCAGGGCGCGCCCGGCCCGTGCGATCGACTCCAGCGCCTGCACGAGCACGCGGTTCTCCACCGTGTCGAAGGAGCGCTCGGCGGTCATGCACACGAAGACGTCCTCGTTGCCCAGCGCGTTGGCCCGGGCGGTGATGGTCTCCGACCACAGCACCGGCCCCCGGACCGAGTACACGCAGCGCTCGGTGGACGTGGCGACGGTGGTCTTGAGGGTGCGCACCCGCAGTTCCATCCCGTCGAGGAGCCGCCCTGCCTCCTCCGACGCGGCGAGCGAGATGGCAGTGGCGTCGGCCAGGGTGAGCGGGTCCTCGCCCGTGAGCGCGGCGGCGGACGCGATCGCCGGCGCGGTCCGGGCCCGGCGCCGCCAGAGTTCGGCCCCGGCGCCGAACGTGGGTCCCTGCTCCGACGGCTCCGACACGTCGTGCCCCTAGCCGACCAGGTCCTCGCCGAGCAGCTCGGCGACCACCCGGCGGGTCTCGGCCTGTTCGGCCGGATCGAGGTGGCGGGCCACCAGCCGGTAGAGGTTGATCGCCTGCTGTTCGTCGATCCCCTCGAACTGCGGGAGGAAGAAGGCGTAGAAGACCTCGAACAGCAGCCGCGACCGGCTCACGTCGTCGCGGCCTCGTCGGGCGACGTAGCGGGCGGCGTCCACGTAGATGGCCGGACCGAGGTTGTTCAGCTTCCGCAGCGGCAACAGGTCGCGGACCACCTCACCCGGTCCCTCGAGCAACTGCTCGTAGGCCCACTCCGGCGGTGTGGTCACCTCCACGAAGGCGAAACGCCGCATGAGCGCATAGCTCATGTCGAACAGCAGGTGCTTGTCGAGGGCGTTCATCGTGGCGATGATCCGCCAGCTCTGCGGGACCCGGATGGGATCGGTGTCGTGCGGTGGTTCGATGCCGTGGGGGACCAGCGAGATGGGCTTCACCTGCCCGCTCCGCCGGAACGGCAGGACCACCGCGCTGCCGGAGAGGACCGTGAACAGCTGGCCGAACGCCCGGTCGAAGTTCGAGCGGTTCAGCTCGTCGATGACCAGCCACTTGCCGGTCTCGATCGCCTCCACGAAGAGGCCCGGTCGGAAGATGAGCCCCTCCGGGGTCGGCTGGAGGCCGCCGATCGTCTCGAAGGTGGTCCACTCGGAGGTGGCCGTCGTCGGCTGGTAGCCGGTGCAGAGCATCGCGTGCCGCCCGAGTTCGGCCGCCAGGTAGGCGAGCGTGGTCTTCCCGGTGCCGGGCGGGCCGGTCAGGATGACGTGCTTGCCGGCGTCGACGGCGGCGACGAGCTGGCTCACCACGTACTCCGGGAAGATCATCCCCTCGGCCTCGGCCACCCTGTTCAGTTCGGACGCGGAGAAGGTCGTCACCCCAAGGGCGTCGGCCCGTCCGGGCTCAGGCTTGAGCCTTGGTGCGCCGCCGGGACGGATGCGGCAGCCAGGTCTCCCGGGGCCGGGCCTCGAGATCGAGGTGCTCGAGCAGGCGTTCGTAGACCGCGGCACCCACCATTGCCACGATCTCGTCGCGCTGGCTGAGCACCACCGGCTCGTCGGCCACGAAGGCGTCGGGCGCGTCGGTGCACCACCAGTGGAACTCGAGGCCGCCCTCACCCCAGTCGCGGCGCTTCCACTCCCGGAGGGTGTGGGTGGTGTGGCCCACCTCGTCGTCGTGGTAGGTCAGTCGCAGGGGCAGCTGCCAGCACACCTCGGGCTTCCAGTCGAGGAAGTGCTCGCCGGCGTCCTCGGCGCCCACGTGGAGGGCGCAACCGGCGCCTCGTTCGAACCCGGGCCGGTTCAGGAAGATGCAGGCGCCGTCGTGGGTGCGGGTGACCCACTCGTCGTCCTCGTTGCGGACCACCGCGCCGCCGAGGTCCTTGGCCAGACGCTTGAACTGCCACTGGTCCCGGGTCAGCCGCGACGCCGCCCGCCGCACCCGCTTGCGGTCGTCGGCGTCCGCGAAGTGGGCGCCGAAGGAGCAGCATCCGTGGCCGAGTTCCGTGGTGTCGTCCTCATGGACGCCCTTGCACCCGCGACCGAAGATGCAGGTCCAGTTGCTCATCAGGAACGTGATGTCGAAGGTCCAGGTGTCACCGTCGTGCTCGAAGGACAGCCACTGCCGTCGGGTGGGGTCCTCCGCGGCGGGAAGGTGCGTGCTCATCGGGCCCGAACCCTACCGGTGCGGGTCGCGGTGCCCGGACGGGGCGACCCGCACCGGCGGCCTCGCGTGCTAGTGAGGAGCGATGAGCGGTGAGTTCGATCACATCCGCGAGCGCCTGGAGGCCATCGCCGAGGAGCTCGCCGACCTCGCGATCGTGCGCCTCCGCGAGTCGATCGACGCGGGCGGGTCCGAGCTGCCGGTCGACGAACGACGGCTGACCCGGGCGCGCCGGGCGGTGGAGAAGGCCGTCCACCTCCTCGAGGAGCCCGACGACGCCGAGTGAACCGGCCCCGGAGCGGTCGGCCCGGAGCCCGGCGGGGTCAGAAGGTGTTCACCCGCCGGATCAGCGCGTGGAGCCGTGCGTAGCGGGCGTTGACGAACCGGAACCTGATGCGGGGGAGGTCGGTGGCGTCGTCGTCGGCGACCTCCGCCCGCGATGGTCCGCACCGCTCGATCACCCCGGCGGCGACGATGTCGCCGAACTCCTGGTTGAGCGCGTCGAGCTGGGCGTCGGTCGGCTCGATGGTCAGGCGCAGCACGAGCCGTCCGCCGACGTGCCGCAGCGAATGGAACACCCGGTAGAAGCCGGTCAGGTGGTCCACGGCGTCGTCCACGTCCGAGGTGAGGTGGAACAGGTCGAGGTCCTCGCGCTCGATGAGGCCGGCGTCGAGGAGTTCCACGTCGAGGAAGTGCCGGAACTGGCGCCAGTAGGCGTCGCCGGGCGGCTCGAAGAGGACCACCGGCGCCGGCACCTCCCGGCCGGTCTGCAGGAGCGTGAGCAGCTCGAACGCCTCGTCCATGGTGCCGAAACCGCCGGGAAGGAGGAGGTAGCCGGACGCCTCGCGCATGAAGGTGACCTTGCGGTTGAAGAAGTACCGGAAGTTGACGGTTCGACCCTCACCCAGGAGGGCACCACCGCCTGCGGGCTCGAACGGCAGCACGATGTTCACCGCGAAGCTGTCTTCCGGGCCCGCGCCCTCCACCCCGGCGGTCATGATGCCGGGCCCGCCGCCGGTGATGAGCATCCAGCCGGCGTCGGACACCGCGCGCCCGAGGAGCACCGCGGCCCGATAGGCCGGTTCCTCCGCCCCGGTCCGGGCGGAGCCGAACATGGCCACCTTCCGCAGGTCGCGGTAGGGGCCGAACACGTGGAAGGCCGCGTGCATCTCGCGAAGGGTGGTGTTCGCGATCTTCAGGTCGAGCCGGTCGAGGCCCTCACGCCCCATCCGCAGCGCAGCGGCCACCAGTTCGAAGGAGAGGTCACGGTCCCGGCCCACCTCGGCGGCGTCGAGCAGCTCGTCGATCCTCCGGTCGAGCTCACTGTCGCCGGTCCGGTAGCGGGCCCCGTCACCAGTCATCGGCTGCACGCTACCGGCTGTGCCCGGCGCGCCCGGCGGCGGTCGGCCGCCCGCTGCGCCACGAGTGGCGGTGCCGCCGCGCCACGAGTGGCAGTACCGCCGCGCCACGAGTGGCGGTACCGCTGCGGCGGCCCCCACCCCTCCACCGCCCC
>CAIPVR010000054.1 GCA_903868545.1 uncultured Actinomycetes bacterium
CCCGGCGGCGAGCACCCGGGCCAACTCGATGGCCACCAGGGGGTGGCCGCCCGCGGCGCGCACCACCTCGTCACGCCGTTCGAGCTGGCGTCCGAGGAGTGACCCGGCGAGCTCGCGGACGGCGTCGTCGTCGAGGGGTCCGACCTCGAGCACGTGTGCCTCGCTGATCGGCGCCGTGCCCGGGGCGGGCGACCGCTCCACCCGGACGACGGCCAGCGGGTGTGGGCCGTGGTCCGCGGCGAGGGCCTCGAGGAGCCGGACGGTCGTGGCGTCGGCCTGCTCGGCGTCGTCGACCACCAGGAGCACGGCGGCCTGCTCGGTCAGTGCCCGTGCCGCGGCCTCCGCAGCGAGGGTGAGCCGGTGCTCGAGCAGCCCCAGCCATTCCGGGTCGAACGGTTCGCCGGGATGCAGGAGGCGCCGCAGGTCGGCGCCGGCGCCGCCCAGCGTCTCGAGCCGTGCCGTGCCGAGGACCTCGCCGAGCGGGCGCAGTACGGCGCTGCCCGCCGTGGCGCCCCCACCGGCGCACGTCCCGTGCACCACCAGTGTGCCCGGCAGCGCCGAGCGGAGCGCCTCCTGCACGAGCGCCGTGGTGCCGATGCCGGCAGCCCCGCGCACCGCCATCGTGCGTGGCCCGCCCCGCTCCGTGGTGACGGCATCGAGCATCTGCTGGAGGCGGACCCGCTCGGCGTACCGACCCACGAAGGGCGCTGGGCCGTCGGCAGCCGGATCCGGTTGCTGCTCGGCCCGGCAGAGCACCGCCATCTCGGCGGCCCGTAGCGCCGGGGACGGCTCCACCCCGAGGTCGTCCCGGAGCAGGGTCGCCACGGTGCGGTAGGCGGTGAGCGCATCACGGACCCGGCCCGCCCGGTGGAGTGCGTCGATGAGGAGCGACCAGCGGTGCTCGTCGTAGGGGGTCTCCGCCGTCATCGCCTCCAGGAGGACGACGGCCCGGCCGGGGCGGTCCGCCGCGAGCAGGTGCTCGGCCAGGCGGTCCTCGACCCGGTGCTTCTCCTTCAGCAGCTCCGGGCGCACCCGGTCCGCGAACGGTGCGTCGAGCCCGGCCAGCGGCGAGCCCCGCCAGAGCTGCAGGGCTCGGGTGAGCGCGTCCTCGTCGCCGCCGTCCGGACGGTCGTCGGCGCGGGCCAGGCGCCGGAACACCGCCAGGTCGGTGGCGTCGTTCCCGGTCCGGAGCGTATAGGCCCCGCCGCGGTGCCCGATCGCCCAGCCGAGCGGCTCCACCGACCGCCGGAGGCGCGACACGAGCGTCGCCAGCGAGCGCCGGCTCCTCGGCCCGGCGGCCTCGCCCCACACCTCGTCGAGGACGGTCCCGACCTCCACCGGTCGCCCGGCCTGCAGTGCGAGCAACGCCAGCACGCCGCGTTGGCGCGGGCCTCCGAGGTCCGTCGTCCCGTCGGGACCGCGCAGTTCCACCGTCCCGAGCAGTTGCAGGGGTGCGACGTCGTCGGTCGTGGGGTCTCCGTGCTCCACCGTGCGACACGGTCGCGCCCGGCCGGACCCTCCGGCAAGATGCCCACCGGTCCGTTGACAGTCCGTTGACACCTGTTGTGCACACTGGGCCCCGACGCATCGGAGGGCGGAGTGCGGCTGGGGCGACGGATCGGGCGACGGATCGGGCGAGGGGCGGAGTCAGCGCGGCGCGGGCGGCGCGTCCTGCTCTGGGTCGGGCTCGTGGTGGTGCTCGCCGGGGGCGCCGTCGGCTCGGCGGTCGCTCTGGGCGGGAGTACGGCGCCGCCGCTCGTCGTGACGGTGTCGCCGTCCAGCGACCTACCCGACACCGGCCCGGTGAACGTGACGGTCACGGTCAGCGGGTCGTCGCCGGGCAACCGGGTGGTGGTCCGGCAGGTGGCGGAACTCCGGCTCCCGTTCGGTGTGCAGGGGCCGAGCACGGTGACCACCTTCCCGGAGGTCGACACCGTCGTGCCGGCGTCCGGGGTGCTGACGCTCACGCTCCCCGTCCGGTACCGGGCCGAGCCCGACCCGCTGTTCCCCGACGGCTACGACAGGTGCGACGTGGGTCCGCAGTTCTACACGACGTGCTCCGTGCTGGCCTACGACGTGACGGCCGGCCGGGCGGAGAGGGCCCCGATCAGCTTCGTCGGGCACGTGACGGTGAACCGTCCGCCGGTGGCCCGCCTCGAGGTCACCCCCACCTCGGGCTACCCGCCGCTCACCGTGCGTCTCGACCCCACCGGTGCCACGGACCCCGACGGCGACGAGCTGAGAGGCGTGATGCAGGGATCGGGGATCGGCGGCACGGACCTGGGGCCGCTCGCCGTGCGGGAGGTCACCCTCACCGACATCGGCCCCGGCACCGTGGAGCTGATCGTGGTGGACCCCAACGAGGGCGTCGACCGGGTCACGGTGCCCTTCGAGGTGCTCGACCCGTCGCCACCGCTCAGGTGTCCGAACCCCGACTTCGCCACCTCCACCGAGGACGTGGCGGCGTCGGTCCGCGTTGACTGCACCGGCGGCCCGGTGGGCAGCGCCTACACCTACGAGGTCGTGGAGCAGGTGGGTGGCACGATCACCGGGACCGGCCCCTCGTTCACCATCGTGCCGCCCCCGGACGTCAGCGGGATCGTCTCCGGCCGGGTCCGCGTCACCTCGGGTGACGTGAGTACCGAGGTGGAGGTCGGTGCGTC
>CAIPVR010000055.1 GCA_903868545.1 uncultured Actinomycetes bacterium
CCGATCCACCCGGCGGGCACCTCGGCGGCGGCGAGGGCATCGGCGCCGACGGCCTCCCACACGGCCCGGGCCGGCCCGTCGTAGCCGTCACCGAAGCGGAGCCGGTAGCCGTCGCCCTCGAGCCGCTCCCGTGTGGGCGGCAGCGGCGCCGGTGCACCCACCTCGTCGGCCAGCGTGCCGTCGTTGCCCAGCACGGCGGGTGCCAGGCCCCGGGCGGTGGGGTCCCGCACCAGGACCGCCGCGGCGCCACCGTCACCGGCCAGGTACGCGAGGGGTCCCGTCCCCGGGGCCACCGCGCTCAGCGTCTCGGCCGCAGCGACCACCGCCACCTCGGCGCCGAGCGCGAGCTGGGCCGCGGCGATCACGAGCCCGTGCAGCGCCGAGGGGCACCCGGCTCGCACCTCGACCGCCATGCCGCCGATGCCGAGTCGTCCGGTGGCCGCCGTGGCCATCGACGAGGTGAGCCGGCTCGGGGTGGTGGTCGCGGCCACGAACACGTCCACGGCGGCGGCGGCCACCCCGGCGGCGTCGAGGGCCCGGGCCGTGGCGTCCACGAGCAGGTCCTCCGTGGCGGGGGCGCCCGGGAACTGCGCGCCGCCCGGCCGGGCGGTCCACCACCGGGACCGGAGGCCGAGGTGCTCGGCCCAGCCCGCAGCGGCCGGCTCGCCCCCGCCGGCGCGCACCACGTCGTCCACCTCGTCGTTGCCGACCCGTCGGCCGCCCGCCTCCTCCGCCGTCGCGGTGGCGGCGACGCGGATCCCGGGGACGGCGCCCGTGCGTGTGCTGCTCACCTGCGTCCCCCCGGTCCGTCCAGCGGCTCGGCGACCGCGTCCGACCGCCGGGCCCGGCGCCGGTCCGCCGGGTAGGGGATGCGGTCCACGGGCGCGACCACCCGGAGCAGGCCCACGAGGAGCACGAGGGCGACGGGGATGATCACCGCCCGTTGGGCCACGTAGGGCCAGCCGAGGTGTTCGGCGAGGTCGACCCCGGCCAGCCCCGCGGCGCTGATGACCGCGGCGAAGGCCAGGTAGTGCCAGAGGAACACGCCCATGATCCGGTCGCCGACGTTACGCACGGTCCAGTCGACCGCGCGGCGGTCGCGCACGGCGGTGATCGGACCCCGGAGGGCGAGGAGGAGGCTCACCCCGACCACGCACTCGAGCACGGTCATCATCGTGCGGGGCGAGGCCCCCAGCCACGGCGGGTAGGGGCCGACCACCACGAGGGCCACCATCACCACCGTCCCGCCGGCCACCACCGCCCACCAGGTGCGCACGCCCACACGGTCGAAGGTCCCGTCCGCATACGCGAAGCCCGCGAACCACACCAGCGCCCACACCGTGACCTCGTTGAGCGGGAGCGCGGAGCCCCCGCCGATCCACAGGGCGTCGGACACCACGGTGACGGCCACCACGGCGAGCGGGAGTCCGATGCGCCACCGGCCGTGCCAGTGACGGGCCAGCCACGGGGTCAGGGCGGTGAGCGGCACCAGCACCACGAGGAACCACAGGGGTGCGATGGGCATGGCGGTGGCGCACGTGAGGCCGGTGGTCCACGTGGCGCAGTCACCCATGCCCGCGGCACGCGTGGAGGCCTCGAGCACCACGAGCCCCACCACCAACGGGACCACCGGCACGAGCAGGCGCCACAGACGCCGCCCCACGAAGCGCCGGCCACCGGTGCGGAGTGCCGGGCCGAACGACAGCGCCGCCGCGGGGAGGAAGAACGCCTGCAGTTCCCACACGAAGGGCCACGTGACCCACGGGTGCCCGGACTCCTGCAGCATGATCAGCTCGAACTGCCCCGACGGGTTCCGGAACAGCAGCGTGTAGAGGAAGTGGTTGGCCACGACGGCGACCATGGCGAACGCCCGGATGACGTCGAGGAACGGGTCGCGGCCCGCGGGTCCGGTGCGTGGCGGCCGATCCGGCGTGGCGGGTGCGGGTCCGGCCACCTCAGTTCACCTGCCGGTCCCGGTCGGCCCAGAACGGCTCCCGCACCACCCGCCGCATGACCTTGCCCGACGGGGTGCGGGGGAGGTCCTCGACCATCTCGAGCCGTCGCGGCAACTTGAAGCCCGCCAGACGGCCGCGGCAGAACTCCTGCAGCTCCGGCAGCGTGGGCGGCCCGTCCGGGCCCACCTGCACCACGGCGCACAGGGCCTCGCCGTGCTCGTCGTCGGGCACGCCGACCACCGCGACGTCGACCACCAGCGGGTGCTCCGCGAGCACCCGCTCCACCTCGCCCGGGTACACGTTCTCGCCCTTGGTGATCACCATGTCCTTCTTGCGGTCGACGATGAAGATATAGCCTTCATCATCAATATAGCCGACATCGCCGGTGCGCAGCCAACCATCGGCCGACAGGACGGCGGCGGTGTCTTCCGGCCGGTTCCAATAGCCCTTCATGACAAGCGGCCCACGCACGACGATTTCGCCCGCCTGACCGCGCGGCTGGGTTTCGCCATTGGGCCCTTCGATCC
>CAIPVR010000056.1 GCA_903868545.1 uncultured Actinomycetes bacterium
GACCGAGCACGAGCTCCACCGGTCCACGACGCGGCCCGGCGCGGCCCGGAGCCGGGCCAGCGCCCGTCGGGACGCCGACCGGACCGACACGGACGCCGACGCGATCCGCCGGTCGCCGACGGCCACCAGCCGGTCGTCGCCGATGACCGCCAGACCGATCGCGGTCGGGACGACCAGCACGACGAGCGGCACGGGTCCGGCGCCGTCGAGCGCCCACGCCATCCCGGCCGCGGCGACCGCACCGAGCACCGCGACCCCCGTGATCGACCGGGTGGTCGAACGTCCGGCCGTGCACAGCCCCCTCAGCACGAGGGCCGCGGCGCCCGTGGCCAGGACGCACCAGACCCCGTGGATCCGTCCGGCGGTGGACCAGGTGGCGAGGGCGGCCGCCGCGCCGAGGAGGGGGATCAGGACGAGCACCGAGCGCAGGGAGCTCCTCGCCACCGCCGCGGCGGTCACGAGGGGGATCAGGACCACGATCACCAGCGCGGGGCGACGGTGCTCGGCGGCCATGACCACCGGGCTCAGACCGAGCGAGAAGCCGACGGCACCGATGCTCCCGATCACCGCGGCGAGCAGGATCGGCAGCAGCCCGACCGGACGCCGCACCGCGACCCGCTCCCCGATCCGCAACGGATCGGCGTCCTCCGTGCGCACGCCCTCGCTCACCACCGGAATGTAGAGGTTCGGCCCCGGTCCGACAACGGGCGGGTCAGCCGACGCCGATGCGCCGGCGGAGTCGGCGCCACCACGAAGTGGCGGTCGGTTGGTCGGTGGGCACGGCACGCACATCCGCCGCGTCCGGTGCCGGCCGGACGGGTGCGGGCGCGGCGGGCACCGGCTCCCCGAGCGCCCCGAGGAGTTCGTCGGGTGACCAGAACCGCTGACCGGCCGCGAGTCGCTCGACCACCGGCAGGTCCGGGGGCGCGCCCATGAGGTCCTGCGGGGTGATCGTCATGAGGAAGGAGTCGTCCACATCGAAGCGCCAGGCGGTCTCGTCGTCCGCGCGGAGGAAGTGGACGAGCGGGGCTCCCGAGGGACGCATGCCGACCGCCGCCACCAGGCGGAGCCCCTCCGAGCCGTTCGGCAGGGACGAGTGCACGAGTGCGTTGTCCATCACGACGGCGTGGCCGAGCGTCGCTGTCACCGTCTCGAGCCGCGGGACGACCACGTCGTGGTGGTTGAGCCACGGCGCGTTCAGGTCCGTGCCCCGCGGGCTGTCGTCGATCAGGTGGCTGCCCCGCAGGACCTGGAGGGGCCCGTTCGTCAGGTCCACGTCGCAGAGCGGGATCCACACGACGAAGGTGTGGCCCCATCGCCGCTCGTCGACGTACATCCAGTCGCGGTGCAGGTAGAGGTCGCTCTGGGGCCCGGGCCACTTCGCGAGGAACAGGCGCAGGAAGGGTTCGTGGTCCACGAAGAGATCGCCCACCATTGCGTCGAGCGCCGCGGCGATCCGGTCCGAGACGCGCTCCCGGTACCCGAGGTCCGGATTGACCAGGTCGGGCTCGAACCCCTGGCCCTCGAGCCCGTGTTCGGCGGCGTAGAAGTCGAGGAGCTCGTCGGCCACGTCGAGCACGCCGGGCAGGTCGACCACGGCGACGCCGC
>CAIPVR010000057.1 GCA_903868545.1 uncultured Actinomycetes bacterium
CCGATGTCTGTCTACAGGACGCCTGCTCCGCCTTGGGTCCCTCCCACGAGCCGGCCGAGGCCGATCGCGGTGTCGGTGGGACGTCGACGATGTCGAGGGCCGGTCGGCCCGGCGCCGCCACCGGGCACGGTCGTTGACACCGCAAGGGAAACGGACGAGGGTGCTCTCCGAGGGTTCGTGCGTTCGACGCACGCCCGACGTGAGGAGGGACGCGATGGTCGGCAACCGGTACCGAGGACTCCGACGGGTAGGTGCGCTGCTGGGCGTGGTCGCCGTGGTGGCGGGTGTGCTCACCGCGTGCGTGCCCGCTGCACCACCGCGACCCGTGCCCCTCATCGAGTGCGCCCGAGTCGCCGGTGCCATCACCTACAACCCGCCGGTGACCAACTCCGGAGCGGACGTCACCATCGCCACCGACCCGTCGGCCCAGCTCAGCGGATGCGTCGACAACACCGGCTCGGGGATCACCGCCGGTGCCCTCGAGCTGTCGGTCGTCCTGCCCGGCTATCTCTGCCGAGCGCTCCCGGTGGGGGCGCCGGTCGGATCGGGTTCGGGGACGATCCGCTGGAGCGACGGTTCCAGCTCACCCGTGGACGCCGAGGTGTTCGGCGGGGCCGCCGGCCCGTTCATCACCGAGTTCACGATCACCGGAGGGAGATGGTCCTCCGCTCGGGGCTCGGTCGCCACGTTCGTCACCAGTTCCGACGGCGACTGCACGCCCGCCCGTCCCGTCACCCGGGCGTTCCTCTCCTCCGACGATCCCATCGCCTTCGTCGTCCCGGTCGCGCCGTTGCTCCCACCCCGCACCGACCTCGTCGCGGTGGACACGGGTGGTGGGGGGACGACGTGTGCCCTCATGGCGGACCGCTCGGTCACGTGCTGGGGCGACAACTCCGACGGCCAGCTCGGCAACCTGCTCCTGGGCCCGGGTTCGCAGGCGCTGGTGCCGCTCCCGGTCACCGGGCTCACCGGCGCGTTCGGGGTGAGCGTCGGAGGTGATCACGTCTGCGCGTCCGTTGGCGCCGGCGGCGTGCGGTGCTGGGGCGGCAACGGCCACGGCCAGCTCGGCAACGGCACGTTCGTCGGGTCGAACGTCCCGGTCGACGTGGCCGGTCTCTCCGGTGTGCGGCAGGTCAGCGCCGGCTACGGGCGCACCTGTGCGTTGCTCGGTGACGGCACCGTCCGCTGCTGGGGCAGGGCCACCGGTCCCGGCGGCGCCGATGGTGCGTCACCCGTCCCGGTCGCCGGACTCGGTGGCGTCACCGCGCTCACCGCCGGGTCGTGGCACCAGTGCGCGCTGCTCGCCGATCGCAGCGTCCGCTGCTGGGGCGACAACCAGTTCGGCCAGCTCGGCAACGGCACGACCACCGACTCCGCCACCCCGGTGCCGGTCGCCGGGTCGCTCCCGCCGGTCACCGCCATCACCGCCGGGGCCGAGCACACCTGTGCACTGGATGCGACCGGTGAGGCCTGGTGCTGGGGCTTCAACCGCTACGGCCAGCTCGGACAGGGCAGTCCCGGTGAGACCCCGATCACGATCCCGTCCCGCGTCCTCGGCACGCTGGGGGCCTCCGCCATCGACGCGGGCGGCGAGACCACCTGCGCGCTCGTCGTCGGTGGCTCGGTGTCCTGTTGGGGCGACAACACCGACGGCGGGCTGGGCACGGGGACCACCACCCTGTCGGCCCGACCGGACCTCGTGCTCGGTTTGCGGGGTGCGACCTCGGTGAGCGCCGGCGGTGCCTCGTGCGCCACCCTCCCCGACGGTCGGGCCGACTGCTGGGGCGGCAACCACTCCGGGCAGCTCGGCCGCGGGACCACCGACCCCGGCCCGATCCCGGCCCCCGTGATCGACCCCTGACGCCGTCCCGGCTTCCATGCGCAGCGGATCAGGTGCCGGAGCCCGGTTCCGGTGCGGGTCGCCAATGGCCGTGGCGCCATGTCCAGTGTCGGTCGGCCGCCTGCAGTTCGCAGGTGGGTGCGTGGGTCGGGCAGGGCCGCCACGCCGTGGCGAGCGCGTCCGCGACCAGGTCCAGCGGCACGGAGGGGTCGAACGTCATGTCGATCTCCCAGCCGGCGTCCTCGCAACCGTCGATGTCCTCACGGTCGTTGTCGGGACATGACGGTTGGTAGAGGTCCTCGTCGAGGCCGGCGACGAACCCGGTGGCGAGTTGCTCGACCGTGCGTTCGCGGTAGTTCAGGGTCGACCGGACGACGCCGGTGTCGAGGCCGTCGTTCCAGCGCCACGAGTAGTGGAACCGGCCGTCGGTCATGACGCCGACGACGTTGGCGCCGCCGGTCATGCTCCTGGTGAAGCCGGCGCCGATGCGGGCGAGGAGTGTGGCGTGCCGGAAGTAGCCGGCGGGGACGAGGCGCCAGTTCGGCGCACCCGGGCCCCACATCGGGTCGGTCGGGCCGTCGAACACCGGCAGCCACTCCCACTGCTGGGCGTTCACGGTCACGCCGGTGTCGTAGAGCGGTTCGTCCATGTCGGGGTCGGCCACCTGCTCGGGCAGCGCGAGGTCGTCGGAGTCCTCGACCGCCTCGTAGGTGGCGTCGCCGGGTTCCAGGCCCCTCAGGAGCGTGGCGCGGACGAGTTCGTCGCCCAGGTCGGCGTCGATCCGTGCGCCGGGCTCGACGGCGACGGGCCCGGGCTCGACGGCGATGTCACCGCCTGCATCGAGGAACCTGCAGCGGCAGAGCACCCGGGTTCCGTCGCGGACCTCCACGACCTCCGCGCCGCGGTGCAGGGTGAGGTGCTGCGGTCGGCGCATCACGGCTCGACCGGTGTGACGTCGATGATCTGCCGGGGCAGGAGGCCGAAGATGCCCTCGTCGTCCTCGAACATGACGAAGCGACCACCGGCGGACAGGGCGCCGACGGTCGCCTCGGTCACCTCGGAGCCGTCGGCGGCGATCAGCACGTCACGAGGTGCCTGCAGGTCCGGCTCGCCGTCCTCCCCCACGGGGTACACGGGGTCGCTGTCGTCGAGCAGACGAACCTCGGCTTCGAGGATGCGACCGCTGCGCACCCGCCAACGGACACGGACTCTCCTTGGTGCGGAACCTCTCCGGGGCACGGAACCTCCTGGGAACTCGGTGGGGGTGGGAACACGTCGCCGCCCTCGTCGACGCGGTCCGTCGGGCACGAGCGCGCCACCGGGGGAGATGTGACACGCGGAACCTGTGCGAACGCTCTGCCACAGCGCCGTCGGGTCTCCCGCCCCGCCGGCACGGGTGCGTGCGCGTCAACGACGGGTGGGGTCCACCACGGCGAAGGTCTGCCACGCGGGCTGGGCATCGTCGCTGCTCAGGAGTTCGACCACGGCGCCGTCCTCGAGTCGCGACACCCACAGCACCTCGAGGCGCGACGGTGGAGCGGCCGGGCCGGTGGCGATGCCGAGGACCCCGTGGTGGGTGTTCACGAGGAGGAGGGGCCGGCCGTGGAGCCGGCAGAGGTCGTCGCCGGCGAGGGTGTCGGCGAGGCGCTCCGGGTCGGCCACGGTGACGGTTCCGGTCGTGCCGTCGAGGTAGCCGATCTCGACGGTGTCGTGCCCGGCGGCGACGAGTGTGGCCGGGCGGGCCGGGTGGTCCTCGTCGAAACCGAAGGCGAGCTTCACCTGGAGGTGCTGCAGCCCGCCGTGGGGTGCGGCGGAGGGATCGGGTCGGTTGGTCATGGGGTTCTCCTCATCGGATCCGGCGGGGGCACCTTCCCGTGTGGGGGTTGCCAGGCCGTCGTCGAGCCGGGACTCTCGGGCCGTTCTGGATGAAGTGCTGCCGACCGTACGCGAGGGGTGTGACAGTGGGGTCGGGGTGGTGGTGGCGGACCGGTCCGTGCCGTCACACGGGTTCGCTACGTTTCCGTGGGAGGAAGGGGACTGAACGTGATCGAGAATCCCGAGTACGACGACATCAACTGGAACCCGCTCGTCAGCTGGCAGCTGGGTCTCACCGCTGCGCAGGACACCGTCCTGATCGTCAACGCGCAGGGTGAGACCGGGGAGAAGGCGACGCTCGTCTTCACCGACGCCGCCTACGTGCGGGGTGTGCTGCAGTCCCTCACGGAGGGCGTCGAGACGTTCGAGGTGGCCGACGAGCAGGGCTTCGAGTACGCCGCCGCCACCATCACCGATGCCGACGAGCCCGCCCCGGACGACCTCTCGGACCTCGTCGACCTGCTCGACCCGGAGGAACTCGCCGACATCACCGAGAGCGCGGATCTCACCCGGCGCGCCGACCCCACCGGCCCTATCGGTCCTGTCGCCAACCGGCGCCGCAACGGCCCCCTGGCGGACTCCTTCTGGGACTGGCCGTCACGATGAGTCGCTTCCTCTTCGGCCCGTTCGACGACGAGTCCGACGGCGACCTCGACGACGAGGACGGCGACGTCGACGACCTGGACCTCGAGGACGGGTACGACGACGAGGACTGCGACGATGACGAGTGGTGCGGTGACCGGCCACCCCTGCCGGTGCTGTTCGCCGCCTGGGAGTTCCACCACCGGTGAGCGACCCTGCCCCGGGGTACCGTTCGGCATGCACGAGCCGCCGGACCTGCGGGCTCGCCCCAGTTGGAGGACGGCCGTGCGGGCCCTCCGGTTCGGCTACCTGGCGCTGGTGATGGTGCTGGCCGGCGTGGTGGTGCTGCGGCGGTGGTCCGACCCGTGGGTCCTCGTCGTCGGGGTGGTCGGCTGGCTCGTCGCCGCTGCGGTGACCGTGACCGGGGTGCTCCGGGCCCACCGTGAGCTCCGGGCGCCCCGTCCGGGGCTCTGGTCGTTGCGCTTCATGCTCCTGCGCGACACGGTGCGTCCGCTCCCGCCGATCTCCTGACCCCGCTCCGGCTCCCTGCCCGGGTGCCGGCGGATTCCTAGCACCAGCATCGCCCAATGGTCGTTGGTGATGGAACCGGCCTCGTGCTCCCCGTCCCGGAATCCCCTTGACCTGCGGCACCGAACCGTCATTCACTACCCGGCTGCCCTCACCGAGGACAGCCGGGGCGGTGACATGCCGACCGCGACGGAGCAGGCCCACGGGGCTACGAACGAGGAGGAGCGCCATGAGGCAACGCTGACCGCCACCCGGGCGGTCGTGCCCGTCGAGGAGACCCTCATGGCCCACACGACCCGTCGTTCCGATCCGCGCGCCGCGAAGGTGCGTGACATGTCGCGCTCGGTGCTGCCGAGCACCGCCCGCCGCACGGCCCGCACCGACCTGACCTCGGTGCGCCGCCGCCACCGCCGCGCCGTGACGGCGCGTATCCAGCTGATCGCCGGGCTCCCGTGCCACTGCGCCGAGTTCGACGACCTCGACCTGCTCCGGGACTGCCCGCGTTGCGACGCGGACCCGCAGCAGGGCGCCACCTATCCGCTGGTGGACCATCTCGACGCCGTCGGGGTGCGACGGGGCCACGACAAGCTCGGCCCGCTGCTTCGCTGGGGCGCCCACGAGGTCCGTGGCCTCGGCCCCGACGAGGCCGAGCGCCACCTCCGCGCCGTGCTCCCCGACGGCCTCATCGGTCACCACGCCATGAACCACCTGGAGTTCGCCGGCGTCGTGCGTTCGCGGTGGGGCTGGTTCGACGGCCCCCGGCCCCGCTACGAGCGCGAGGCCCGCGAGCGCGCCGATCGGGTCGCCCTGCTCGGCCGGGTGGCCGACACGGCGCTCGACCACGGCCTCCTCGCCCTGTTCCACGAGGTGGTCCAGCGGCACGCCCTCCGGTCCGGGCACGTCCGCACCCACCGGACCTACCGCTCCCGCGGGCCCGCCCCGGCGTTCCCGTCGATCGAGGCGCAGGACCGTCACGACCTCGCCCCGCTCGGGTTCCGGGTGCTCCCCTGGGTGCACACCAACGTTCCCGTGGTGGACCGCACCGCCAGCTGGTGGCGGCCCCTCCGCGGTGCCGCGGACCGCGACGCCTGGGTCAGGGCGTACGACCGTTGCGGGCACCGCGCGGCCGTTGACCGGATGCTCGCCGATCTCGTCCGGGTGCTGCGCGTGCCGCCGTCGTTGGCGTGAGGACCACCCGGGAGTGCCGCCGCCGGTCGTGATCCCGCGGTCGGCGGCCCCCGCCGGGGCCCCCGGTCACCCCGTCGTCGGTGCGGGTGTCACGGCTCCGGCTCCGGCTCCGGCGACGAGGTCCTCGAGCACGTGTGCCGGGCCGTGCCGGATGAACCACTCGTAGCCGTAGACCTCGGGGAACCGGTGCTCGGCGCCGAAGGTGGGGTCCGGCACCTGGCTGCCGTGCTCGGCGATGGCGAGCAGCTTGCGGGCCAGCACCGGGCGCACGTCCACGGTGGTGGTGATCTCCACCGTGGCGGAACCGAGCCGCAGCATCGGCTCCACCGCGGCGCCGGCCAGTGCGGCCACGTGGGTGTCGACGAAGTGGAGGTACTCCCTGTCGACGGTCACCTCGTACCAGGTGTGGAGCCCCGACGACCGCGCCGCTTCCGACCCCACCCGGTGGACGTGCAGGTGGTCGGGGTGCGGGTAGACGCCGCAGCTGTCGTAGGTGACGAGGACATCCGCCCCTTCTCCGTCGAGCAGGGCGGCCACGTGGTCGGCGGCGTGGTGCACCGCCACGTTGGAGAAGGCGCCGAGGGGTCGTTCGGCGGGGTCGGGTGCACCCCGGAGTCGTGGTGGTCGAGGAAGACCACCCGCCGGGCCCCGAGGAGGCGGCAGGCGGCGCGGGCCTCCTCGCGTCGACGGCCGGCGAGGCCCGGTCCGGCACCGGTGCCGAGCTCGCCGGAGGTGGCGAACACCACCACCACGCGGTGTCCTGCGTCGGCGAGGAGGGCGATGGTCCCGCCGGTGAAGATGGCCTCGTCGTCGGGATGCGCGTGGAGGACGACGACGGTGCTCACCCGTCGATGGTCGCAAATCCGACCGGAATGGTCAACATTCAGTCCGGGCCGGCCGCGGCGTGGACCCGCGCCCCGGCCACCCACGTCTCGGCCACCGTCCACCCCGTCCCGGTGCCCCGCAGCACCACCAGGTCGGCCCGCAGGCCCGGGGCGAGGCGGCCCCGCTCGTGCTCCTGGCCCCCGGCGAACGCCGCGCCGGCGGTGTAGGCGTGGAGCCAGTCCTCGAACGGCACCGACTGGTCGGGGGCGAGCGGGGTGCCGTCGACCGCGAGGCGGGTGGCGCCCCGGGCCGATCCCCACAGCGGCGCCACCGGTGCGCACGGGTCGTCGGACGACCCGGCGAGCGCCACCCCGGCCTCGGCGAGGTCACGGAACGGCAGCCACGCGCACCCATCGAACTCCGCGCCGCCGGTGGCGTGGGCGACGTGGTCCACGAACCCCGGCTGCACCACGGCCACCGCGCCGATCGAGGCGAGTTCGCGGCACTGGGCGGGTGACGCGAGTCCGGCGTGCTCGATGCGGAAGCGGTGGTCGTCGGCGGGTCGGGCGCGTGCTGCGTCCCGGAAGGCGTCGATGCACGAGCGCACGCCCTCGTTGCCCATCGCGTGCACGCCGATCCGGAACCCGGCGGTCACCGCGGCCCGGGCGTGCTCGGCGAGGTCCTCCATGCGGATGCCGAAGCGGAGCCGGTGGCCGTCGACGGTGACGTCGATCGCGATCGACGCGCCCCCGTCCGCGAAGCACTTCACCGCCCCGGTGCGCAGCCACTCGTCGCCCTCGCCGGTCCGGGGCCCGTCGAGGCGCGGGCCCACGCCGTTCATCAGCAGTTCCGCGGCATGCGGCATGGCGAGCACGGAGACCGGGAGCTCGTGCGCGTCGGCCATGGCCCGGTACACCGCCTCGGCCTCCGGTGAGCACGCGGCGTCGTGCACCGCGGTGATCCCGTACCGGTGCAGCACCCGGGCCCGGGCCGCGATGTGCTCGGCCCAGCGGTCCGGATCGGTGTACGGGGCGAGCGAGCGGGCGTGGGCGAGGCTCCACGCGCGTTCGAGGAGCACGCCGGTCGGCTCGCCCTGCCGGTCGCGTTCGATCTCGCCGCCCGGCGGGTCCGGGGTGCCGCGCCCGATCCCCAGCCGGTCGAGGCCGAGGCTCGACACCAGGCACTGGTGCAGCGTGTAGTGCACGAGGACGACCGGTCGGTCGAGGCCGAGCGAGTCGAGCTCCGCCCGGGTGGGGCGCAGGCCCGTGGCCGTCTCGTTCCAGCCGATCACCCGGACCCACTCGGCCTCCGGTTCGGCCTCCGCCTGCGCCCGCACCGCCGTCAGCAACTCCTCCGTCGTGGCGGCGCGTGACACGTCCCGGAACCGGGGGTCGAGCGCGGCGATCGACAGGTGGTTGTGGGCGTCGATGAACCCGGGGGCGAGGGTGGCACCGGCGAGGTCCACCGGCGTGGCACCGGGGTGGGCGTCGAGGAGCGAGCGGTCCCCCACGGCGACGATGCGGTCGGCCTCCACCACGACCACCTCCGGCGACCGCCGCGCCGGGTCCATCGTGAGGATCCTGCCGCCGGTGAACGCCGTCGCCGTCATGGGTGCTGTGTTACTCCACCCGGCGGCACCGGGTGGTGGGGGAGCGGCTGCGGGGCCCGGCACCTAGGCTCCGCGACGCGTCCACGACGGAGGTGCGGATGGTGATCCCCGACAGTGCGAGGGCCGTGATCGAGTCCGGCCGACTTGCCCACCTCGTGACGGTGAACAAGGACGGCAGCCCGCACGTGACGATCGTGTGGGTCGGCCTCGACGGCGACGAGATCGTGATCGGCAAGCTGTCGAGCGACCAGAAGGTGGCCAACCTCCGCCGCGACCCCCGCGTGTCGCTGTCGATCGAGGCAGAGGGCGACCAGCACGGGATGCAGAACTACCTCGTGGTGGAGGGCACCGCTGCGGTCACGGAGGGCGGGGCCCCGGAGCTGCTCGGCGAGCTGGCGCAGCGCTACATCGGCCCGGGCGCCGTCTTCCCGCCCATGGACGACCCGCCCGCCGGATTCGTCATCCGGGTCACGCCCACCAGGGTGCGGGGGATGGGCCCCTGGGGCACGCAGTTCTGAACGGGGCCCGGAGTCGACGCCGACGTTAGATTCGGTGCCCGTCGGCCCGCTCCGGGCCGGCGACGGACCGAGGGGGATCTGATGGTCACCGTGTGTGGAGGGGTGCTCGCATGAGCGCCGTCGACTCGTTCAGGTACGACGGCCGGCGGGCGCTGGTGGTCGGCGGGGCGACGGGCATGGGTGCCGCCGTGGCGGAACTCGCGGTCGATGCCGGCGCGCAGGTGGTGGTGATGGACCGGGCCCAGGTCACCCAGCCGGGCGTGGAGGCCATCGCGCTCGACCTGTCCGACCGCGGGTCGGTCGACGCCGCGTTGGAGTCGTTGGCCGGCCCGATCGACGTGCTCTTCTCCTGCGCGGGGGTGGCCGACGGCACGCCGGGCATCGAGCGCATCAACTTCATCGGCCACCGCTACCTCATCGACCGTCTCGTCGAACGGGGATGGCTGACGCGCGGCGGCGCGATCGGGATGATCTCCTCGGCGGCCGGCCTGGGCTGGGAGGCCGAGCTCGACGTGCTGCTCGAGTTCCTCGCGATCACCGACTGGGACGAGGCCGTGGCGTGGGTGGAGGCCCACGGCAAGGCCGACTACCTGTCGATGAAGCGGGCGATGTGCGCGTACGTCGCGTCACAGGCCCGGCCGATGCTCGCCCGCGGGATCCGCATCAACGCGGTCTGTCCCGGACCCACCGACACTCCGCTGGCCCGGGCGAACTCGGAGATGTGGCTCGACTTCGGCGCCGACTACCGCGAAGCGGTGGGCATCGAGCCGTCCACCCCTGCCGAGCAGGCCGCCGTGCTGGTGTTCCTGTGCAGCGCCGCGGCGAGCGCCGTGAACGGCCAGACCGTCGTGTCCGACGCGGGCCACCTCGCCTCGGGCCTGTCGCACGACTTCGAGCCGGCGATCCCCGTGGCGGAGTTCCTCTACGGAAGGTTCGGTTGAGCCGGGTCGTCGTCGTCGGCGCCTCCACCGGCCTCGGCCGTTGCCTGGCGGTGGGCCTCGGCCGACGCGGCGACCGGGTGGCCCTGCTGGCGCGGCGTGCCGACCTGCTCGCCGACGCGGCCGCGGAGGCCGGAGGGGACGCCGTCGCGGTCCCGTGCGACGTGACCGACGAGCGGTCCTGCCGGGACGCCGTCGACGTGGCCGCCGGACGGCTCGGCGGCATCGACGCCGTGGTCTACTGCGTGGGCCTCGGGGTGCTGGCGCCGGTGGAGGAACTGCGCGCCGAGGAGTGGGAACTGGCCTTCGCCACCAACGTGGTGGGCGCGTCGACGGTCACCGCTGCCGCCCTGCCCCACCTCCGGCGCTCCCACGGGACGGTGGCCTACCTCAGCTCGGTGAGTGCGTCGATGACGCCGCCGTGGCCGGGCCTGGCCGCCTACACGGTGACGAAGGCGGCGCTCGACAAGCTGGTGGAGGCGTGGCGGGCCGAGCACCCCGAGGTGGGCTTCACCCGGGTGGTGGTGGGCGACTGCGCGGGTGGCGAGGGTGACGGTGCCACCCAGCTGGCCGCCGGGTGGGACCCGGAGGTGTTCGCTGGGTACCTCTCGCTGTGGGCCGAACGCGGCCTGCTCGACGGCCACCTGCTGGAGGTGGAGGAACTCGTGGAGGTCCTGCACGGCCTGCTCCGCTGCGGTGCCGCGACCTCGGTGCCGAGCGTGGCCATCACCCCCCGGCCGCCCCGCCGGAACTGACCGACGGGGCCGGGGCGCGACCGGCGGTAGCGTCGCCGGGTCCCACGAGTCCGACGCAGAGGGGGTCCGGGGTGCAGCTCGAAGGTCGATCGGTGATCGTCACCGGGGGTGCCGGTGGCCTGGGTTCGGCGACCGTCCGCCGGCTCCACGGGCTGGGCGCGGCGGTGGTGGTGTTCGACCGGGCGACCGATCCCGCCGCGGCCCTCGCCGACGAACTCGGTGACGGTGTGCTCGGCGTGGGTGGCGACGTGAACGACGACGCGGCGGTGGGCCACGCCATCGGTGCCGCGGAGTCCCTCGGACAGCTGTCGGTGGTGGTCAACGTGGCCGGGGGCGCCGCGTCGGCGGGCCGGCTGGTGGGCCGCAGCGGTGAGCCGCTCGACAAGTCGGGCTTCGTCGACACGATGGCGATGAACGCGTTCGGCACCTTCAACGTCACCCGGCTCGCCGCGGCGGCGATGGCCGCGCATCCCGCGGACGACGACGGCCAGCGCGGCGTGGTGGTGAACACCGCGTCGATCGCCGGGATGGAGGGCCAGGTCGGCCAGCTCGCCTACGCCGCGGCGAAGGCCGCGATCCTGGGGATGACCCTGCCGATGGCCCGCGACCTCGCGCCGCTCGGCATCCGGGTGTGCGCGATCGCCCCCGGCACGATGGGCACGCCGCTGATGGAGATGGCGCCCGAGTCGATGAAGGAGGCGCTCGTGGGCAACATCGTGAACCCGAAGCGGATGGGGCGGCCCGAGGAGTTCGCCTCGCTGGTGGAGGCGATCGTGGCCAACGACTACCTCAACGGCGAGAACATCCGCCTCGACGGTGCGCTCCGCTTCCCGCCCCGCTGACCGGGCTCTGCTGCTGACCGGCTTGTGCCGGGTGCTGCGGTGAGCGGGCCGACACTACGCTGACGCAGGTGTCAGCCACCGGGGTGGAGCTCGACCGTTCGGTCGTGGACGGCTTCGAGGCCGAGGGCTGGGCGGTGCTCCCCGGGGTGATCGGCCCCGACGAGGTGGCCCACGCCCGTGCCGAGTTGGTGGCGGCCGCGGCGGCGAGCGAGGCCCGCGGGTACCCCACCCGGATCGACGCGCTCGACCCCGGCGGTCGCAACGTGAGGATCTACGACCTCATCGAGCACTCCCCGGTGTTCGTCCATCTCGTGACCCACCCGGCGGTGATCCCGTACGTCGAGCGGTTCCTCGACGGCGACCTCGCGGTGTCGAACTTCACGGCCAACATCGCGTTGCCGGGCAGCGGCTCGATGAACGCCCACAACGACCAGTCGACGGTCATGCCGGAACCGTGGCCGGCGCGCTACTCGATGAACGCCATCTGGTGCCTCGACGACGTGGACGAGGGCAACGGGGCGACCCGCTACCTGCCGGGCAGCCACCGGCTCACCTGTTTCGCCGAGGTGCCCGAGGACCCGAAGCAGGGCATGGTCGCGTTCGAGGCGTCGGCCGGCTCGGTGATCCTCATGGACGGCCGCCTGTGGCACACCTCGGGCGCGAACACGTCCGATGACCGCGAGCGGGCGATGATGTTCGCCTTCTACACCCGGTCGTTCCTGCGTCATCAGGCCAACTGGTGGCGGGTGCTGTCGCCCGAGACCCGGCGGTCGCTCGACCCGCAGCTCAAGGAGTGGCTCGGCCTGCGCGGGGGGAACATGGCCCACGGCACCTACCTGGCCAACTTCTGATGTTCGACCTGGTGATCTCCGGCGGCACCGTCGTGGACGGCACCGGCGAGCCGGCGCGCACCGCCGACGTGGCCGTGCAGGGCGGCACCGTGGTGGAGGTGGGCCGGGTGACCGGCGGCGCCCGGCGTCGGCTCGACGCCGACGGCGCCCTCGTCACGCCCGGGTTCGTGGACATCCACACCCACTACGACGGTCAGGCCACGTGGGACCCGCACCTCACCCCCTCGTGCTGGCACGGGGTCACCACCGCGGTGATGGGCAACTGCGGCGTGGGGTTCGCCCCGGTCCGGTCCGACCGCCACGACTGGCTGATCGAACTGATGGAGGGGGTGGAGGACATCCCGGGCACCGCGCTCGCGGACGGCATCCGCTGGGGCTGGGAGTCCTTCGGGGAGTACCTCGACGCCCTCGAGGCGATGCCGCGCTCGATCGACGTGGGCGCGCAGGTCCCGCACGCGGCGCTCCGCGCGTTCGTGATGGGCCCCCGGGCGAACGAGCCGGCCACCGGCGAGGACCTCGCCGCCATGTCGGCCATGGTGCGCGACGCCCTCGGGGCCGGCGCGCTCGGCGTCTCCACCGGACGCACGGTGGGCCACCGCGACGCCCGCGGTGAACTGGTGCCCGGCACCCACGCGGCCGAGGACGAACTCGCCGCGCTGCTCGCCGCGATGGACTCGGTTGGCCGCGGCGTGTTCCAGGTGGTGCCCGCCGGCATCTCCGGCGAGATCGGCGGTGACGAGCGCGGCGCGATGGACCGCGAGATGGAGTGGATCGTCCGTCTCGGCCGCTCGACGCGACGGCCGCTCACGTTCCTGGTGATGGACGGTCCGCGTCGGGGCCACGACTGGCGCGGGTGGTTCGACGAGGTCCGTCGGGCCAACGCGGGGGGTGCCACCATCCGCCCGCAGGTGGCCAGCCGCTGCTTCGGGATGCTGTTCGGTCTGCAGTCGGCGATGAACCCGTTCCGGTTCCGCCCCTCGTACGGACGGCTCGCCGAACTGCCCCTCGACGAGCGGGCGGCGGCGATGGTGCGGCCCGAGGTGCGGGCCCGCATCCTGGCCGAGGCCCCCGAGGTGACGGGCCCGCCGAGCATGGACCAGTACACCGAGCACCTGTTCCCGAGGCTCTTCCCGCTCGGCCCGGAGCTCGACTACGAACCGACCCGTGAGCGCAGCGTCGCCGCGCTGGCCGACGCCGCCGGGACGGATCCGTGGCAGGTGCTCTACGACGCGTTCGCGGCCGACGGCGGCCGGAACTTCGTGCTGCACCCGATGATGAACTTCGGCGGCGGGTCCTACGACGGGCTCCACGAGATGCTGGCCGACCCGCTGACCGTCCAGGGCCTCGGTGACGGCGGGGCGCACTGCAGCATGATCTGCGACGCGTCGATGACCACCTACCTGCTCTCGTACTGGGCGCGGGACCGCACCCGGGGCCCGCGCCTCGGCGTGGAGGAGGCGGTCCGGCGCCTCACCTCCGACCCCGCCGACCTCTACGGCCTCGCCGACCGCGGCGTGATCGCCCCCGGCCGCCGGGCCGACCTGAACGTGATCGACCACGACGCGCTCGCACTGGAGCCGCCGGAACTGCTCCACGACCTGCCGGCCGGTGCCGGCCGGCTCGTGCAGCGCTCCCGCGGCTACGTCGAGACGCTGGTGGCCGGCCGCACGGTGGTGGCGGCCGGTGAGCTCACCGACGAACGGCCCGGCTCGCTCGTGCGCGGCCGCTGACGCGTCAGGGCACCACTGCGGTCAGCCGGTGGCGGTGCCTCCGGTCCGTTCCCGCACGACACGGCGGAACAAGTCGGTCTCGGCGGGGTCGTACGGGGTGCCGTCGGGGTGGAACAGCTCGTGGAACCACGGCGCGTCGTCGGGTGTGGGGCGGTTCCAGCTGGTCCAGGGGTACTTCGTCTGGGTGCGTCCGTCGACGAGGCCCCACGTGTGGCAGCCGACGCCGCGGTCGCGGAACACCTCGATGAGCTCGACGGTGGAACGGGGCCGGCCGAGCCACTCGGTGCACAACAGCGGCCGCCCGTACGCCGCGAGGTGGTCGATCGACGCCGCGAGCCGGCGCCGCGGGAGGTAGTTGTGGAACGTGATCACGTCAGAGCGCGTCAGCATGATCCGGTTGATCGGGTCGCCGCGTTCGAGCGCCCCGGAGACGCCGACGAACACCCCGGCGGTGAGCGGCTGCGCGGGATCCGCCGCCTGGGCCCAGTCGAAGACACGGTCGAGGAGCCCGGTGGCCAGCCGGTACTTGTCGGCACATCCGGTGCGGGGATAGGCGATCTCCGGGCCGTTCGGCTCGTTGAACAGGTCCCAGCACTGCACGCGGGGGTCGTCACCGAAGCGGGTGAGCACCTCGTCGACGTACGGGCGCAGCTCCTCCCAGCGTCGTGGGTCGGAGAGGATCGCGGCGCCGGGCGACTGCAGCCACATCGAGTTGTGCGTGCCCGGCCGGGGCTCGGGTTGGGGGCCGAGTCGGGCGACGGGGTTCCAGCACCCGTCGAGGAGGACGGGCATCGCGCCGATCCCGTGGCCGGCCGCGAGGTCGAGGACCTCGTCGAGGCGGGTCCAGAAGCCGGGGACCTCCGGCAGCAGGTGGTGCAGGAAGAGCCGGATGCTGTTCATGCCGAGCTCCGCCGCCCAACCGAGTTCCCGGTCGATCGTCGCCGGGTCGTACGTGTCGGCCTGGAACATCTCGAGCTGGTTGCCCGCCGTGGAGGGCATGAAGTTGCAGCCGACCAGCCAACCCGTCCGGTCCTGCCACGCGCTCGCCTGCTCCCGGCTCCAGCGCGCCTCGCTCGGGAACGGCGCCGTCCAGCGGGCCGGGTAGGCGCCCTTCGCGATGTCCAGCCCGTGGCGGAGGAGCTGGGCGTACAGGTCGAGGCGCGTCGGCACGGTGGTGTCCTACACCGCCGGCCGGGCTGTGGCTAGAGCCCCTCGGCCACCTGCTGCGCCGCGGTCTGGAGCTTGGCCGCGTCGACCGTGTCGCCGGACTGGCCGAGGGCCACGGTCAGCCCGTCCTGCTTGAAGAGGATCGTCTTGCCGACACCCCCGCCGCCGGTGCGGACGAAGCGGTCGGCGAGCTCGCCGTCCTCGCCGACCGGGACCGGTGTGGTCGGGCCGGCGCCGCCGAAGACGG
The DNA here is from genome assembly GCA_903868545.1 of uncultured Actinomycetes bacterium. GTDB lineage: Bacteria > Actinomycetota > Acidimicrobiia > Acidimicrobiales > Microtrichaceae > CAIPVR01. The sequence goes on from CAIPVR010000057.1 coordinate 15,496, forward strand.
TCTGGAGGTAGTCGATCCCGATCTCCGGCATGGGCAGGGACACGGCGAGCGAGACCTGACCGGTGGGCGAGGTCAGGTCGCCCCACAGGCACGACGCGAACTGCGGGTTCTCGGGGTTCCGGGACTCGGCGCCCTTGGCGCCGGTGGCCGGCGAACCGAGGAGCGCGGTCACCTGGTCGGCGGGCAACAGCGCGCAGACGTCCGCGGGCAGCTGCGCCGAACCCTTGCCGGTGGTGGTGGTCGTGGCCTCCCCGCCGTCGGACGACGAACCGCCGGCGGGTTCCGCGGTGGTGGACGCCGACGACGAGGAGTCGTCGGATCCACCGCACGCGGGCAGGGCGAGGGCCGCGGTCAGGAGGGTGGCGACGCCGAGGACGGCGGGACGGAGGTGACGCATCCGGTCACGGTACCGGCGCGAGGGCCGTTCGCAGCGCGTCCGCCATCGAGCCGATGAAGCGGGCTGACGTGCTCGAGCCGGGGACGACCGCGTCGGCGCCGTGGTACATGCCCGGCACCACCACCAGTTCGACCGTCACCCCGGCGTCCTCCAGTCGGCGGGCGTACGTGACGTCCTCGTCCTGGAACAGGTCGCGGTCGCCCACCCCGATCCAGGCGGGGGGCAGGCCCGACAGGTCGGCGCAGCGGGCCGCCGCTGCGTGCGGCGGCAGCGGGTCGGGCCCGGGGGCGTGGCCGAGGTAGGAGGTCCATCCGAACCGGTTCGACGTCGGGGTCCACACCGCGAACCGCCCGGGCGGAGGGTGCAGCACCGTGCGGTCGTCGAGCATCGGGTACACGAGCAGCTGGAACGGGACCGATGGCCCACCTTCGTCGCGGGCGCGCTGGCAGAGCGCGGCCGCCAGCCCACCACCGGCGCTCGCGCCGCCAACGGCGATACGGGTCGGGTCGATCCCGAGGTCCTCCGCGTGGTCGTGCACCCACGCCAGCGCGGCCGCGCAGTCGTCGATCGCGGCGGGGTACGGGTGCTCGGGAGCGAGCCGGTAGCTCGTGGCCACCACGGTCACGCCGGCGTCGCGGGCGAGGCGGCTGCAGACGTCGATCGAGCCGTCGGGGACGCCCATCACCAGGCCACCGCCGTGGATGAAGAACAGCGCCGGTCCGGGTCGGTCACGTCGCTCCGGCTCGACCACGAGCAGCCGGACCGGCGGGCCGCCCTCGCCGGGGAGGAGTTCGGTCACGGTGGTGCCCCCCACCGGCGGGGTGGGCCTGCTGATCACGCGGCGGGCCACGCCCAGCACGCGGTCGTCCACCTGGAACGGTACGAGCAGCGCCGGCGAACGGAGATCGGCCGGCACCCCCTCGAAGGACCGACGGGCGTGGCGGGCCGCTGCGGCCGCGGCGCCGATGGCGGCGACCGCGGTGAGCAGGCCGATGGTTCGTCTCACCGTTGCGCCACCTCCCGGCCCCGGTGCGGGGCCCTCATCGCCCGAGGTACTGGTCCCAGGGACCGGTGACCTCGTAGGTGACGCCCACCGCGAGCGCGGACGGGCCCACCGGCGCCCGCTGGGAGCTGAAGTACACCCGCTGGCCGTCGGGGCTGAAGCACGGGCCCGTGATCTCGCTGTCCGGCTGGTCCGGTACCTGCACCACCGCCTCGACGGAGTTGTCGGGCCGGATGACCACCAGCTCCTGGTTGCCGTCGTCCTCGGCGATGAACAGCACCTGTGACGCCTCGTCGACGAGGAGGTTGTCGAGCCCGTCGAGCACGCCGGAGCCGCCCTGGTAGCGGAGGTCGACGGTGGAGGTGTCGGTCCGGTAGTGCCACACCCGCTTGTCGTACTTGGTGGTGAACCACACGTCGGCGCCGGAGGTGTCGATGCCCTCGCCACCACTGAAGCCGATCGTCGACGGCACCTGGAGGCGGGTGGGGGTGGCCGACGCCGACGGGTCGGGGACCTCCACCCAGGTGACGGCACCGACCGGACCCGGTCCGGTGGCGATCTCCAGGGTGCCCGCCGACAGGTCGCCCGGCGTGGCCGGCGTGAACCGGTAGAAGCCGCCGCCCCACTTGTCCTCGGTGAGGTACACCCGTCCGTCGGCGGCGACCGCCGCCGCCTCGTGGCTGAACCGTCCCATGGCGTCGTGGACCACCGCGGGCGCGGCGCCCGTGGGGTCGCACTCCCACACCCGGCCCGCGTCGTACTCCTCGCACGTCAGCCACGTGCCCCACGGGGTGGCGCCACCAGCGCAGTTGTAGGTGGTGCCGTCGCAGATCGACCCTGCGCCCACGATCGAGCCGTCGGGGGCGAATCGGATGCTCGTCACCCCGCCCGGCCAGGCCTCGTGGTTGACCGCGAGGTACCAGCCGCCGGGCACGACCGGGTCGGGGAACGTGGCCGCCCCGTCCGGGTACCAGCGGTAGGTGTGGCCGGTGCCGGCGACCTCCTCGCTCGCGCGGGCCACGATCCGGCTCGTGAAGCCCGGCAGGAGGAGGAGCCCGTTGGCGTCCAGCTCCTTGACCACCGTGGTGGTCGTGGTGCTCGGGATCGTGGTCGTGGTGGTGGTAGTGCCCGGAGGTGCGGGTGTGGAGCAGGCGTCGGTCACCATGGCGGCGACGGTGAGCGCGCCCGCGGTGCCCGACCAGGTGAGCAGCCGGCGTCGGCTGACCCTCGGTGTGGTGTCGTCGTTCACCGTGCCCCCTCCGGCGGTGACCGCCCCGGTCGCACCGCCGTCCGGAACGCTACCGCTGATCGGCCGCCGGTTCGACGGCAGCCGCCCGGTCGGGCCGGTTCAGGCCGTCGCGCCGAGGGCCACGGGCCTCGTGGCCCGGGTCTCGCTGCGGAGCACCGCCCGTCCGACGAGGGCGCTCAGCGCCACCAGCAGCACCGCTGGCGCCACCAGGGCGGCGCGGGGACCGACACGGACGACCGCCACCCCCACGGTGATCGCCCCGATCCCCAGCGCCGCCATCTGCGACCCCTCCACCACGCTGAACGCGTGCCCGAGGAGCGCGAGACCCGCCA
>CAIPVR010000058.1 GCA_903868545.1 uncultured Actinomycetes bacterium
CCACCGCCGGACCGGTCGGCGCCACCGGGGTCACCGGACCGGAGGCGAAGGTGATCTCCTGGGCGGCGTAGTTCGGCTCCTGGGGCAGGCTCTTGTCGGCCGGGAGGAACGGCTCCTGGACCGCCACCACCCAGCACGCCTGCGTGGCGCAGTTGATCGGCTGGCCGTCGTTGCCGGTGCCGTGGTCGGTGAACACCGTGATCTCCCCCACCGCGGTGCCGTCGGGCTGGATGAGCACCTCCGGAGCGGTGGAGTACTCCTCGAAGTTGAGCTTGTCGGGGATCGTGGTGAACGAACCCTGACCGGCGATGACGAGCTTCGCGTTGGGGTGCTGGCCGTCCACGCCGCCGGGCACGAAGCCGCTGAGCACCACGCTGATCGTCTGGCCCTCGGTGAGGCCGTTGGCCTGCGACAGCACGATCGCCTCGCCTCGGTGCGTCGCCCCGGCGGGCGCCGCGGTGAGCGCGAGCGCGGGCCCGCCCGCGACCGTGGCCACCAACGCCGTCGCGGCGAGCAGCCGCCCGACGACCGCCCGCACCGGTCCCCGTTCCTTCGATGGATGCCTCATGACGACCTCCCGCTCACGCCGACCACGGCACGTTCTGGGTCACGGCCAGCACCGTGGCCGACAGCAATGACGCCCAGATCACCATCACCAGGGGGCGGGCCCGCTGCACCGGCGCCGACATCGCCGCCTCCCGGGCGGGCGAGGGGCCCTCGGCCACCAGCGCGGTGAAGGCGCCGGCGAACGGCCGCAGCAGGAAGCGGATGGCGATGCCACAGGTCATGATCAGCGCGAAGAGCGTGACCTTGGCCCCCAGCCACTGGCTCAGGAACGGGCCGCTGCCGAACGCCGACCAGAGGCCGGTGACCCAGAGGCCCACGCAGACGGTGATCCGCACGGCGAGGTCCACGTTGGCCAGTTGCGTACCGAGTTCACCGCCGCCGGAGCGGTGGATGGTCCACACCATCGTCACCCAGCACAGCGCGCCGAGCCCGAACAACGGGATCCAGACGCGGGGCAGGTCGAGCAGTCCCGACTCGATCGAGAGGCTCAGCCCCAGCGCCAGCATCGTGGGCAGGGACAGCCGGGCGAGGACCTCCACCGACATCATCGAGCCCGCCATCACCCGCCGGGTGCCGACCTCGAGGTCGGGGTCGAGCACCTTGGTGGACAGGAAGAAGGTGGCCAGGTCCGTGCCGAACCACACGCCGAACACGGCGATGTGGGCGACCAGCAGGAACTGGTACAGCGTCACCCCCGTCGCTCCACCCGGACGGGGCGCAGCCGGTTGCGAAGGGCGGCGGCGGCCATCAGGGCCAGGCCGCACAGGAGGACCGCGAGGCCCACACCGGCCATCGCCCAGCTGGCGGCACCGGTGAAGGCCAGTGCCGCACCCGCGACCTTCGTCGTGGTGGCCGCCCGGGTGGCGGACGCCGACGCCACCGAGGCAGGCGTCCCCGTGGCGGCACCCTCGTTGGCCTCGCAGGCGAGGCCGTCACCGTCGGAGTCGAGGGACTTGCTGTAGGCGGGGCTGCTCCGGGGGATCACACCGCGACCAGCGGCCCGCGCCTCGGCGCAGGTGGCGAAGGTGGCGCTCTTCGGCACGGTGGTGGTGGTCGTGGCGGTCACCACCGGCACCTGGACCGACCCGGCGATCACCGTCGTGCTCGCCACGGCCGTGGCGCTCTCACCCTCGGCCGGCTTCGGGTTGCAGCGGGTGTCGACCTCCTGGCCGGCGAGGGCGCCGACGAGGTCGATCTGGTCGAGGTCGAGAACGACCCGCTCACCCACGGGCGCCGAGGCCGTCACGTCGGCCACCAGGTACCCCGCGGCCTGCGGCAACGAGAAGGTGGAGTTCGGCAGGATCTCCGCCGTATTCGTTCCCGTGAAGGTGACCTTCTGGGGGGTACCACCGTTCACCTTGAGGGCGAGCGTGTAGGTCATCTGGCCGACCGACAGCTTGATCGGGCCGTTCTTGGGAGCCGGCTCGAGGCGCAACTGCACCTGGAACTTCTGCCCCGCGCCCACCTTGTCGGGGGCGATCAGCTTGGCGGTGACCACGGAGTCCGGCGCGTTCCCGCTGCCGAAGGGGCCGCCGGTCTTGTTGTCGATGAGCCTGCACCCGAAGTTCACCGTGCGGCTCGTCTCCACGAGCTTCACCTCGGAGGGGGCCGTGGTGGTCGGCGCCACGGTCGTGGTCGTCGTCGGCTTCACCGTCGTCGTCGTCGACGGCACCGTGGTCGTGGTGGTCGTCGTCGGCTTCACCGTCGTCGTCGTCGACGGCACCGTGGTCGTCGTGGTCGTCGTCGGCTTCACCGTCGTCGTCGTCGACGGCACCGTGGTCGTCGTCGTGGTGGTCGTGGTCGTCGTCGTGGTCGTCGTGGTGGTGGTCGTGGTGGTGGTCGTGGTCGTGGTCGTACCGACCGGGAACTCGAAGCTGGGCGCGGCGCCGGCCGGGGTGCACACGAACCCGGTCGAGCCGACGACGATGACGATCTTCGTGACCGTGATCGCGGCCGGGCCCGCCGGGGCGTTGACGACGGCGGTGAACGGGTTGAGGTTCAGCGAGGCGCCGTTGCCGACGAAGTTGGTGACCGGGATCGCCGACGCGGTGGCCCCGGTGAGCTCGAGCGCCGCGTTCACCCCGGCAGAGTTCAGGTCGAGGAACGACGGCGCGGCGGAGAGGTTGAGGTTCCCGATGTCGATGGTGACGTTGGTGGCCTGGCCGGGGGTGACCACGGCCGGCAGCGTGAGCGCCACCGAGGCGCTCTGGTCGGCGATGACCGCGCTGGACGAGAGCCCGGTGCCGATGCACTTCCAGGTCACGGTCTGCGTGGTGGTGGCACCGACGTTGGCGGGCGCGCCGGCCGCGCCCATGAGCGGCCCCACCAGGAACGAGGCCACCACACACACCAGGAGGGCGACGCCTCCCGCCCGCTGGGCCTTCATGGCAACCTCCCGGACCCGGACTCCGCCGGGCCGCACTCCCCGATTTCCACACCGGTCCGCCCCACGCGGACCTGTTCGAACCACCCGCGGAGACACGTCGTTCCGCTCTGCGGAACGTCATTTCTCCATTGCGGGAACGCTACTGACAGCGTTCACCAAGGGTCAAGGCGCTCCCATGGGCAAACCCCCCACCGAACACCGGCCGCAGCACGGCGGACGTCCGGCGGCCCGGGGCGGCACGCCGGGCACCGGAAGCCGGGGCACCCGGGGCGGGTCCGTATGCTGCGCGGGTGCCCCGATCACTCCTGTACGTGCCTGCGGACCGCCCGGACCGGATCGCCAAGGCCGCCGGGCTCACCGGCGCCGCTGCACCCGGCGCGCTGATCCTCGACCTCGAGGACGGCGTGGCGCCATCGGCCCGACGGGCCGCCCGCGATGGGCTCGCGGCCGCCCTCGCAGAGGTGCCCGACGGTGCACCGCAGATCCTGGTCCGGATCGACGCCCGCACCCCGGCGACCGCGTTTGACGACGCGGCCGCGGTGGCCGCGCTCGGACCCCGCGTGGGCGGCGTGGTGGTGCCCGGCGCGACCGTCGCCATGGTCACCGGGGTGGCCGGGGAACTCGACCGGACCGGACGCCACGACCTGATGCTGACCGCCCTGGTGGAGACCGCGGCGGGTCTGCTCGAGCTGGTCGACCTCGCCCGCCACCCGCGGGTGGTCCGTCTGGCGCTCGGCGAGGCGGACCTCGCCGCGGACCTGGGGATGGCACCCGGCCCGGACGGGATCGAGTTGCTCGCCCTGCGCACCCAAGCGGTGGTGGCGTCGGCCGCCGGCGGGCTGGGCGGACCCACCGGGCCGGTGGCCACCGACTTCCGCGATGTGGACTCCCTGCGACGCTCGAGCGAGGCACTCCGCCGCCTCGGGTACTCCGGGCGATCCTGCATCCACCCCGACCAGGTCCCGGTGGTCAACGAGGTGTTCACCCCGTCCGAGGAGGAACTCGAGCAGGCCCGCGAGCTCGTGGCCCTCTTCGACGCCGCGCTGGCCCGGGGCGAGGGGGCGACCACCGGCCCCGACGGCCGGATGGTGGACGAAGCCGTGGTGCGCCGGGCCCGACGCCTGTTGGCCGACTGACCCCCGCCGGCTCAGGCCGGGCGGAGCTCCACCGCCACGCCGCCGGGGGTGCGACCGGTCACGGCGTCGAGCTCCAGCGCGGCCGCCACCGTTGCGCGCTCGGCGGCGTCGGCCACCCGGAACACCAGACCGGCGATCGCCGGGGCGGGCATCGGCGCGCCGGGGTCCTCGGGGAACTCCAGCAGCTCCAGCCGCACCGGCTCCACCCCCGGCCCCGAGAGCATCGTCATGCGGATCGGCACCGGCGACCGGGGCAGGCCGAGGTACTCGCTGACCGCGGGCTCGGTGAACGACAGGTCCGGCCCCTTCGTCCACCCGGCCGCCTGCCAGCGTGCCGCCTCGGCGTCGAGGTCGTCGACGCACCACACCACCGAGTGCGGCTCGGAACACCGGCGGGTCGGCTCGTCGTCGAGGGCCGAGGAACGACGGTGGGTGGACTCCACGAGCACGACCGGGAACCCGTCGGGGCCGACCACCAGCGCCTGGCGCATGGTGACCGGACCCACGGCGATGGTGCCCGGGCCGCTGACCGCGTGACCGGCGGCAGCGGCGTCGGCGAGGACGCCCTCGAGGTCGGTGGTGTAGAGGTCGAGTGCCCGCGGCCCGCGCTGGAACCCCTCTGGCGCCACCGGGGCCTCCGGCCCGGTGGGTTCGGCCGGTTCGAGCCACACCGGTGCGCCCGTCCCGGCCGTGAACCACAGGCCGCCACCGGCGTCGGGTGCCACCCGGAAGCCGAACAGGCGGAGGAAGCGGTCGGTGGCCACCACATCGGTGGTGGCCACCCGCACCGCGACGGCCGAGCCGCGTCCGGCCGCACCACTCACGCCGGTTGCCAGGCCAGCGAACCGTAGAGCAGGTACTCCATGCGGTCGCCGTCGAACCACTTCCAGCACGCCGACAGGTTGAGGTCGTCGTCGTAGAGGAACTCCCGCCCGGTGATCTTGTTGGCCACACCGAAGAGGTGCTGGGTGGTGTAGAGCGCCCGGCCGTAGGCGCGGCCGTTGCCGTAGAGGTCGGGGCCGTCGTAGGTGTGGTGGTTGCCGTCGTGGTAGCGGTCGAAGGTCCACGACCGCTCGATGGTGCCCGACAGTTCCACGGTCTGGCGGGCCCGCAGCAACGACGTGGGGCTGTGGGAGATGCGCACGTCGACCTTGCCGGCAGGTTCCTGGTCGGCGCCGTACACGGCCATGGAACCCGACCAGCTGCCGGCCTCCTTGGCCGGGATGGTGTGGGGTCGGCGCCCGGCCTGGCGTTCGGCCGCACAGAAGGCGTCGATGCGCGCCCGCGTGTCGGGGTTCTCCTCGTAGTCGAACGCCACCTTGTAGACGCCGTTGAAGACGGCGCAGACGGTGGGACCGTCGTAGAGCAGCGACGAGTACACCTGGGTCTCGCCGTCGTCGAGCACGTGCACCATGGTGCGGAGGTCGGCCTGCCACGCCGGCGAGTAGTAGTGGGCGTCGACGAGCGAGCCGTACGGGTGGCCCGCACCGATGAAGTCGGGCCCGAGGTACACGCGGTTGAGGTCGTCGTCGTTCAGCTCGAACGCGAACTCGGTGAACTCGAAGCGGTTGCGGAGCGGCCCGTCGTTGTCGAAACGGGTGTCCATGTAATAGGTGGTGCGGCCGCCCTCGTGGACCGACGAGCGCGCCACCTTGATCCACCCGGTGTGGTTGCCCTCGGGATCCCACACCGAGGGGTTGCCGTACCACTCCCCCTCGATGCGCTGCTGCCAGTTACTGGCGCCGCCGTCCGCTGCGTCGTCCTGCACGCCGTCACCCATCTCGCTCGCTCCTGACTCAGGCCAGCGGCGCGGCCAGGAGTGACCGCACCGCCTCCGACTGCTCCTCGCCCACCAGCTGCGCCACCCGGCCCCACACCGGGTCCACGCCCGGGTCGAAGACGATCGCCCGGTTGCGCAGGTCGCGCTCGGTGAAGTCGTCGGGACCGAGGTCGTCGAGGACCTCCGCCGGCACGCCGTGCTCGACCAGCGAGAACCAGTGGTCGCGGTACGCCGCCACGTGCGGGCCGATCGCCGAGAAGGCCGATTCGTCGGCCCGGTGCACCAGCATCCACGCCGACATCACCGCGTACTGGGTGGGCGACAGGTGTGCCGGGCTGAGGCCCTCGGTCTGCTGGGCCGCCTCCCGCAGCGGGGTGAGCGGCTCGAAGCAGTGCCGGAGGTAGCCGAGGTGGGCGCCGAGGTCGGCCTTCGGGATGAGGTCGAGGTGGAACGCGAACCCCCCTGTGGCCGCGGCCTCCACCCCCGGCGGCGGGCCGGCGGCCACCGAGTCGAGCGTGAAGTGCGGCACCGGCGACGACGGCGGCGTGAACGCGAACATCATGTGGCTGTCGAGGCCGATCATCGGCACCGTCAGGCCCACGTAGACCACGTCAGCCACGCCCTCGCGGCGGAACACCCGAACGGCACCCACGGGCGCGTCGGGCGACATCGGACTGGTGAGCACCATGTGCTCCGGCGAGTCGGCCCCGGGCACCTCGGTGAGGCCCAGCCGGTCGACCACCGCCTGCACCGTGCCCAGGCAGAGGTCCCCCGAGAGGCTCACTGCGCTGCCCCCTGCGGCCGGCCGGGCTGCGTCGGCTGCGCGGGGGGTTGCTGGGCGCGGGCCCGGGCGCGGCGGCCCTCCTTGGCCTCCATCTCCTTGAGCACCCAGGCGTTGGCCAGTTCGGGGTGCTCGCGACGGGTGGGCGACGGGATGACCCGGGCCCCTTCGTAACGCCGGTCGGCCACGAGGTGCTCGTCGATGCCCCAGCCCCGGTCGATGGCGGCCTGCCGCCAACGCCGGTAGCTCAGCTGGACCGCGTCGCTCTTGACCTGCAGTTCGGCGGACAGGTCGAAGGGGATGAGCTCGGGACGCTGGCCCTCCACGGTGGGCTGGTCCTCGTAGAAGATCTTCATCGTCCGCTTCCGGGAGTCCTTGTCGGCCCGGAGCAGGGTGACGGCCCACGGCTGCGTGAAGAAGTCGCGGCACATCGTCCACTTGGAGATGGAGTGGTGCTCGTCCACCGGCACCACGGCGGTGAACAGCGTCATGGTGCCGAGCGGGAGCTTCACCTGCAGGAACGTGACGTTGGGGAAGAAGATGCCGTTGCCGGTCTCGATGGGCGGCCGCTCGGCGTTCTTCTTGGCGATGACCTTCCAGATCCCCTTCGGGTCCGGCGGCTCGAGGAACACGGTGTAGAGCGCCGAGGTGAGGTGGTCGCCCACCATCGTCTCGTGCAACTCGAAGTCCTCGATGACCGGCTTGTCGGGGTTCCCGAAGCTCGTCGAGTGCACGAACGGCGCGTGGGCGGCGTCCACCCCGTTCTCGATCACCCGTTCGTAGTTGGCGTTCCAGTGGAACTCCCCGGTGATGATCCGGTTGTCGGTGGCGCGGGCCTCGGTCACCGGCTCCAGCAGCGGGAGCACCGGGATCGGCGGACGCTCCGCCTCGGGGAGGTCACCGAGGAACACGAACACGTAGCCGTAGCGCTCCACGACGGGGTAGGTGTCCACCCGCGCCTTCTTCGGGACCGGCAGGCCCTCCCGGTTCGCGGGGATCTTGCGGCAGGCGCCGGAGCTGTCGAACTCCCAGCCGTGGTAGGGGCACACCACGCAGTCGTCCTTCACCCGTCCGCCGGCGAGGGACCCGCCCCGGTGGATGCAGATGTCGCTGTGGCACACGACCTGCCCGCGGGAGTCGCGGTAGAGCACGAGGTCCTGGTCGAACACCCGCACCTGCGTAGGGGTGTCCTTGACCGCCTCGCCGAACTCGACGGCGTACCAGTAGTTCTTGAGCATCGGTCCCTCGCTCAGGTCGGTCGCGGCAGCGTGCGATCGCCGCCCCACAGGGCCCGCACGAGACGCTCGGTCATGTCCTCGCCGAAGAATCGCACGCCCATGACGTTGGCCGGGTCGCGGTCAGCGATCGTTCGGCGCACGAACAGGTCGCGCTCGGCCAGCGCGGCCCGCTCCGACGGCGCCACCGGGTCGCCCTCGTCCATGCAGGCGAGCCAGTCGGTGAGGCGCCCCTCCGCCAGCTCGATCATGCGCTCCGCGGACCGCTCGGTGCGTTCGCACACGAAGCACAGGGCGGTGTGGCTCACGGACTGGCGCACGTAGAGCGTCTGGCTCACGAACGGGCTGAAGCCGGGCTCGTGGCGCAGCGCCATGTACTGCTCGTTGTGGGGCTCGTAGTAGCGGTCGAGGTAGGCGGGGTCCGCCAGCGGGTCCTTCCGGGGCACGAGGTCCACGAAGTACCAGTAGTCGGGGAGGGTGCCCCAGGCCATGCCGAAGTGCGGCACCCAGGTCTGCGGCCCGTTCCAGATGGTGAGGTGGAGGTTGGTGAAGCCCTTCTCCGGATCACCGATCCAGGAGTGGACGAGCCAGTCGATCTCCGGCCCGGCGTAGGCGTTGATCGAGCCGGAGGGCCCACCCGCCACCCCGTAGCTGTGGAACTCCTCGACGGCCGGGTCGGGCTCGAGCTCGAAGCGGGCCTGCACCCGCTCGAACATGGCCGACATCGCCGTCTGGAGCTGTCGGAACTCGGCCGTGGTGTCGGTCAGGGCCGCCGTGTCGTGGATGTCGGCGATGCTCTGCGTGGTCTCCATGCACTTCCTCCCGTCGGCGTCCGGTCGCCCTGATCGCGAACAGCGTTCCACTGTGCGGAACGACCGCACAGTACCCCCGTTGCCCGGGTGGCGAAAGGGCGTGCGGCCGCCCCTCCCCCCGGGATCTCCGGGTCCTGGACGCCCGATCCGGGCGTTGCGGACCCCTATTTCGCCGGTGGGGGCGGTCAGCGGGTGCGGGCCGGCCCGCGGGCCTGGTACTCCCCCTGCCGGGTCCCCACCACCCGGCCCCCCTCGAGCACCCGGTGGCCGCGCACCCACACATCGCTCACCCGACCGGTGAGTTCGTGGCCCTCGAACGGCGTGTAGCCCTGCGTGGAGGGCGACTCCTCGGCCCGCACCGTGTAGGTGACCGACGGGTCGAGCAGCGCGATGTCGGCGTCCGCTCCCACCTCGAGGCTGCCCTTGCCGGTGAGCCCGTAGCGGCGGGCCGGGTTCGTGCTCACGAGGCGTGCGACCGCGGCGGGCGTGAGGCCCCGGCGGGTGCCCTCGCTGAACAGGCCCGACAGCAGGTACTCGGTGCCGCCGAAACCCGACTTGGCGAGCCAGATGTCGTCGGGGTGCTCGGCCGCCACCTTCTGCTCCTGACGGCAGCACGCGTGGTCCGACACCACCCAGTCCACCCGGCCGGCGAGCACGTGCTCCCACAGCGCCTCCACGTCCTCGCGGGGCCGCAGCGGCGGGTTCACCTTCCCGTACACGCCGTTCGCCGTGTCCACGTCGGCCAGCAGGTGGCCGATGGTGACCTCCCGACGGAAGTCCACGTGGGGGAACGCCCCGGCCATGCGCAGCGCCGCGTCCATCGCCTTGGCCGAGCTGAGGTGCAGCAGGTTGATCGTGGGCAGCTCGGTCTCGTGCGCCAGGTACGAGGCGATGGTGACGGCGAGCCCCTCGGAGTGCGGCGGCCGGGCGGCGTGGTACGCCCGGAGACCGGTGAGCGTGCCGTCCTCCTCCACCATCTTCGTGTAGGCCGCCATGATCTCGGCCGTCTCGCAGTGCAGTGAGAGGCTGATCGAGTCCGCGTGGTCGGGGAAGGCGGCGCGGGCCGCGGCCACGCCCCGCATGATGAACTCGAAGTGGGCGAGGTCGTAGCGCTCCCCCGGCGGGGTCATCAGGAACGACGACTGGTCGTCACTGCGGCCGTGCAGGCCATGACTCCCGTAGAACATGAAGATCTTGAACGACGTCACCCCGAAGCGCTCCACGAGCAGCGGGATCTCGTCGATGTGCGAGGCCTGCATGGGCGCCAGGTGGAACGCGTAGTCCACGTGGCTGTTGCCCTCCATGAGGTCGAGCACCTCGGGGAAGAACTCCTCGTACGGGCCGCCCTTGTTCAGGTAGTACTGGCCCGTCCGCATGTAGTTGAGCACCGTGGTCGTGCCCCCCACCGCCGCCGCGGCCGACTCGCTCACCGCGTCCTCGGACAGCGGCGCGTAGATCCCCATGTGGGTGTGGGCGTCCACGGACCCGGGGAACGCGTACCGGCCGCGGGCGTCCACCACCTCGGCGCCCGCCGCCGCGGCCGGCCCGGCCAGGCCGTGCCCCAGGGCCACCACGCGGCCGCCGGCCACGGCCAGGTCCACCTCGTCGACACGGTCGAGCTCCGGGCGCACCACGCGGGCGCCGGTGATCACCAGCTCGGGCACGGCCACGGCGGCCGCGGTGTCGGGGTCCTGGGTCATCGGGTCACCTCCGGCTCTGCACCGTCCGTCGCGTCGTCACGGCGGGGGACCGACCGCAGCGGCCCCATCACCGGCGCCAGGTCGTCGAGGCGGACGAGATCGCCCACTGCGTCGACCACCTCCTTCGCGGTCCCGGCGTCGAGGAGGCCCTCGACGTTGTCCGCGAACTTCGCCGCCAGCTCCGCGTCGGTGAGCGGGTCGCCCGGGCCGCCGCGGTTGACCATGACCTCCTCCACCAGCGTTCGACCGTCGGCGGTGGTCACGGTCAGCACGGCGGGGAACTGTCGCGGGTACACGGCGTCGCACCGCTCGTCGGGTCCGACCGTCACCCGGGCCATCAGGTCGCGCACCTCGGGGTCGCGGGCCCGTTCGTCGGTCACGTCCGCCAGCCCCAACCCCAGGCCCGAGCCGCCGAGGAGGCCGACGGCCACCATGAACGGCCCGCTGAACTGCGCCTGGTAGCCGGTGTCGGGCCGCTGCTTCACCTCGAGCGGCTCGCCGATCGTGCGCACCGTCGGCGTGGCCACACCGAGGTGGGCGGCGGCCACGTCCTCGGGCCGCAGGCCTGCGGCGCGCAGGCGCCGGGCCGCGTCCAGGCCGGTGTGGGTGAAGTGGTTGGCGGGGTAGGGCTTGTAGAAGATGTCGGCCACGCACCAGTCGCTGCCGAGGCCGTCGGTCACCGCCGCCGAGTCCCACTCGTCGCGGAGCCACGCCCGGAAGAAGCCGAAGCGGCCCTCGAGCGCAGTGGGTGCGCCGGTGAGGCCGCGGGCCACGAGTTCGGCCGCCGTCACCCCGGCCTGCGCGGCGAGTCCGCAGTGGATGCGTTTCACCGTGCCACCCGTGCGGTTGGCCTCGATGATGCCGGAGGCCATGGAGCACGCCACGGCCATCGAGTCGGCGGCCGCCGCCGCGTCCCCGGGCGAGCGCAGCGCGGAGGCCGCCGCCGCGCTGCCCACCGCGCCGCAGATCGACGTGGCGTGCTGGCCGTGCTCGAAGAACACCGACTGGCCGCGGCCGCCGTTGGCGGTGGGGTCGTACCCCGCCATCCCGAGCCGCACGGTGACCTCGAGCCCCACCGCCACCGCCGCGGCCACCGCCGCGCCGGG
>CAIPVR010000059.1 GCA_903868545.1 uncultured Actinomycetes bacterium
CGGATGATCCACTCGCCCTCGTCACGCCAGGTGCAGCCCACCACCACCACCGCCGCGTCGCAGCCGGCAGCGAGCGACGCCGCGGCCCCGGGGTCGGCGCCGTCGTGGTGACGCACCTCCGTGCCGTGACGCTCCCCCGCAGCGGTGAGCCCCTGCAGGAGCGTGACCACCGACGGGGGGTGCACCTCGCTGGAACCCAGGTCCCCGAGGTTCGGTTCGGCGGCGAGCGCCCCGAGCACCGCGAGCGAGCGCACCCGCCCCGGGTCGAACGGGAGCAGCGGCGCAGGCCCGCCGGGGCCGGGCACCGGCTCGTTCCGCAGCAGGGTCACGGAACGTGCGGCCACCTCACGGGCCAGGGCCCGGTGCGCAGGGCCGGCCACCACCGCCGGGTCGTAGCGTCCGGGTTCGCCCCGGTGGGCCTGACGGAGCTGCTGGCGGACCAACCGGCGGGCCGAGTCCTCGAGCCGGGCCCGGGTGACGCGGCCGCGACGGAGCAGTCGGGTCAGGGCCCGGAACCGCCAGCGGAACGGCATCTCGAGGTCCATGCCGCCGTCCACCGCATCGGCGGCGTCGCGGATGCCCCAGGTGAAATCCGACATGACGAACCCGTCGAAGCCCCACTCCCCCTTGAGCACGTCCACGACCAGGTGCCGGTGGTGGCCGCACGGTGAGCCGTTCACCCCGTTGTAGGCCGTCATCACGGCGGCCGCCCCCTCATCCACGCAGCGGCGGAAGTGGGGCAGGTAGAGCTCGTGGAGATCCGCGTCGTCCACCCGCACGTCGAGCCACAGCCGGGAGTTCTCCATGCTGTTGAGCGCGTAGTGCTTCACACAGGCCATCACGTGGCGCTGGGTCCCCCGCACGAGGGCGGCCCCCATCTCGCCGAGCAGGTGGGGATCCTCCCCGTAGGTCTCCTGCGCCCGCCCCCACGCGGGGTGGCGCAGGAGGTTGATGCAGACCCCGGCGAACAGGTTCGCCCCCTGGGCCCGGGCCTCCACCCCGATGGCGTCGCCGACGCGGACCTCGAGGTCGGGGTCGAAGGTGGCGGCGCGGGCCATCGGCGACGGGAAGGCGGTGGAGTGGTACATGACCACCCCGCGGGGGCCGTCGGTGAAGCGGATGCCCGGCAGGCCCAGGCGGGCCACCTCGCCGGCCACGATCGGCTCACCGTTGTAGCGGCGGCTCATGTCCCGGGTGCCGCGGACGAGCGGCCCGTCGCCCGACATCACGCCGACCAGCTCGGCGTCGGTGAGGGCGGTCACCAGCTCCCCCACCCGCTCCTCGGCGGAGCCGGTCACGCGCCTGCGCTCAGCTGACCCGGCGGCCGGCACGGGCCACGTCGAGCTGCAGGCGCACGGACCCGTCGGAGATGTCGAAGCCCTCTCCGTTCGCGCACTGTTCGGCCCAGGGGCTGGAGTGCCGTGGGTGGTCGCGCAGCGGCGTGGCGACACCGTCCACGGTGAACCCGCCCTGAGTGCCGAAGCGGAGCTCACCCTCGGTCGGGGAGGTGTAGGAGACGTCGATGCGGCCGGGTGAGCGGACCGCCACCGGCGCCGACGACGTGACGGCGGCCACGAACGCAGCGAAGCTGCCGTGGTCCGCGGCCCGGCCCACCTCCACGATCCAGGCGTTGTCCGCGCCACCCGGTGCGATCAGGTCGAACGGGCGGGTCATGCCGTCGGTGGCGTAGGTCGTCGGGTCATAGGTCCTCCACTGCGTGGGGCGCTCCGACCACAACGCCACGTAGCCGTCGCCCCGGCGACCGCACACCCACCCGGCCGACTCCACCACTTCGTCGAAGCGGTCCTGGGGGAAGTAGGCGTGCGTGTAGGGCCGGTACGAGAAGTACGGCCCGAGCAGGGGGTCCGAGGGTGACTCGTACGCGGGCTGGTACAGGTGGATCGCCACCCGGCCCCGCTGCGCGGAACGGGGCATGGACGCGGTCCCGGTCCAGTAGCCGCTGTCGGCACCCCAGTCGGTGGTGCGGGGCGGTTCCTTGGACGGATGGGTGGTGAACACCATGGTGTTGGGCCCCAGGGTGGCCTGCCAGGCGTGCACCTGTTCCATGGCATCACCGAAGCGGTGGTCGATCACCGACGACAGCATCACCTCGGGGCTGCGCCACGTGTACGTGTGGGCCTCACCCAGCACCCCGGCCGCCGCGAAGGACGCCAGTTCCCTGATCGCCACCTGGGCCAGGCCGGGACTGGTCGAGGCGAACTGCTTCACGGCGGAGAACTTCTGGAACAGCTCGGTGTCCCACAGGTTCCAGCGGTTGCAGGCGGCGAGGCTGGTGGGGACCATCTGCCAGGCGGTGAGCGCACCGTGGGACCACCAGAACGGCAGGTTCGCCGGATCCGAGTAGTCGTACCCGAAGGCCGCGACAGGGGCGGGGGTGAACGGTTCGTGCGGGTCGAGCGGGACGCCGTGACGCTCGCGGACGGTCTCGACCGCCTGACTGGCGCCGGCCCGGCGGATCACCTCGGGGAGCCGGTACTTCGTGGACCCGGCCAGGTAGAGGGGTCCGATGTCGTTGGGGTTGGGGAAGGGCCGGTCCGTGTTGTCGAACAGGAACTTGGCGGTCCCGAAGGTGGACTCGCGGTCCCAGGAGGTCTTGGCGCCCTTGTACCCCCTCCCGTGGGTCACCCCGAACACGCCGTGGAAGTTGTGGGTGGCCAGGTCGAACAACGCGATATCGATCGCTGCGGCCCCGAGCGCGACCACCTCGGGGTCGTCCGCGAACTCCACCAGGGTGAGCAGCGGCGACCAGTCGAACTTCATGTAGGTGTTCGAGTGCCACTCGCTGAACCCGAACCGGGCACGCTCGCGGATCCACGCCAGCACCGCCGGACGTGCCCGTTCGGCGTGCTGGGCGCCCGTGAGGCCCGTGAAGGTGAACACCCGGTCGGGCAGCGCCAGCCCCCCGAGGTACTCGTCGACGGCGAACATGATCCGGTGGTTCTCGGACCAGAACCACTTGTTGTCCACCACCCCCGCCGGGAGCGGGTCGTCGTAGCGGTAGCGCGCCCCGGCGATGTGGTCCTCCACCGCGGCGATCGTGGCCGCCGGCAGGACGCCGCGGCCGAGGCGGACCACCCACTGGAGGTCCACGAGTTCGAAGTCGTCGGTGTCACGGAACGGGTCCGTGCCCACCAGGGTCGGCGCCACCTGCGACGGGTCCCACACGAAGGAGGGGTCGCGGCGGGCGCGGAGCAGGTGGCCGATCACATTGGCGCGGTTGCCGGGGTCGTAGGAGCTCGTGGAGAGCCCCAGGAACCCGGTGGCCCGGGCCTGGAACCACGCCTCGTCGACCAGCCCCGCGCTCCCCGGGGTCGGGAGCGCCTCGGCCCCGGGCAGGGCCGGCACCACGCACGGCGGCCCCGACGGGCCACCCGGCCCCTGCGGGGTGCACGCGGCGGCGCCCAGCGCCGCCGTTCCTGCGAGGAACCCCCGTCGTGACACCCTCATGGCTCGCCCCCGATCAGACCGGCCGTCGCCCCGGCCTGACCCACAGTGTGCTCCGTATCGGGGTGCGGCGTGAAGCTCCGCTCAGGACCAGCACCCCTCGGCGAGTACGTCGGGAAGGTCGCCGTTGGGGTCGGCCCCCGGACCGCCCGCGGACCACACCACGGTGGCCGTCAGGCCTGCGTCGCCACGGGCGCCGAGCGCGCCGGCGAGCGCGGTGAGGTCACGGCCCGGCCCGCTCCCGACGACCCTCACCGACGGCGTGCCCGACAGTTCCCCGTCGACGAGGGCCGGTGGCCCGGCCCAGGTGGACACGAGGAACGAACCGCCGCCCGCGGCCACCTGGACGACATCGAGGTAGAACGCCGCAGGATCCAGGGGCACCGGCAGCGACGGCGCCGCGATGCCGAGGTCGGTCACCCGGCCGGTCCCGTCGGTGACGGTGAGGACGCTGCTGTGGCGGTTCGTCGGCACCGCGCCACCCGCCGAGTCGTAGCCGCCACCGACCACCACCGACCCCCGGCCCAGCGGGGCCACCCACTGACCGGCGTCGTCGGCACCGGCGGTGTAGGTCCCCGCAACGGCGAGCTCGCCCGTCGCCGCATCCGCGGTGACGAGCTGGCCCGCCATCCCGGTTCCGGCCGGAGCCTCGGTACGGAAGGCGATCACGCGGTCGTCGGCCGAGGTGGCCGGGTACCGGCCGAGCCGTCCGGCGGCCGACGGGCCGTCGACCGGAAGGCCCACCCCGAGGTCCACGAAGGCGCTGCCGTCCGGGGCGGCGAGCCCGATCACCGGCACGCCGGCGACCGCACCGGTGACCACCAGGCGACCCGACCCGACGACGCCGGCCGGGGAGGGCCCTTCCCAGCCCGCCCCCGCCAACGACGACAGGTCGACCGGCGTGACCGCACCGGTCGCATGGTCGACCACCTCCGCGCCGGCGGTGACATCCGCGTCCACGTCGGGCACGCCGGTGTCCACCGGCGCGGAGGGGCGGAGCTCGAACCGGAGCGAGTCGTCCACGTCGGGGACCGATGCCCCGTCGTAAGCGGCTCCGTCGGTACGGCCCCGGGGGACGATCCTCCGCTCCCCGGCCGACGGCCCGTCGGCGGCGGCGAAGTCCACCACCAGCACCTGCCGGCCGTCGTCGGACACCGCCACCGGGAGTGCGGCGCGGCCCGGAGCCGCGGAGCTGAGCCGGGTGGGTACGCACCCGGCGGGCGGCACCTCCGGACAGCCGGTCACCACCAGGCCCGACAGGGCCACGGCCGCCAGCGCGACCGCCCGGCGCGCGCCGGCTCCCGACCTCCGCATCGCGCTCACCGGAACACCGCCGTGTCGACGAGGTTGCTCGTCCGGTCGGGCACCGTGCCCGGATCGAGGTAGGTCTGCATCCACTGCTCCAGCCGCACCGACGACAGCCGCGCCCGGCCACCCACGTCGAGGGTGGCGCCGAATTCACCGGCGCCGGGCAGGCGCACGAGCCCCCCGACGGAGCACACCCGGCCGGTGAGGGTGGCGGTGGACCCCTTGACCCGCACCCGCGAGGTGCCACCTGCCGAGTCGAACAGCATCGGGAGCGAGCCGAACGGCTGGGCGGCGGCGACGGCCGCCGTGGCCGTGACCGTCCAACGCTGGGTGACACAGACCCGTTCCACCGCGTCGGCCTGGTCGGAGGGCCGGTCGCTCCCGAACGTCGTGCCGGCCGTGAGGCCGATGCGGGACTGCGAGTTCCACGGCCGGTCCGGCCGGTCACGGGAGAGGTCCACCGAGAATCCGTGGCCCGCCGTACCGCACACGTCGCCGTCGCACGGGATCGACCCCGTCCGCGACGCGGCGAGTCGCCGGTCCACACCCGACGCGGCACGTGAGCGGGTGACGGGGGGCGGCGCGCTCCTGGGGGGACCGATCATGCAGATCTCCTGTGACTCACCGGGTTCCAGCCCGTCGAACGGCGCCAGGCTGAAGCAGTCCTGGGAACCGGTCAGGTCGCCGAACGCGTCGTAGACGAAGTTGCCGTCGCCGCGGTCCACCAGCGATCCCAGCGCCGGCGGTGCGAGCACCCTCACGGAGCCCGCGGACGGTCCGTCGGGGTCCCGGACGGTGAGCGGGAACGCGAACGCGTCGTTGCCGATCTCGAACTCGCAACAGTCACGGGGGAGAACCAGTTCCGGCGGATCGTTCACCGGTTCGACCACCACGTCGAGCGAGTAGTCGCGCACGACTCCCGAGGAGAGGGTGACCCGGAGGTCGAGTCGGATCGTGCCGGAGTACTCGGGCTCGAAGTAGCCGAAGACCCGCCCGAAGAACGTCCCGTCGGCCTCCAGGCCGCTCAAGGTGAAGTGCGGGAACGGGGAGAGGAACCGGTAGGTGGACGACAGGCCCCGGGGTATCCCGGTGCAGGCGAGGTCGAGCGGCCCGCCCTGTTCCTCCTGCACCACGATCGGGCCGGACGGACACACCAGCGGTCGGACCGGGGGCCCGTCGAGGCGGACCGTGAACGGTGCGGAGTCGGCGGCGCCGTCGGAGACCACCACCGTGAACTCGTCGCTCAGCCCGGAGAAGTCGAGCCCTCCGTAGGTGTAGAGGAACCGGTGGTCGTCGACGTAGCAGTCCGGGCAGTCCGGGTCGGTGGTGCCCTGGCGGAGGGTGCCGGCCGACGGCGGCGACACCACCCGGAAGGTGACGGGGCCCGGGCCGAAGTCCACGTCGGTCCACTCGAGGAACACCCCGCACCGCACGGCGTCGCAGTCGGCGAAGCGCACCGCCGGCACGGGTGCGTCGTTCACCTCGGCGAACG
>CAIPVR010000060.1 GCA_903868545.1 uncultured Actinomycetes bacterium
CCACGGCGCACCGCCCACGCCCGGGCCGGGTGGCGGCCCCTGCGGCGGTCCGGTGGGCGGACCGACCGGTGGGCCCTGCGGGGGTGTGGGGTCGTCGCTCATGTGGCTGCTCCTCCGATCACCATCACCTCGGCGCCGACCGCACGGTAGGTGTCGAGCGCCCGGACGTCACGGGTGCACAGCGTTAGCCCGCTCGCGGCAGCCGCCGCGCCGACGAGCGCGTCGTACACGGCACCGCCGGCGACGCCGAGGATCGGCAGGTCGGCCACGAGCCGAGCGGCGCGGGCCGGCTCGAGATGCACCGTCGCGGGGAAGTTCTCTACGAGCAGGCGCGCCACCGTCGCCGGGTCCCTCCTGGCGGGGGGGGGGAGCCGGGTGAGCACCGAGTACGACTCGAACGCGGCGTGGCCCGACAGACCGAGGCGGCGTCCTTCCAAGCCCTCGACCACGGCCCGGTGGGCGGCGTGGTCCGCCACCACGAGTGCCACCGCCACACTCGTGTCCACCAGGAGGGTCGGTGCCGGACTCACCTCCGGTCGGCGTCCCGCAGCGAGCGGACGAGGTCGTCGTCCACCTCGGCGCCCTCGGCCGGGATCACGAGGCGGCCGCCGTCCTCCACGAGACCGGAGCCGGCCACGGGTTCGAGGCGGAGGCCGGACCCGTCGATCGTGATCTCCACCTCGCCCGGCACCAGGCCCGCCTGGTCCCGGAGCTGCTTCGGCACGACCACCCGTCCTGCCTTGTCGATGGTGCTGCGCATGCCATCAGACTACCAATCGAATGGCACCGCCTGCGGTGCGGTTGTCACCGCCACCCCACCTTCTTGAGCAGCTTCAGCGAGGTGGTCATCACCGCGGCGAACGCGTCGTCGCCGAGGCCGCCCACCGGGGCCAGGTTCATCAGGCGCTGCCGGGCGATGGTCTGCGGCTCGGTGTACTTGAGGATCCCGTGCTCGCCGTGGCGGCGACCGAGCCCGGAGTCGCCCATGCCGCCCATCGGGGCATCGATGCTGCCCCATGCCGCGGCGTACGCCTCGTTCACGTTCACGGTGCCGGCCCGGATGCGGGACGCCACCTCCGTGCCCCGGCGGGCCGAGCGGCTCCAGACGCTCGCGTTGAGGCCGTAGCGGGAGTCGTTGGCCAACTCCACGGCCTCGTCGTCGGTGGAGAACCGGTAGATCGACACCACCGGCCCGAAGGTCTCCTCGCGGTAGAGGGTCATCTCCGGGGTCACGTCCGTGAGCACGGTCGGCTCGAAGAAGAACGGGCCGAGGTCGGGGCGGGCCCGGCCGCCGACGAGCACCGTGGCACCCTTGGCCACTGCGTCGTCCACGTGGGAGGTGGTGACCTCGAGCTGCTCGGTGGAGGTGAGGCTGCCCATCTGGCAGGTCCAGTCGAACGACGGTCCCAGCTGCAGCGCTCGTACGCCGGCGAGGAACCGCTCCACGAACTCGTCGTGGATCGAGTCGTGCACGTACATGCGCTCCACCGAGATGCACAGCTGGCCGGTCGACGAGAAGCAGGCCCGCACGGCGCCCTCCGCGGCGCGACCGAGATCCGCGTCGGGCAGCACGACCATGGCGTTCTTTCCGCCGAGCTCGAAGCTGCACTCCACCAGCCGGCGGCCGGCCTGCTCGGCGATACGGCGGCCCGACTCGGTGGAGCCGGTGAACATCACGAAGTCCGCCGCGTCGAGCAGCGGGTCGCCGATGGCGGAGCCGCGGCCCAGCACGATCTGCCACACGTCCTCCGGCAGGCCGGCCTCGCGGGCGAGCTCCAGGCCGAACAGGGCCGTGAGGGCGGTCTGGTTGTCGGCCTTCTGCAGCACTGCGTTGCCGGCGAGGAGGGCGGGGATCGTGTCGCCCACGCCGAGGGAGAACGGGTAGTTCCACGGCGAGATCACCGTGACCACACCCTTGGGGTGGTGGTGCTCCTGCACCGCGGTGAGCCCGGGGATGAGGCCGGTACGGCGCTTCGGAGCCAACGCCCTGGCCGCGGTGCGGGCGTAGTAGCGGCAGGTGTTGGCGATGTCGCCCACCTCGAGGAACGCGTCACGGCGGGCCTTGCCGTTCTCCACCTGGATCAGGTCCATGATCAGGTCGCGGTGCTCGAGCACCAGGTCGTGGAGCCGCAGCACGATCGCGGCCCGCTCGGCCAGCGGGCGCCCGGCCCACTCCTTCTGCGCGGCCCGCACCCGCTCGGCCGTGGCGGTCACCTCGGCCGGGCTGCACTGGGGCAGCTCCGCGATGGCCTCGCCGGTGAACGGCGCCCGGGTGGTGACCGACGGGGCCTCGCCGGAGGCGGGCACCAGCGCGGTGAGGCGGGCGGTGAGCTCGGGCGTGATCGAGGCCGGGAGCGACGAGGCGAGGACCCGGGGGGTGGCGGTTGCGTCGTCGTGCGACTTCGCGGGTGCGGACCCGTTCGGCGTGGACCCGGTGGCGGCGGGTTCGGTGCTGTGGGGTTGGGTGGTGGTCATGCGGCCCTCCCGATGACGTGGGGTGCCACAAGTGTTGCCGAGCGGGACGCGCGAGGCCTCATGGAAGCGCCCGACGGCGTTGGCCTCAGGCCACCGCCGCAGCGAACGTGGCGAAGAGGTCGCCCGACAGCGGGACCTCGAGACGCCAGGTGATCGACATGGGTCGGCTCCCTGTGTGCCGCACGTAGGAGGCCGGGCCGAGGAACCAGAACGATCGCTCGGCAGATCGCTCGCGGGCGAACAGCAGGACCGAACTGCCCCGATCGACATGGTGGACGTAGCGCTGCCCGGTGGGACTGTCGGCAGAGGTGGTGCTCTGTGACTCCCAGTGGATCAGGTCCGGCGAGATCGCGTAGTCCCGGTAGCGCGTCGTCGGCGAGAAGTGGCTCGCCGTCTTGTCGAGCGTGAAGGCGAACACATCCGCGGTGGCCTCCTTGACGAAACGGACACCCTCCCGCCATGTGGGAACCGTCCACGCGTCGGGCGTTCGATCGCCGAGGGCCGCCTGGATCTCCACACGGGTGTACCGCGCGTGCACCTGAAGGGGGATCCGGAGGTCGCCGGCCCAGGCCGGATGGAGATGGTCGATTCGCCGCTGCAGTGCACCGAACAGCTCGACCAGCTCGTGGCGGAGCTGCTCGTGGGGCCACATCGCGGCGATGGCCTCCTGGAGCGCGGGTGATGCGGCCAGCGCACTCGGGGCCCATTGAGCCAACAGCATGTGAAGGAGTCGCCGGTCCCGCTCGGTGAGGTCGTCCACGTCGGGGGCTGCGGATTGGCTCAGCACCTCCCTCCACAGCCTCAGGCGGGTGTCGTCGTCCACGTGCAGAAGCCGGGCGGCAGCCCGCTTCGGGGCGGCCTCGTCAGCGACCCGGGACCGCAGCGGCAGGCCGGCTTCGGTCCGCAGCTGCGTCCACCCCTGCTCACCCGAGCCGGTGAACACGTCCTCCAATTCCAGACCGCTGTGCAGGAGGAAGTCCTCGAGCGAGACGTCGCCACCGGTCGCCGCCGCGACCTGGCGCAACTCCTCCACCTTCCGGCGCCATGTACTCGGCACCGCGTTCTGGATGGAATGGAGCACCCGCTCCTGGGCGACACGGTCGAGCTCGAGTGAGCAGCCGGCCGGAAGGTTCGGGAACCCAGAGGTGACCTGCCGCGCAAGCTCCTTGCGGGTTCCTCCGAGCAGGGCCCGGAAACGCCGGTCGTAGCGGAACTCCTTGCGATGACGGCCCACGAAGTCGAGCACGGTGCAGAAGGCCTTGTCCGGCGAAAGACGGAGCCCGCGGCCCAGTTGCTGCAGGAACAGCACGGGGCTGTCGGTCGGTCGGAGGAACATGAGCGT
The DNA here is from genome assembly GCA_903868545.1 of uncultured Actinomycetes bacterium. Taxonomy (GTDB): domain Bacteria; phylum Actinomycetota; class Acidimicrobiia; order Acidimicrobiales; family Microtrichaceae; genus CAIPVR01. Next base: position 3,818 of record CAIPVR010000060.1, read on the forward strand.
GTCGAGCACCGGGAGATCGACGCCCTCGTTGAACAGGTCGACGGCGAACACCACGTTGACGCGGCCAGCGGCAAGGTCCGCCAACGCCCGGCGCCGCTCGTCCTCGGGCGTGGTGGCCCACACCGCCACCGAGCGGATACCTGCCCCCTCGAACACACGCTGCATGAACCGTGCGTGCTCGACATTGACGCAGAACCCGAGTGCCCGCATCTCATTGACATCGTCGACGTGCTGCGCCAACTGGCTGATCACCAGTCGGGCCCATGCTTCATCGGCGGTGTACACGCCGGCCAGCGCCTCGGTGTCATAGCCGCGGCCCGCCCGCCACGGCACAGCGGTCAGGTCGGTCCCGTCGCTGATCCCGTAGTAGCGAAACGGGCTGAGCCGGCGCTGATCGATCGCGTCCCACAGCCGCAGTTCGGCGCTGATCGCACCGTCGAACCACTGCAGGATCGGGGCGCCGTCGGACCGCTCCGGTGTCGCGGTCAGTCCGAGCAGTTCCGCCGGCTCCACATGGTCGAGCAGTCGCTGGTACGAGGCTGCGGCTGCGTGGTGGAACTCGTCGACGACGACCACGTCGAAGTGGTCCGGCGGGAGATGTGCCAGCACATCACCGTGGAGCGACTGGATCGAGGCGAAGACGTGGTCGAACTCGACCGGCCTGGACCCGCCGACCCACAGTTCACCGAACGTGGCGTCCCTCATTGCATGCCGGAACGTGGCCCGGGACTGCTCGAGGATCTCCCTGCGGTGCGCCACGAACAGCAACCGGGCTCTCGGCAGGCGGGCGGCCAGACGCAGGTAGTCCACGGCGGCCATCACCGTCTTGCCCGTGCCGGTCGCGGCGACCAGCAGGTTGCGCCGGTGCCCGCGAGCACGGCACAGCTCCACTTGTTCGAGAAGGCGTTCCTGGAACGGCTGGAGCTGGAGTTCCGTCGGCGGCAGCAGGGTGGCCGGGCCCGACGAGGCGGACAGCGACACCACGGCGCGACGGAACTCATCGGGGTCGAACGGCCGGAAGTCACCGCCCTCCCAATACGAGTCGACAACCGAAGCGACCCGCTCGACCACCGCTCGGTTGCGCCGGGCAGCGACCCGGACGTTCCATTCGAGCCCGGTCTCCTGCCCCGACCTGGTGAGGTTGGAGGAGCCGACGAAGGCGGTGCTCGCCCCGGTGTTGCGGACGAACAACCAGGCCTTCGCGTGCAGGCGCGAGGCCGAGGTGTCGTACGACACCCGGATCTCGGCGCCGCGGTCCGCCAGTTCGGCGAGCACATCGGGCTGGGTGATCCCGTTGAAGGTGGTCGTGAGGAGGCGGAGCGGCCGGCCCGCGCCCAGGTGGCGGAACAACTGCTCCCGGTAGGGAGCGAGTCCGCTCCGGACCACGAACGCCATCACCACGTCGATGCGATCGGCCGACGGGATCTCACTGCGGAGCTGGTGGGCAAGGTTCGGCTCCCCGCGAGCGTTCGTGAGCAGCGCCGTGTCGAGCAACGGGGTGGCCGGCGCCGGTGGCGCGGCGTACCGACCGTCCGGACCGGGTGCGGCCACGGACCTCAGCACCATCCCGTCGCGCACCGGACGGTCACCGGCGAGATCCGGGCCCTTGTTCGATCCGGCGGCCGCCTCGCGCCCCAGCAGATCCACCAGCCTGCGGACGACCTCGGTTCCGGCTCGGGCACGGGTCGAGGTCGGCAGCCCTTCGATGACCCTCTCGACGACCTCCGACACATGGAGCGCCAGGCGGTCAGCCGCTTCGGCCGGGTCCAGTTCGTCGCGGACCGTCGCCTCAGGGGCGACCCCCTCGGCCAGCAGCCGAGCGAGTTCCTCCGTGACCAGTTCCTCGTAGAGGCCGTGAACCGGCTCGCTCCCGTCCAACCCGTCCTCCCCCGGTTCGACGGCGCCAGGGTAGCGACGAGCAACTCCTCCACCCTCTTCGACGCGCCCCGTGGGTCACGTACCCCGCCCGCCGGACCGGTGACCGGGCCCCGTTGACCGGTCCGCATCCTCACCGGCGACGCCGCCATCGGGGTGTTGGGTGCCGTGGTGTGCGCCCCCCTCACCCGGAGCCGGCCACCACCCTCGACCTGACCCAGCGGCTCGAACTCGACCTCGCCCTCCGCTGGTCGCTCGACATCCTCGGCTGAGCCGCTGTCACACCCGCCTGTCAGCGTTCCCAGCAACCACCCCCACCCGACCGTCCACCGGTCCATCCGGTGGGTAGGAATGGTCCGTCCCTCCCCCGCCCCCCACGGAGGTCCCCATGAGCATCCAGGAAGCCACCCGGCCCACCCACACCGACGGCCGTTTCGACTGGACCGGCCCCGCTCCGCCGGCGGAGCCGCGACCGGCCGAGCACCTCACGGTCCGCCCGGTCCGCCGCGTCGACTCCACCCTCTCCCGGTTCGTGAGCGTGTCGGCCGCGGTGATCCTCACCCTGTTGGCCACCGTCGCCCTGTGGGTCACCGGCGCGCCGGTCACGGTCCAGCTGCTCGCCTACGTCGGCGTGGTGGTGGTCCTCACCCTGCTCGTCGCCCGAGCTCTGCCCGACGGGCCGCCGGCACCTCGCCGTCCCTCGCCCCGCCATCCGTCCGTCCGCCACCCGTCGCTCGGTCGGCCGCTCGACTGAGCCCCGGTGGTGCCCGGCGCCCCGACCTGCTCAACTTCACCCCGGCGGGGCGACCGGGGAGCATCGGGTGAGACGACCACACACATGGGCAGCCGCAGCGGCGGCCGTCGCCGCACTCGCGGTGCTGGTGGCGGCGTGCACCACCCCGCCGGCACCGGGCACGCCCACCACCTCGGTCCCGGGCACCACCACCACCACGGTCGGCCCCAACGGCGACGACTCGTACACGATCGCCTTCATCGGCGACTCCGAACCCCGCATGCGCGGCAACACGAACGCCGAGGTGGCCGCCTACATCGCCAACCTCGCCTCGTACCGCACCACGACGAGCCTCTACTTCGACTTCGGCGGCGGTGACACCCACCGCGTGAGCCCCGAACTCGTGGTGCTCGGCGGCGACATCTCGGCCGACCGCGACACGTCGATCGCCTCCGACATGCCGCTGTGGCAACAGCTCTACGACCGGGGCATCGGCCTCGTGGCCGGTTTCGGCAACCACGACTGGGAGCCGGTGCAGTGGTCCGACGGCTCGCTCGGCTACTCCGTCGCCGGTCACGCCGCCAACGAGAACACCACGGCCTTCACGCGGGAGACCTACCGCCGCACCGCCCTCACGCTCCCCGGGTTCACCTATCGGGAGTTCGGCCCCACCGCCACCCACGGGCCCACCACGTTCCTGTCGTCGTACAAGGGCGTGGACCTCGCGAACTTCAACACGTTCCTCTACCAGCCGAGCTACGCCTACCCGGACGGCTGGCCGCTCAGCTGCAACCTCCTCACCGGCGGCGCCGGCTGCCAGGTCTTCTTCTCGGCCGAGCCGCAGATCGCCGCGCTGGCGAACGCGCTGAGCACCGACCCGGCCCGACCCACCCTGTTCGTGGAGCACTACCCGCTCACCACCGGCGACGGCTGGTGGGACGACCACGGCGCCAGCGGCACCACGGTCGCCCAGCGGAAGACGCGGCTCCTCGGCCTCATGAACCGCTTCGAGCACACCGCGCTGCTCGCCGGCCACAACCACTCGCCCGGCCACTACACCCACACCGTCGGCACGCGGACACTCGACGAGTACGTCGCGCCCTACTTCGGAGGCGACAACGGCGAGGACCTCACCCGGGGCGGCGGGTTCGTCGCCCTCCTCGTGTCGCCGAGCCGGGGGATCCTCGAGGCGAAGTTCGTCCCCGGCGGCATCTAGGCGGCACGCCGCCTGAGGACCTCCTCACCGGCACGGCCCGGCTGCGCACGACACCCTCATCGGTCGGGCCCCCGAGCCGACGGGATCGTTACGACGCACCCACGCCGAGCCGGGAGGATCCCCATGCAGGTCTACGACCTCAACGCCGCCACGCGACCGATCCGGACCTCTCCCCCCGACCGCCGGCGCGGCCTCCGCCGGGCCGCGTTCACGATGAAGCCCGTCCGGGAGCCGAGCCGTCGGATCGGCCGGTTCGTGGCGATGGGCGTGGCGGTCACCGCCACGATCCTGGTCACCGTGGTGCTCGCCGCTCTCTCGGTGTCGACGTTCTGGCGGGTGATGGGCTACGTCGGTCTCGTCGTCGGGCTCACCGTCCTGGTCTCCCGGCTGACCGGACGCTGACCCGGCCGCGGAGGCTGTCACACCCCCCTCCTAGGTTGGGGTGCGTGAAGGGAGCGCCGGGTGCCGGCGCCGGCGGCGACGAGCCGCACGGCGAGGGAGCGGTCGACCCGCTGCGCGCGCTCATCCGGAGCCGGGTGCTCGAGATGCCCGAGGACGGCGCCGACCCGGTGCCGCCCGAGGTGCTCGACGGGCTCCGCGGCCTCACCCGCCTCGATGGCTCGGAGCTCACGGACGACGAGCTGCTCCGCTCGGTGCGCACGCTCGAGTCGGCGCGGCGTGCGCTCGACACCGCGGCCACCACGGTCGTCGGCGAGCTGCACGCCCGCAACAGCACCGACCTCGCCGACGGCCTCCGCACCGCGCCCTGGTTGGGCTGGCACCTCCAGCTGCCGCGGCGGGAGTGCTCGGCCCGGGTCGCGGCCGGCGTGTTCCTCCGACAGCACGAGGTGGTCCGCGAGGCGTTGGCCGACGGCCGGATCTCGCACGCGCACGTGGCGCTGCTGGCGCGACTGGCCACGCCGCGGGTGGCCGACCTGGTGCAGGCCATCCAGGCCGAGCTCGTGGACCTCGCGCAGGGCGTGCGGTTCGAGACCTGGGGCCGCCAGGTGCAGGCGCTGCTCGACCTCGCCGATGCCGATGGCGGCCACGACCCCCGCCCCGACGACAACCGCCTGTCGCTCACCGAAGGGCTCGACGGCACGGTGCACGTGGAGGCCGAGCTCGTCGGCGAGTGGGCCGTGGAGGCGCGTGCCGCGCTGGAGGCCGAGGCCGACCGGCTCTTCCACGCGTTCCGCTCCGATGCCGCCGCCACCGGCGGCGAGGTGGCCGTGCCCCGGCGTCAGGTGCTGCTGGCGATGGCGTTCGTGGAGCTGTGCCGCGCGGGCCGCGCCGCCGGACGTTCCGAGCGGCCCGGGTCCGCCCCCACCGCGGACGTGACCTTGGTGGTGAGCACCCCGTCCGACCTCGACGATCGGTGCCGCCATCCGCGGCGCGACGAGTCCGACGCCGACTGGCTGGCCGGCCTGTTGGTCACCACCCTCGACGGGATGCCGGTGCGGCCGTCAGTGGCCCGACTCCTCGCGTGCGACCCTGCCTTCCGCGTGCTCGTGGAATCCCACACCGGCGAGACCCTGCAACTCGGTCGCTCACGTCGCCATGCGAGCCCGGCCCAGCGCCGGGCCGCGGCCCGCCGCTTCGGCGGGTGCTGCTTCCCGGGATGCGATGCGCCGCCGTCATGGACCGACCTCCACCACGTGGAGCTCTGGGAGGACGGCGGCACCACCGATCTCGACCTGCTCGCCCCCCTCTGTCGCCACCACCACGGTGTGGTGCACCGGTCGGGCTGGTCGGTCCGTCCGGCCGCCCCGCACGGGTTCGACATCGTCACGGCTACGGGACGGGTGCTCCCCTGCCAGGTCCGCGGCAGCGGCAGCGGCCCTCCGCGGGAGTGAACTAGCCCCGGCCGCGAACCGAACGTTCACCCCGACATCACCTCGGGGTTCCGGCGCGTTCGACTGGCGTCCCTAGTTTCCGGATTCGGTTCGCCATCCCCGGAGAACCAGTTCAGGAGACGCCCAGCCATGAACCGCCGTTCCCGTCGCTCCCTGCACGGCGCCGTCGTCCTCGCGGCCGCTGCCGGCACGTTCGCCGCCGCCTGTGCGCCGGAGATGCCGTACGACACCACGACCACCACGTCGACGACCACCACCGAGTCGACCACCACGACCACGGAATCGACGACGACCACCACGTCGACTACGACCACCACCACGCTCCCGCCGCCACCGCCGCCGGTGACTCCCACGCTGCTGGGGACCTACCGCACCGGCCTGGGCAACGGGTCCGGTGAGACGGTGGCCTACGGCGACGGCAGACTCTTCGTCACCAACACCGCCGGGGGCGGTTCGGTCGACATCGTGAACCTGGCCGACGCCACGCTGATCTCGCGCATCAGCACCGCTCCCCTGCTGCCCAACAGCGTGGCGGTGAAGGACGGCCTGGTGGCCGTCGCCGTCGAGGACGTCCCCAAGACCAACGCCGGCAAGGTGCTCCTCTACGGCACCGACGGCACCCCGAAGGGCGACGTCACGGTCGGCGCCCTGCCCGACATGCTCACCTTCACCCCCGACGGCAACAAGGTGCTGGTGGCCAACGAGGGCGAGCCGAACTCCTACAACCAGGTCACCTCGGTCGACCCCGAGGGCTCGGTCAGCATCGTCGACGTCTCGACGGTCCGCACCGGCGGCACGGCGACGGTGACCACGGCCGGCTTCGCGGGCTTCAACGGCGACATCGCGGCGCTCCGGGCCGCCGGTGTCCGCATCTTCGGGCCGAACGCCACCGTGGCGCAGGACCTCGAGCCTGAGTACATCGCCGTGAGCCCCGACGGCGCGACCGCCTGGGTCACGCTCCAGGAGGCCAACGCCATCGCCAAGATCGACGTGGCCACCGCCACCGTCGCCTCCATCACGCCGCTCGGCACGAAGGACATGAGCCTGCCGGGCAACGAGATGGACGCCTCCGACCAGGACTCGAACGTCGGCAACCTCCAGAGCTGGCCCGTGGCCGGTCTCTACCAGCCGGACTCCGTGGCGCTCTTCGTCCGGGGCGGCATCCCCTACCTGGTCACGGCGAACGAGGGTGACATCCGGAACTACACGGGCTTCAACGAGGAGATCCGCGTGAACAGCGGCTCGTTCGTGCTCGACCCGACCACCTTCCCGAACGCAGCGGCCCTGAAGCAGAACGCCAACCTCGGCCGCCTGCAGGTGACCACCACCTCGCCGACGAGCCCGACCGGCCGCACCCGGATCGACATGTTCGGCACCCGGTCGTTCTCGGTATGGAACGGCGACACGCTGGCGCAGGTCTTCGACTCCGGCAGCGACCTCGAGCGCCGCACCCTCGCCGCGCTGCCGACGGTGTTCAACGCGAGCAACGACAACAACACCCCCGACGACCGGTCCGACAACAAGGGCCCGGAGCCGGAGGGGGCCACCGTCGTCGACGTCGACGGCCGCCCGGTGGCGTTCATCGGCCTCGAGCGCATCGGCGGCGTGGCCGCCTACGATGTGTCGGACCCGGCGGCCCCGCGGTTCAACAGCTACGTGAACCCGCGGAACTTCTCGCTGGCCGCCACCGACCCGAACAACGACTCCGGCCCGGAGGTGCTCGCCTCGGTCCCGGGCTCGGCCACGCCGTCGGGCCGGCCGTACCTGCTGGTGGCCAACGAGATCACCGGCTCGGTGAACGTGTACCAGCTCTGAGGATGACGGGTTCGCTCCCCGGCGCCTGGCTCAGTGAGCGGCGAGCCAGGCGTCGGTGGCCGCGAACTCGGCCTCCAACGTGCTGAGCGCATCGTTCTTGCCGGCCCAGTCGGCGATCTTGCCGCCCACCAGCGGCACCTTCACGTTCATCCGCAGCGTCACCGTGTAGTCGCTGCCGGGCGCGTCACCCGAACCTGCGTCACCCGAGCCCCCGTCGGCGAGGGCCATCTCCCCCGACAGCTCCACCGGAGCGCCCGCCACCTCCACGTCGAACGTGCCGGACCAGCCGCCGTCGCCGCGGGTCCAGGTATCGGTCTGGGTCATGGTGTTGGTGGGCTGCAGCACCCGCCGAGCGAAACCGGGCAGGTCGACGTCGACCACCCGACGACACCGCACCGTGAGGCCGTCGTCGGTGCGTTCGACACCCAGCACCTCCACGTCGCGGTGGCCCATGCCCTCGTAGCGGGCACGCACCGCGTCCTCGTCCGCGAACACGTCGATCACGGCGTCCGAGGTGGCGGCGAAGTGGTGGGTACGGGTCAGTTCCATGGTCCCCTCCGGGTGTGAGGGGGTCAGCTTGTCAGGTGGGCCACCTGCGCGGGGCCCCGGGACTCCCCACGGCCGACCTCGGCCAGGGCGTCCGCGCACCGCACCGCCGCGGCGCCGAGCTCAGCGATGCGGAGATCACCGATCGGGGTGCCGCTCCCCCGGCTGCACACCATGGCCACCGACAGCTCGCGTTCGGGGTCGCACCACGCACCGGAGCCACCGAAGCCGAAGTGGCCGAACGCCGAGCCCACGACGCCCCGGGACGTGAACACCCGGTGGTAGCCCAGCCGCCAGTCCATCGGCATCACCAGCACCAGGTCGGGGCCGTGGCTCCGCACCCGGGCCATCATCCGCAGCCGCTTGCGGCTGAGCAGGCGCACCCCGTCGAGCTCACCCCCGGCGGCCAGCACGGCGTACATCCGCCCGAGCGACCGGGCCGTGAAGAACCCGTTCGCGGAGGGCACCTCGGCGTCCATGATCGACATGCCCCACAGCACGTCCTCCACGCCGCGCGGGGCGAGCGCGTTGGCGAGCCGACGGGTGTTGACCGGCACCGGCAGGGCGCTCACCACCTTGCCGAGCTGCTTGCCGATCCGCTTCTCCACCCGTCGCACCGGCTTCCACGGCGCGCGCGGCAGCCCCATCCGGCCGAGCGGCGCCACGCGGTGGCGTTCCCCCTCGCCGAGCCCGATGGTGAGGCCGTCGAGGCCGAGCGGTTCCGCGATCTCGGTGCGCACCACCTCGCCCAGTGACCGTCCGTCGACCCGACGCACGATCTCACCCACGAGCCAGCCGTAGGTGAGGGCGTGGTAGCCGTGCCGGGTGCCCGGCTCGTACGCCGGCGTCGCGGCGGTGAGCGCCGAGGTCATGTGCTCCCAGTCGAGCATCCGGTCCGCGGAGTCCACCAGCGACCGGATGCGGTGCAGGCCGGCGGAGTGGGTGAGCACGTGACTGACCGTCACGCGCTCCTTGCCGGCCTGCGCGAACTCGGGCCAGTACTCGGCCACCGGGGCCTCGTAGTCCACGAGGCCCCGCTCGGCGAGCACGTGCAACGCCGTGGACGCCACGCCCTTGGTGGTGGAGAAGCACATCGCGACCGTGTCGCGCTCCCAGGGCAGCACGTCGCCCTCCGGCGTCTCGTCACGGACACCCCCCCACAGGTCGACCACCGGCCGGCCGCGGTGGAACACCGACACCGCAGCACCCCCCGTGGTCCGGGCGAGTTGCCGCTCGAACGTCCGGCGCACGTCACCGAACGCGTCGTCGTTCACCCCGGCTGCGTCGACCATCCCGCCGTCCACCATACGTTCGCCCCCGCCGCGACCCGTGTGATGGGATCGCACCCCGTCATCGGACCGCTACGGCCCGACGGCGTCAAGACCCCCGGGTGGATTCACCCGGCACCCGGCGGGCCTCGGGGACCAGCAGCACCGCGGCCACGAAGAAGCAGACCGCCCCCACGAACGTGCCGCCGTTGTCGAGGCGGAAGCTGGTCACGTCGCCGGTGGAGGGCAGCGTGAACGCGCCCAGCGCCGACACGCCGAACGCCACCGACCCGGCGAGGTTGAGCGTCACCACCCACCACGACACGTCGCGGGAGCGCACCCGGCCCGGCCCGTCGCACACCTCCGCCCACGCCAGGTAGCTGGCCACGAGGAAGCAGACCGAGCCCAGCACGTCGGGTCGCCACACGAGCCGGTTCACCTGGGACGAGTCGTAGTTGTCGGTGAACGCCCGGAAGGTCATCACGTTGAACCAGACCGTCCCCGCGAACTGCACGATCGTGGCCCACCAATCGATCGAGCGGGTCCGGAGGAGCGCGAACCGGTGGCCCACCCCGCGCCGGTCGGCGCGGACGACCTCCGGCGCGGCGGCGGCCTCGACGAATGACAGTGCGGCCGCCGAGGTGAAGAAGATCGACCCGACGAAGAACGTGAGCGCGTCGACCCGGGCCGGGACGGCGCCGAGGTACGGGGGGAAGGAACCCAGCGCGAAGCAGGTCGACCCGACGGCGAACAACCCGGCGATCCACCAGGTGCGCCGCGGTACCGCCGGACGCAGCGCCTCCGTGGGGTGCGGCGTGCCCACCTCGTCGACCGGACGGCCCTTGCGGTGCCCGCGGGAGGACCACTCCGCCTCCGTGCCGTCGGGTCGCCGGTAGCGGATCCGGGTGACGAACGGCCCGAGGCCCGACCGGCGCAGCTCGGTCCAGCCGGCGGGCGCGCGGACCACGTGGTGGCGGGGGGCCGGCGCGGGGTGCGACACGGTGGCCGAGTCTGTCACCCGATGACCGTGGACCCGTTCCGATCGCTGAACTACCTTCAGTGGCGGCGAGCTGGTCGTGGCGGCCACCGCACAGAGGGGGACAGGCGATGGCGACGACGCGACATGCACGCGCGGTGTTCGGGGTGGCGGTGGCAGCAGCCGCTGTGCTCATGGGTGCGTGCGCCCCCATGCCGGCCCCCGGGACGACGACGACCACCTCGACGGTCCCGACCACCACCACCACGGTCCCGACCACCACCACCACGGTCCCGACCACCACCACCACGGTCCCGACCACCACCACCACGGTCCCGACCACCACCACCACGGTCCCGACCACCACCACGGTCC
>CAIPVR010000061.1 GCA_903868545.1 uncultured Actinomycetes bacterium
CGACCTGGCCGCCGGACTCCGCGTAGAACGGCGTGCGGTCGAGGTACACCGTGTCGTCGGTGACCGCGAGCACCGTGGCGGTCGAGGTGTCCTCGTCCCGGCCGGTGAACTCGGTGGGTCCGTGCTCGGCGAGGAGCTCGCGGGCCAGCTCCACCTCGTCGCCGTGGGCGACCCCGGTGCGCCGACCGGCCGCACGCGAGCGCTCCCGCTGCTCCGTCATCGCGGAGGCGAAGCCGGCGTCGTCCACCTCGACACCTCGCAACTCGGCCATCTCGCGGGTGACCTCGAGCGGGAACCCGTAGGTGTCGTGCAGCTCGAACGCCACGCGGCCGTCGAGGGTCTCGCCGCCGGCGAGGCGGTCGAGCTCGCCGTCGAGCAGGACCGACCCCCGCGCCAGCGTCTGGCGGAAGCGCTCCTCCTCACGGGTGATCATCTCCAGCACCGCGTCGCGCTGCTCCACCAGCTCGGGATACGCGCCGCCCATCACCGCGACGTTCCGCTCCACCAGCGGCGGCAGGACGAGACGGTCCACCCCCAGCATGTACGCGAAGCGCACTGCCCGGCGGATGATCCGGCGCAGCACGTACCCGCGGTCCTCGTTGGACGGAACGACACCGTCGGCCACCAGGAACGAGGCAGTGCGCGTGTGGTCCGCGAGGAGGCGCAGGGCGATGTCGCCGAGGTCGGTCTCCCCGAGGCGGCGCCCGGTCACGGCCTGTGCCTCCTCCACGAGGACGGCCAGCACGTCGGCCGAGTAGAGCGAGGCGCTCCCCGCCAGCACCGCGAGCATCCGCTCGAGGCCCGCGCCGGTGTCGACGTTGCGGGTGGGCAGGTCGGTGAGTCCACCGCCCTCGCCACGGAAGTACTGGGTGAAGACCAGGTTCCAGATCTCCACGTAGCGGTGCTCTGCGGCCGGGTTCGCCGGACCGCCGTCCGGGCCGTGCTCGGCGCCGTGGTCGAAGAAGATCTCCGAGGAGGGGCCGCACGGCCCCGTCTCCCCCATCTCCCAGAAGTTGTCCTTGTCCAGCCGCTGGATCCGCTCCCGCGGCACCCCGACCGCGTCGGCCCAGAGGTCCTCGGCCTCGTCGTCGGAGACGTGCACGGTGATCCACAGCCGGTCGCCGTCGATACCGAGCACCTCGGTCACGAACTCCCAGGCCCATTCGATGGCCTCGGCCTTGAAGTAGTCGCCGAAGCTGAAGTTGCCGAGCATCTCGAAGAACGAGAGGTGCCTCGGTGAGCGCCCGATCGCGTCGAGGTCGTTGTGCTTGCCACCCGCCCGCACGCACTTCTGCACCGACGCCGCCCGCGGCGGCCGGAACGGAACGGGCTCCTCGCCGAGGAAGTACGGGACGAACGGCATCATCCCCGAGTTGGTGAACATGGGCGCCGACGGATGGGTGGGGATCAGCCCGGCGGAGGGCACCAGCGTGTGCTGCCGGGCCGCGAAGAAGTCGTCCCAGGCCCGCCGCAACTCGTCGGCGGTGGAGATCCTCGGCGTGGTCATGGCCGGGTCATGGTACCGGCGGGCGCCCGCGCCGCGGACGGCGCCGCTGCGTTCACCAGCGGGCCGGGCGGGTGGGACCGGGGTCGGCGGGTCCGCGGCGTGGCCGGGCGGCGCCGCCGGCGCCGTGCCGGGGCCGGTCGGCCGTTCC
>CAIPVR010000062.1 GCA_903868545.1 uncultured Actinomycetes bacterium
CGGGGTCCTCGGCCTCGATGCGGACCTCCTGCTCGGGCCAGTAGCGGCGGGCCAGCTCCGCCGGTGGCCCGGCGAGCAGGTCGCGGCCGCGCTCCATGATCACCACGCGGTCGGCCAGACCCTCGGCCTCGGCCAACAGGTGGGTGCACATCAGCACGGTGCTGCCCCCGGCCGCCATCGACCGGATGAGGTCGAGCACTGCGTAGGACGACTCGGGGTCGAGGCCGGAGGTGGGTTCGTCGAACAGCAGGAGCTCGGGTTCGTGCAGCACGGACCGGGCGAGGGCCAACCGGGTCTTCATGCCCGTGGAGTAGCCGCCGACGAGGTCGTCGAGGGCGTCGTCGATGCCGAAGCGGGCGGCCGCCCCGACGATCCGTTCGGCCATGTCGTGGCCGTCCACCTCGTAGAGCGCTGCGGCGTAGGCGAGGTTCTCCCGGCCGGTGAGCCGGTCGTAGAGCGCCGGTTTCGCCGACACCACCCCGCAGCGGGGACGCACCAGGTGGCCGTCCTCGTCCGGGTCGAGCCCGAAGGTGCGCACCCGACCGGCGCTCGGGCGCATCGCGCCGGTGATCAGTCGGATGGCGGTGGTCTTGCCCGCGCCGTTGGGGCCGAGCAGCACGGTCACCGCGCCCCTGGGCACCTCGAAGGAGAGCCCATCGAGGGCGGTCACCCTCCCGAAGCGTTGCTCGACGCCCTGCACCAGGGCCACCGGCGCCTCGCCCGGATCCGTGGCAGTGGCGGTGCTCGGCGCAGCGCCCGGCGCAGTGGCCCACGGCTCCGGGTCGGCGGCAGGGGCGGGCGCGGGGCTGGGACGACGGCGCATCACCCCTCTCGTATCGGCAGGTGGGCGCCGTGCTGAAGGACGGGTCCACCGGACGGCCGGCAGTGGGGCCTAGCATCGAACCTGTGTTCGTCCTCGGGGTCGATCCGGGCCTCTCCCGCTGTGGGTACTGCGTGCTGGACGTCGGCGGCCGCCGCCCGAGGGCGGTGGCCCTCGGCGTGCTGCGGACCGCGCCAGCGGACCCGGTGCCGCTGCGTCTCGCCGAGCTGGCCGCCGACTTCCGCTCCCTCCTCGACGAGTTCCGCCCCGCGTCGGTGGCGGTGGAACGCGTGCTGTTCCAGGTGAACGTCCGCACGGCGATGGGGGTGGGCCAGGCCTCCGGCGTGCTCATGGCCGAGGCGGCCGGTCGCGGTCTCGAGGTGGTGGAGTACTCCCCGAACGAGGTGAAGGGTGCGGTCGCCGGCGACGGCGACGCCGACAAGGACCAGGTGCAACGAATGGTGCAGATCCTCTTGGACCTCCCGGTGGCCCCCTCGCCGCCGGACGCGGCCGACGCCGCCGCGGTGGCGCTCACCCACGTGGCCGTCAGTCCCGGGCTGGTGGCGAGGTGATCGGCTCGCTGCGCGGCACCCTGCTGGATCGTGACGCCTCGGAGCTCATCGTGGAGGTCGGCGGTCTCGGCTACCGGGTGCAGGTCACGCCGGCCACCGCCGTGGGTGTCGGCGAGGTGGGCGGGGAGGTCTTCGTGCACGTCCACCACGCGGTGCGCGAGGACGCCCAGACCCTCTACGGGTTCCCCACCGTCGACGAGCGGCGGGTCTTCGAGACGTTGATCGGCACCCACGGGGTGGGCCCGGCGCTCGGGCTGGCGATCCTGTCGGTGCACGACCCGGCCGGCCTCCGGGCCGTGCTCGCGGCCGACGACGTGGCGGCGTTGTGCCTGGTGCCCGGCGTGGGGAAGAAGACCGCGGCGCGCCTTCTGGTGGAGCTGAAGTCCCGGTTGGACCTCCCCGAGGTGGACCTCACCGCCTCCACCGTCGCAGCGCTGGGCGGCGGGGCGCCCTCGGTCCGCTCCGACGTGCGCGACGCACTCGTCAACCTCGGCTACGGCCCCGACGAGATCGCCCGCGCGGTGGCCGACCTCCCCTCCGAGGGTGACTCCTCCGACCTGCTGCGTGAGGCGCTCCGTCGCCTCGCGGCGGCCTGAGGCACGCCGTGGCCCGCGACGAGCTCCTCGACCCGTCGGCACTGCCGGAGGAGGAGGCCGCCCCACCGCCGGCTGCCGCGGCCGGGGCCGAGGCCGAGTCCCTCGATCCGGTGGCGTCGCTGCGGCCGCGCACGCTCGAGGAGTTCGTCGGCCAGACCGAGCTGAAGCGACGGCTGGCCGTGATCCTCGAGGCGGCCCGTCGTCGGGGTCAGGCCTCCGACCACCTCCTCTTCGCCGGCCCGCCCGGTCTCGGCAAGACGTCGCTCGCCGGCATCGTGGCGGCGGAGATGGGCGTCACCCTGCACGTCACCTCCGGCCCGGCCCTCGAGCGTCCCGGCGACCTCGCCGCGATCCTCACCAAGCTCGGCGAGGGCGACGTCCTCTTCATCGACGAGATCCACCGGCTGTCGCGCTCGGTGGAGGAGGTCCTCTACCCGGCGATGGAGGACTTCCAGCTCGACATCGTGCTGGGCAAGGGGCCCGCCGCCCGCTCGATCCGCCTCGACCTCCCGAGGTTCTGCCTCGTGGGTGCCACCACCCGCACCGGCCTCATCACCGGCCCGTTGCGCGACCGCTTCGGGCTCGTGGCCCGACTCGACTACTACGAGCCCGACGACCTGCGGTCCATCGTGGTGCGGGCCGCGGCGATCCTCGGCGCGGTGATCGACGCCGAGGGCGCGGTGGAGATCGCCGGGCGCAGCCGGGGCACTCCCCGGATCGCCAACCGGCTGCTGCGCCGGGTGCGCGACGTGGCGGAGGTGGAGGGCGACGGCACGATCGACGCAGCGGTCGCCCGGGAGGGCCTCGAACTGTTCGGGATCGACGCCCTGGGCCTCGACAAGGTCGACCGTTCGATCCTGTCCGCGCTGTGCGAACGGTTCGGCGGTGGGCCGGTGGGCCTGTCCACGCTGGCCATCGCCGTGTCCGAGCCCACCGAGACGGTCGAGGACGTCTACGAGCCGTACCTCATCCAGCAGGGCCTCCTCCTGCGCACCCCGCGGGGTCGCACGGCCACGCCCGCGGCATGGCGCCACCTCGGCCTGGTGCCGCCCGCCTCGGCGATCCCGGCGTCCGAGGCCGGCCTGTTCGACTGACCCGGCCGTCGCCCCACGATGCTGCTCCACGCGGTGGCCGACGGCGGTGAGGACACGATCGTGCGCCTCGCCGCCACGGAGAGTGCCCGGGGTGTGCCGGAGGGCTGACCAACTACTGATCGGCGCCCCGCGTGCGCGATCCTGTGGGGGACGTCCGGACCGGCCCCGCCGGCCGGGACCACACACCCCCGACATCCTGGAGCCCGCCATGGAGCGCACGATCTTCGAGGAAGAGCACGAGATGTTCCGGAAGGCCTACCGGACCTTCCTCGAGCGGGAGATGGTCCCGCACCGCGACGAGTGGACCCGCGACGAGATCGTGCCCCGGGAGGTGTTCGCCAAGGCCGGTGAGTCGGGCTTCGTCTCCATGGCCGTGCCCGAGGAGTTCGGTGGCCCGGGCATGGCGGACTTCCGCTACAGCCAGGTGGTGGTGGAGGAGCTGTGCTCGGCGGACCTCCTGCCCCACGGCCTCGGCATGACGCTGCACACCGATGTGTGTCTCCCGTACTTCCTCGACTACTGCACGCCGGAACAGCAGGCCCGCTGGCTCCCGGGGATCGCGTCGGGCGAACTGATCACGGCCGTGGCGATGACCGAGCCGGGCATCGGCTCGGACCTGGCGTCCATGTCCACCACGGCGATCCGTGACGGCGACACCTACGTGCTGAACGGTTCCAAGACCTTCATCACCAACGGCATCAACGCCGACCTGGTGATCGTGGCGGCCAAGACCGACCCCACCCAGCGCCACAAGGGCATGTCGCTCGTGGTCGTGGAGCGGGGTATGGAGGGCTTCGAGCGCGGCCGCAACCTCGACAAGGTCGGCATGCACGCCCAGGACACCGCGGAGCTGTTCTTCAGCGACGTGCGGGTGCCGGTGGAGAACCGGATCGGCGAGGAGGGCGAGGGCGTCCTCCTGCTGGTCAAGAACCTGCCGCAGGAGCGCCTGAGCATCGCCATGACCGGCGTGGCCCACGCCCGGGCGTTGCTGTCGTGGACGATCGAGTACGCGAAGGAACGCACCGCCTTCGGCCAGCCGATCGGCTCGTTCCAGAACAGCCGGTTCAAGCTCGCGGAGATGGAGACGGAGATCACCATCGGGGAGGCCTTCATCGACCGCTGCGTGCTGGCGCTCAACGAGGGCACCCTCACCGCCGAGGAGGCCAGCATGGCCAAGTGGTGGTGCACCGAGCTGCAGAAGCGGGTGGCCGACACCTGCGTGCAGCTCCACGGGGGCTACGGCTACATGAACGAGTACGCCGTGGCCCGCGGCTGGACCGACGCCCGGGTGACGTCGATCTACGGCGGCACGACCGAGATCATGAAGGAGATCATCGGTCGCTCCATGGGGTTCTGAGCCGGGGTGCGCACCGACGACCTGGACTACGAGCTCCCCGGGTCGTCGATCGCACAGACCCCTGCCGAGCCCCGTGACTCGGCCCGGCTCCTGGTGGACGCCGGGGCGGGTGTCCCGCCGGAGGACCGGGTGGTGCGCGACCTCCCGTCGCTGGTGCGGCCCGGCGACGTGGTGGTGCTCAACGAGACGAGGGTCCTGCCGGCCCGCGTGGCGGTGCACCGTCCGGGCGGTGGCGCCGGCGAGGTGCTGCTCCTCGAGGAGCGCGAGGAGGGTTGGTGGGAGGCCCTCGCCCGTCCCGGCCGGAAGCTCCGCCCGGGTGACGTCGTCAGTTCGGTGGCCGGGTCGGTGCGGTTCGAGGTCGGACCCGACCTCCCGGACGGCCGCAAGCTCGTCCGCCCGCTGGCCGAGGGCGACCTGCACGACGCGCTGGCCGGGGCCGGCGAGATGCCGCTCCCGCCGTACATCCACGAGCCGCTGGAGGAGCCCGACCGGTACCAGACCGTCTTCGCCGGCGAACGCGCCGCGTCGGCCGCGGCCCCCACGGCGGGCCTGCACCTCACGCCGGCGGTGCTCGACGGACTCCGCGCCGTGGGGGCGGCGGTGTGCACCGTGGAACTGGTCGTGGGGCTCGACACGTTCCGCCCCGTCACCACCGAGCAGCTCGAGGACCACGTGATCCACACGGAGCGCTACGAGGTCCCGCCGGCCACCTGGGACGAGGTCCGCGCCGCGGCGGACGACGGGCGGCGCGTGCTGGCCGTGGGCACCACCTGCGTGCGGGCGTTGGAGTCGGTGGCGTCACGGGGCGAGCTCGCCGGTCGCACCGACCTCTTCATCACCCCCGGCTACGAGTACCGGGTGGTCGACGTGCTGCTCACGAACTTCCACCTGCCCCGTTCCTCGCTGCTGGCGCTGGTGGAGGCCTTCGTGGGACCCCGGTGGCGTGACCTGTACGCCACCGCCGTCGACCGCGGCTACCGCTTCCTGTCGTTCGGCGACGCGATGCTGCTGCACCGGACGGCGCACCGGCCGAACGCGCCGGACCCGGCGCGGGGACCGGCGGCCGGCGGAGCGCCGGCGTGAAGCTCACCCTGACGGTGCACCACCGCGACGGGGCGGCGCGGACCGGGTCGCTGCGCACCGCGCGCGGGGAGGTGCGCACGCCCGTGTTCATGCCGGTGGCCACCCGGGGCACGGTGCGTTCCCTCATGACCCACGAGCTCGCCGGGCTGGCCTCGGCCGACGGCACCTCGGCCGAACTGCTGCTGGCCAACACGTACCACCTGATGCTGCGGCCCGGGGCCGAGGTGGTGCAGCGTCTCGGCGGCCTGCCCCGCTTCAGCGGGTGGGGTGGGCCCATGCTGACCGACTCCGGTGGCTACCAGGTGTTCTCGCTGTCCCCGAAGGTGACCGATGAGGGGGCCACCTTCCGCTCCACCTACGACGGATCGGTGCACCTGCTGACCCCGGAGGGTGCGGTCGGCACCCAGGAACTGCTCGGGGCCGACATCCAGATGGTGCTCGACGTGTGCCCCGCGCTGCCGGCCCCCCGGTCCGTCGTGGCCGCCGCGGTCCGGCGCACCGCGGAGTGGGCGGCCCGCGCCCGGGCCGCCCGGCGCCGTGTGGATGACCAGTCGTTGTTCGGGATCGTGCAGGGAGGTGTCGACCCCGACCTCCGACGGGAGTCCGCGGAGCGGACCGTGGCGCTCGACCTCGACGGCTACGCGGTGGGCGGCCTCTCGGTGGGCGAGACCCGCGACGAGATGCTCCCGGCGCTCGACGCCGCCCTCGCGGTGCTGCCGCCCGATCAACCGCGCTACCTGATGGGCGTGGGGGATCCCGTGTCCATGGTGGAGGCCGTGGCCCGGGGCGTGGACATGTTCGACTGCGTGCTCCCCACCCGCCTCGCCCGCCACGGCACCCTCCTCACCGACACCGGCCGCCTCAACATCAAGCGGGCCGAGTTCGCCGCCGACGACGGGCCGGTGCAGCCGGGATGCCCCTGTGTGACCTGCACCACCTACGGCCGGGGGTACCTGCGGCACCTCGTCGCCGTGGGGGAGGCCTCGGGTGCGGCCCTCTGCACGGTGCACAACCTCACGTGGGTCCTGGGGCTCGTCGGCCGGATGCGGGCGGCCATCGCCGACGGCACGTTCGACCGCCTGCGGGCCGACATCGCCGCGGTCTGGGCCTGAGGCCGGCCCGATTCCCGCAGGGTGGTTGCCCCGCCTAGCATCCCGTAACTGTGAACTCCCTCCTCCTCGCCGCCGAGCAGCAGTCCGGAAGTCCGCTGTCGCTGCTCATCATCCTCGTGCCGTTCGGCCTGCTCATCTGGCTGATGGTGGTGCCCCAGCGCAAGCAGCGGGCGCGTCAGCAACAGCTGATGGCAGCGCTCGACGTGGGGGACGAGGTGATCACCGCCGGCGGCATCGTCGGCGTCGTCACCCACCTCGAGGACCAGATCGTGCACCTGGAGGTGGACCACGACGTGGTGATCCGGGTGGCCAAGTCCTCCATCACCCGCACCACGGCCGAGCCCGACCCGGCCGACGCCCCCAGGAAGGGCGGTCTCCTCGGCGGTCTCCTCGGTGGCGGCGGTGGCGGTGGCGGGGCCGAGGCGTCGGAGGACACCGCCGTGCGCACCCGCACCTCCCCGAAGGGCGCCGCCACCAGCTCCAAGCGCGTCACGCCCAAGGCCGGCTCCGGGGGCAGCACCAAGAAGTGACCCGCGGGTGGTCGGGTCGGTGGACGCCGCCCGCTACCCTGCGCAGGTCCGACGCCGAGGGAACACATGCGCAAGCACCCGCTGAGACTGATGATCGCCACGATGGTGGTGGCCTACGGGCTGCTCCTCGTGACGGTGCTGTCGGGTCGTTCGCCCACCCTCGGCCTCGACCTGCAGGGCGGGATCTCCGTCAACCTCCAGCCGGTGAAGGACGGCGAGGTGACGAGCGACGTCACCCCCGAGCAGCTCGACCAGGCGATCGGCATCATCCGCAAGCGGGTCGACGCGCTGGGCGTGGCCGAGCCCGAGGTGAGCCGCCAGGGGAGCACGATCCTGATCCAGCTGCCCGGCGCCAAGGACCAGCAGCAGGTGCTCGACGTGCTCGGCAAGACCGCCGAGCTGCGCTTCCGTCCGGTCCTCCAGGACGTGGGCCGGGTGCCCACCGGCGCCGACCGGAAGAAGGCCGACGAGGAGATCGCCAAGTTGCGCGGCGAGCTCAAGGTGCCCGACGGCGTGACCGCCCAGCAGGTGCTCGACGACGAGCAGGCCAAGGCCACCGCTGCGGCGGGTGGCGCGGCGAACCAGGCGGAGATCACCTCCACCGCGCCCACCACGGCGGCGCCGGCCACCACCGCGGCGCCGCCCACCACCGCCGCGCCGGCCACCACGATCGACCCGACCTCCGGCAACGGCGGTGGCCGTTCGGCGGCCGTGCGGGCCCAGGGGGACGGCACCACCGACACCGTGCCCGGCACCACCACCCCGGCGGCCGCCACCACCACCACGGTGCCACCCACGCCGGTGAACCAGTGGGGTGTGAACCTCTACGACCAGAAGTTCCGCACGCTGTACCAGCTCGAGGCGCAGCTGCAGGCGCAGACCACACCCCCGGCGGAGGACAAGGCCGACGCCGAGGTCACGCTGAAGGACAAGGACGGCAACCTCTACAAGCTGGGGCCGACACTGCTCACCGGCACGGCCGTGGAGACCGCCACCGCCGGCCTGAACCAGCAGGGCGAGTGGACGGTGAACCCGGTGTTCCGCAAGGGCCCGGAGGGGATCGACAAGTTCAACGAGGTCGCTGCGAAGTGCTTCTCCGGTGCGCCCGAGTGTCCGGCCACCGGCAGCGGCAAGGGCCGGTTGGCCATCGTGCTCGACGGCGACGTGCTCTCGGCCCCGTCGATCAACGAGTCGAGCTTCAAGCGCGACCAGATCCAGATCTCCGGCTCGTTCACCGAGGAGGAGGCCAAGAACCTCGCCGTGGCGCTTCGCTTCGGTGCGTTGCCGATCGAGTTGCAGCCCCAGCAGGCCGAGACGGTCTCCGCCACCCTGGGCAAGGGGGCACTGCAGGCGGGCATCATCGCCGGTCTGGTCGGCCTCGCCCTGGTGTGCGCCTACATGGTCCTCTACTACCGGGAGCTGGGCCTGGCCACGATCGGCAGCCTGAGCATCTCGGCGTCGCTGCTGTGGGTGGTGATGTCGAACCTCAACGCCACCGTCACGCTCGCCGGCCTCGTGGGCATCGTGGTGTCGGTCGGCATCACGATGGATTCCTCGGTCGTGTTCTTCGAGTCGCTGAAGGAGGACGTGCGCAACGGCGCCTCGTTGCGGTCCTCCGCGGAGAAGTCGTTCTCCACCGCCTACGCCACGATCGTGAAGGCCGACATGTCCTCGCTGATCGGTGCGGTGGTCCTCTACTGGCTGTCGGTGGGCCCGGTGCGCGGCTTCGCCTTCTACCTCGGTGTGGCCACCCTGCTGGACCTGATCGCCGCCTACTTCTTCCTGCGTCCGGCGGTGGTGGTGCTGAGCCGTTCCCGCCAGGGCGAGCACCCGACGCGGTTCGGCATCCCGGTCGACGACCTCCCCGACGGCGGGGCCTCCGCGGTGCGGCGCACCGCGGCCCGGGCCCCGGCGAAGGTGGGTGCCGGCGGGGAGTCCCGGGCAGCGGAGCAGGAGGCGGCCCTGCCGGGGGATGCAGCCGGTGACGTGACGGGTGACGGCGGAGGCGGCGACGCACCGGACACGTCGGGGGAGGACGACTGATGGGCCTCGGACGCGAGCTCTACCGGGGCACGAACGACTTCGACTTCCCCCGGGTGTGGCGCTTCACCACCGTCCTGTCGGTGGTGCTCGTCCTGATCTCCGTGGTCTCGTTCTTCACCCGCGGCATCGCCCTCTCCATCGACTTCGAGGGCGGCTCGGTCTGGGAGATCCCGTCGACCACCTTCACCCAGGCGCAGGCCGAGGAGACCCTCAACAAGTTCGGGCCGAACGCGGCGGAGAAGGTCCAGGAGGCCACCACCACCGAGGGTGGCCGTGTCCTGCGGGTGTCCGGCCAGGTCGATTCGGTCGCCGAGGGCGCGGAGGCCGCCGACGCGCTGGCGGAGGCGGCCGGGCTGCAACCGGGCGAGGTGAAGGTCAACACCGTGGGCCCGTCCTGGGGTGAGGACATCACGAGCCAGGCCCGCCTGTCGCTGATCGTGTTCATGGTGCTCATCGCGCTGTACATCACGTGGCGTCTCGAGGCGAAGATGGCGCTGGCCGCGCTGGTGGCGGTGGTGCACGACATCATCATCACGGTCGGCGTGTACTCGGTGTTCCAGATCGAGGTCACCCCCGCGACCGTCATCTCGTTCCTGACGATCCTGGGCTTCTCCCTCTACGACACGATCGTGGTGTACGACCGCGTCCAGGAGAACGGCTCCCGCCTCGCCCGCACCGGCCAGTACACCTACGCCGCGGTGATGCGCCGCTCGCTGAACCAGGTGTTCATGCGGTCGCTCAACACCACGCTGATCACGATCATCCCGGTGCTGTCGGTGCTGATCATCGGCCAGGGGCTCTTCGGTCAGGCCACGCTGGGCGACTTCAGCCTCGCCCTGCTGATCGGCCTGATCTCGGGTACCTACTCGTCGCTGTTCGTGGCCGCCCCGCTCACGGTGGTGCTCAAGGAGCGCGAGCCGCGGTGGCGGGAGGTCCGGAGCAAGCTCGAGGCCCGCGGCGCCGATCCGTCCGACACCACGTGGTACGGCATCACCACCGCCACCGGCGTCCGTGGCCGCGCCACGGTTCCACCCCGGCCGTCAGCGGGTGGCGGCGTGGCCACCGCCACCCGGGAGCGGACCGCTGCGCCGGGTTCGACCGGGGCCGACGGTGAGAGCAACGGTGACGGCGACACCGCTGTGGCCCGCCCGGCGGCGCCGTCGACCTTCGGTGGCCACCCACCGCGGCCGCGCAAGAAGAAGAAGCGCTGATCCACGGGACCGTCCACCGTTCCGCCGCCCCTGACCTGCGCCGCCGCGGTGGGTCACGGTCGGTAGCCTTGTGTCGATGCGATCCCCAGTCGGTCCCCGGGAGCTGACATGCCCACGGTGACCCGCGTGCTGCCGTGGCGGCGCCACTCCCAGCCGCCGGCGATGGAGGTGCAGGAGATCGTCGACCAGTACCGGAGGTTCCATCCCCGGGGTTCGGTCGACACGATCACCGAGGCCTACCGCATGGCCGCCGGCTCCCACCGGGGCCAGTTGCGGCGATCGGGCGAGCCCTACATCACGCATCCGCTCGCGGTGGCGGGCATCGTGGCCCGCTACGGGATGGACGACGTGACCATCGCCGCCGCGCTCCTGCACGACGCCGTGGAGGACACGGTGCTCACCCTGGAGGAGATCGAGGAGTCCTTCGGTCCCGAGGTCCGTGAGATCGTCGACGGCGTCACGAAGTTGGAGCGGATCCACTTCGACTCCAAGGAGGCACAGCAGGCGGCCACGATGCGCAAGATGCTCGTGGCGATGGCCAAGGACCTCCGGGTGCTGGTGATCAAGCTGGCCGACCGCCTGCACAACATGCGGACGATCGCCGCGCTGCCGGCGTGGAAGCAGGACCGGACCGCGACCGAGACGCTCGACATCTACGCACCGCTGGCGCACCGCCTCGGGATGCAGGAGGTCAAGCAGCAGCTCGAGGACCTGTGCTTCGCCGCGCTGCACCCCAAGCGCTACGCCGAGATCGACCACATGGTCGCCGACCGCACCCCGGAGCGTGAGGCGTACCTCCACGAGGTGCTCGACGCCGTCCGGTCCCGGCTCGCGGAGGTGAACATCACCGCCGAGGTGACGGGACGGCCGAAACACCTGTGGTCGATCTACGAGAAGATGGTCGTGAAGGGCAAGCAGTTCGACGAGATCTTCGACCTCGTCGGACTTCGGGTGGTCGTGCAGTCCTCCAAGGACTGCTACGCCGCGTTGGGCAGCATCCACTCCCTGTGGACGCCGGTGCCGGGGCGGTTCAAGGACTACATCGCCATGCCCAAGTTCAACCTCTACCAGTCGCTGCACACCACGGTGATCGGGCCGGGCGGCCGGCCGCTCGAGGTGCAGATCCGCACCCAGGAGATGCACAACCGGGCCGAGTGGGGTGTGGCCGCCCACTTCTCCTACAAGGAGGGCCACTCGGAGGACGTGGCCTGGCTCAGCCGGATCGTCGACTGGCAACAGGAGATGACCGACCCCGGCGAGTTCATGGCCAACCTGAAGATCGACCTCGACCAGGACGAGGTCTTCCTCTTCACCCCGAAGGGCGACGTGGTCACGCTTCCTGCGGGCGCCACGCCGGTGGACTTCGCGTACGCGATCCACACCGAGGTGGGGCACCGCTGCATCGGCGCCCGCGTCGGTGGCCGTCTCGTCCCGCTCGACAGCCGGCTCTCCTCGGGCGACACCGTGGAGATCTTCACCTCGAAGGTGGCCGGGGCCGGCCCCAGCCGCGACTGGCTCGACTTCGTGGGCACGCGCTCGGCCTCCGCGAAGATCCGCCAGTGGTTCTCCCGCGAACGACGCGAGGACGCACTGGAGGCGGGTCGCGAGGCGCTCGTCAAGGCGCTGCGACGCGAGGGCCTGCCCACCCAGCGGATCATGAACGGCGCTGCGGTGGCCGACGTGGCCGGCCAGCTCAAGTTCCAGTCCGTGGACGCGCTGTTCGCGGCGATCGGCGAGCACCACGTGTCGTCGGAATCGGTGGCGGCGCGGGTGGTCAAGCTGATCCGCGACGCCGAGAGCGAGCGCGAGGAGGTGGTCTCCACGCCGGTGCGCACCCAGGGGCGGCGGCGGAACCGGCCGGCCGGCGTGCACGTGGAGGGCTTCGACGACGTGCTGGTGCGGATGGCCCGGTGCTGCACGCCGGTGCCCGGCGACGAGATCATCGGCTTCATCACCCGCGGCCGGGGCGTGTCGGTGCACCGCACCGACTGCGCCAATGCCTCCTCCCTCGCGCTCGGCCAGTCGGAACGGATCATCGACGTCGACTGGGACAAGGACTCCGCCGGCGACTTCCTGGCGCTCGTGGAGGTGAAGGCCCTCGACCGGCCCCGCCTGCTGCAGGAGGTGATCTCCACCCTGTCCGAGCACCACGTGAACATCATCAGCAGCCAGAGCCACGCCGGCGGCGACCGGGTGGCGAAGATGCGCTTCGAGTTCGAGCTCGGCGAGGCCGCCCAGCTCGACACCCTCCTCAACCGGCTCCGCACCATCGACAGCGTCTACGACGCCTACCGGGTGGTGCCGGGAGCCGGCTCGTAGTCCCGGACGGCTGCGATCCCGTCGGTGGGGCGGCGTCGTAGTCCCGGACGGCCGACGGGGCGGACCCCGTCGGCACGATCATGCGGTTGGTCCCTCCGGGCAGGGAGTCGCCCACCGGGTGCCGATCCGGTCGACGGCGTGAGCCTTGCGCCGGGAGGGACACCGACCTAGTTTCGCGCCGTCGACCATCGGCATGGCTGAGCAACTGGGGGGCAACTGATGGAGAAGTCGAACTACACGCGACGGTTCAAGGTGCGTCGGGTGTCCGCCGCTCGCGCTGCGGTGGCCGGCGTGCTCATGAGCGCTGTGACCGTGGGCGGGATCGGGTCCGTGGGCCCCGCTGGTGCTGCGGTCAAGCCACCGAAGGCCGTGGCCCAGGTGAATCAGCAGACTGCTGATCCGATCGGCGTGCTGGCCGCAGCCCTTCTGGGTGTCTACTGCGTGTTCATCAACCCGGGATGCCCCGTCACGATCGTCAAGTAGAGGTTGGCTTCGGGCTGAGCGCCTCGCACGACCACGGGTGGACGACGCAGGGCGGGTGACGCCCGCAGCGCGGGACAGCCCCGATCGGCGCCGGGTCGTGGTCCCGGCAGGAGGAAGGACTACCCCGTGCCACACATCGAGCTGCCCGACGCCCCCGGGATCCTCGCCCCGATGCTCTTCCGGCCCGAGACGGCCGCTCCGCTGAACGCGCTCGCGGAGGTCCTGCTCCGGGGCGACAACACGCTGTCCCGCGGCGAGCGGGAGACGATCGCCGCGTACGTGTCGCGGCTGAACTCCTGCGAGTTCTGCTGCGAGTCGCACTCGGCGTTCGCCGGCCTGCAGATCGACGGTGGGCGGCCCGTGGTGGACGCCGTGCTGGTCGACCCGGGCACCGCGCCGGTGAGTCCGAAGCTCCGGGCCCTCCTCGCCGTGGCCGCCCAGGTGCAGCGGAGTGGCCGCGAGGTCACCGACGAGGCGGTGGCGGCGGCCCGCGCCGAAGGCGCCACCGACACCGAGATCCACGACACGGTGCTGATCGCCGCCGCCTTCTGCATGTTCAACCGTTACGTCGACGGACTGGGCACGGTCGCCCCGTCGGACCCGGCCGAGTACCTGCCCATGGCGGAGGAGGTCGTCGCGCACGGCTACACCGCGCCCGGCTGACGTCGGGGCCGTGCTGCGTGCGGTGCCCGTCCCGGCGGTGGTGGCGGGCGCCGACCCCGGTCAGGGGGCCGGGACCTCCTTCTCGATGAGGTAGGCGCGGTCGCCGCGCACGAGGTGGTAGGTGCTCGACCACGGCGCACCGTTCATGGTCCCGCGCAGTTCCACGGACAGACGCGGGGTGGCCTGGAAGTCGGCGAGGTCGCGGACCACGTCGACGTGCGCCCGCCGGATCGTCCGTTCCGGGGCCGCGGACGGGGACCGGTCGGTCAGTTCCCGGTACCACGGACCCGATGCGACCGTGCCGGCGAGCTCGCGGTCGCCGGCGGCGACGGCCCGGTCGGCGAGCAGCAGGTCGACGACGGCCTCCTCGGCGAGGTCGCGGGCAGCCGCTGCGTCGAGCGCTCCACCCACCTCGCGCGCCGCCGCGCCCATCGTCACGCGGTCGGGCACCTGCTCGGCCCGGAGCTGCAGGTCGGGTCGGCGCCCAGCGTCCGCCGTGGTGCCCGGAGGGGTCACCGCCGAACCGGCCACGATCGTCACGCCGAGCACGGCGACGGCGGTGAGGCCCAGCATCGCCGGTCGCCGGCCGCTCGAGTGCAGCCAGGCCCGGAGACCCTCGTCGCCGTCGGGTGGCGCCCACCGCTCGAGCAGCGGCCGGAAGGCGCAGACCACCACGAGGCCCGCGAGGAGCGCCACCTTGGTGGCGTACTCGGTGTGCTGGAACGACACGAGGACCGCACTCGTCCCGGCCACCGCGCCGGCGTACAGCACCGAGGCCGAGCGTCCCCGGGCCGCGGTGCGGGGGTCGGTGATCATGAAGAACAGGAAGATCAGGATCTCCGGGGACAGCGCGAGCGTGGTCCAGTAGTCGACGCCCTCGACGGGTCCGAGGTGCCAGCGGGCCGTCATCGAGTGGCCCGACAGGGCGAGCACGGCCATCAGGGCGGCGAAGACCGCCCAGAACGTGACCGACACCCTCAGCAGGTGGAGCCGGCGGGTGATGGCCAGCCCGCCGCCGAGCACGACGAGGTAGGTGAGCGCCAGGCCGATCGACCACGGGCCCCACCAGAGGTCCTGCGGGTCCGCGATGCCGGGACCGAGGATCAGGAACGCGGCCACGAGCGCGAGGTTCGACGGGTTGAACAGCGGGCGGTCACCGCTGCGGATCGCGTACTTCGACAGGACGGCCAGCGCCGCGGTGGCGGCGAAGACGTACCAGCCCTTCAGGCTCCACCAGTCGCCGTGCTCCGTGCCCGGCACCCGGAGGATGAGTGCCACCCCGTTGCCGGTGAGCAGGGCGCTCGCCGGCCAGGCGATCGCCCGCTCGCGGCGGGCCGTGACCATCCCCTCGATGAGGCCGGCGGTGCCCAACGACACGAGGATCTGCGCGACCGACAGCTCGAAGCCGAGGGCGACCTGGCCGAGGAACTGCACGGTGAGCAGGCAGGCCGCGACGTGCAGGCGGGGATCCGTCGGCCGGGGGAGGCGGACGGTCCACGCCGGCGGCGGTGCCAGCGCCGTGGCACCGGACGCGTCGATCGGAGCGATCACCCGCAGCGGGTCGAGCTGCGTCACGGGGTCCCCCCGGACCGTTCCACCGGACGAGTATGGGCCGGGGTGACCGCCGCCACAAGGCACCCGCCGGTACGGTGGGCCGGGGCCGCCCGGAGGGTCCGGTGGTCCGATCGGACGGTGGTGGTGCGGCGGCGGATCCTTCCGGTGGCGGGCGTGGTGGTGGCGGTGGCCGTCCTCGTGGTCATCAGGGTGGCGGTCAGCGGCGGCCCGGAGCCGGACCCCGGCGCCGCCCGCGACGCCGTGGCCGCGGCCGGGGCGGCTCCCGTCGGCCTCCGGTTCACCGACGTGACCGCCCGCGCCGGCCTCGACGAGCCGCACGGCGGCGGTGACCTCTCGGGCGAGTCGGCGATGACCTCCGGCGTGGCCGCCGCCGACGTGGACCGTGACGGCGACGTCGACCTGTACCTCACCCGTGTCGGCCGGCCGGACCGCATGCTCCTCAACGACGGCACCGGCCGCTTCACCGATGGTGCCCCCGCCGCCGGCCTCGCGAAGATGCCGACGGGCCCCACCGAGGGTTCGTCGGCGGCTGCGTTCGCGGACGTGGAGGGCGACGGTGACCTCGACCTCGTGCGCACACCCGTCGGGCGCGGGTCCCCGGAACTGCTCCTCAACGACGGCGCGGGTCGCTTCAGCGACGCCACGGGTGGCAGCGGCCTCGACGACCTCGGGCCGCCACCGCCCGGCCGGCAGGCCCACGCCCACGGGCTGACCTTCGCCGACGTCGACCGTGACGGCCGCCTCGACCTCCTGGTGACCCACTGGGACGAGGGGGTGGTCGCGGCGCTGGCGGATCCCGCTGCGAACGACATCTCGCCGGACGGCGGGGGCGGGAGCATCGTGTGTGCTCGGGCCGCGTGGCTGCGCGACCGTGGGTGGCCCCGGCCGCCGGGGACGCCGCCGAACCGCTCGCGGCTGTACCTGAACGAGGGGGGCGGGCGCTTCCGCGACGCCACCGCCGCGATGGGGCTCCCCCTGGAACAGGTGATGGGGTTCACCGGATCGTTCGCCGATGTGGACCGTGACGGCTGGCCCGACCTGCTGCTGACCGGCGACTTCTGCACGAGCCGCCTGTTCCGCAACGAGGGGGGCACCCGGTTCGTCGACGTCACCCGTGCCGCCGGGGTGGGCACCGACGAGAACGGGATGGGCTCGGTGGTGCGCGACATCGACGGTGACGGCGACGCCGACTGGTTCGTCACCGGCATCGGTCCGGTGGGCGAGGACGCCGACCCCGGCGACCTGCTCGCCGGGTACGGGTCCTCCGGCAACCGCCTGTACCTGAACGACGGATCCGGGTCCTTCACCGACGCCACCGACCGTTTCGGTGTGCGCAACGGTGGGTGGGGCTGGGGCGCCGCCGTGGCCGACCTCGCCAACACCGGCCGACCGGCGGTGCTCATGACCAACGGCTACTCGACAGCGGCGGTGGGGGAGGCCGGCGGGGGAACCGCCGCCGCGGACCCGCTGCTCCTCTGGGCGCCCGGCGCCACCGGCCGTCCGTTCACCGAGGCCGCGGCGAGGGCCGGGCTCACCGACACGGGGATCGGTCACGGGATGGTGACCGCCGACGTGGACGGCGACGGCGACCTCGACGTGGTGGTGGCGAACTTCGGCACCGCTCCTCGGCTCTACCGCAACGACTCGCCGCAGCGTCACTGGATCGCCGTCCGCCTGGACGATCCGACCACGCCCGGGAACCGGCAGGGGGTCGGCGCCCGGGTGGTGGTGGTCCCCGAGGGTGCGCCGGCGTCGACCCAGGAGGTGGCCACCGGCGGCTCCTACGAGTCGCAGGTGCCGGCCGAGGTGCACGTGGGCCTCGGTCGCACCGACCGGGTCGCCCGGGTGGAGGTGACCTGGCCGGGGTCGTCGGCCCCCCAGGTGGTGGAGGCGCCCCCGGTGGACCGGGTGCTCACGGTGACCCGCCCGTCCGGCGGCTGATCCTTCCGGAGGCTGCGCCCCGCCGCTCGTTGCCGGGTTCGACCCGACCGGTGTTTGCGCTCGCACCGTATCGGTGCTCGACTCGCGGTCGGCGCACCGCTCGGCGACGCGGTGATCAACGATGGGTTGACGTGGTGATGGAGGGGGAACTCCGATGAAGCGGGCTGTCCGGTGGTTGGTGTCCTCGGCGGCGGTGGCGCTGCTGGCTGCGGCCTGCGCGGCGCCGATGGGTGGCAACACGCCGCCCACGGCGGTGCTGAGTGCGTCGCCGGAGAGCGGTGACCCGCCGCTGCTGGTCGCCTTCTCGGCCGCGTCGAGTTCGGATGTGGGTGGTTCGATCGTTTCGTACGCGTGGGACTTCGGCGACGGGACCACCGCGACGGGGGTGGCCGTGTCGCACACCTATGCCACCAAGGGCCGCTACACCGCTCGGTTGACCGTGACCGACAACCAGGGTGCGTCGTCGATCGCGTCGAAGGACATCCAGGTGGGCCCGCCGAACCAGGCGCCGTTCGCGGTGGCCGGTGCGGCGTCGGGATCGGTGAAGGTGAATGCCCCGCTGACGTTCGGTTCGGCCGGATCCGTCGATCCCGACGGGACCGTGGTGGCCTACGCCTGGGACTTCGGTGACGGCACGACCGGCTCGGGGGCGTCGCCCTCGCACACCTACGTCACGGTGGGGACCTACGTGGCCACCCTGACCGTGACCGACGACTCCGGAGCGGTCGGGTCCGACAGCGTGGTGGTGCAGGTCGTGCCGAACCAGGCGCCGACGGCGGCGGCGGCGGCAACGTCGCCGACGGTGGGCAAGGAGCCGTTGACGGTCGGGTTCTCCGGTGCGGGTTCGTCGGACCCCGACGGCGGGGTGGTGTCGTACTCGTGGTCGTTCGGTGACGGCTCGTCCGGCACCGGCGTGTCCCCGTCGCACGTGTACGTGGCCCCGGGGAACTACACCGCCGTGCTCACGGTGGCGGATGCCGAAGGGCTGACCTCGACCTCCACGGTGAACGTGACCGTGAACGCGAACCGGGCGCCGACGGCGGTGGCGAACGCGACGCCGGCCGGTGGTCAGGCGCCGTTGATCGTGAACTTCTCCTCGGCGGCGTCCTCGGATCCCGACGGATCGATCGTCAGCCGCAGCTGGGACTTCGGTGACGGGAACGGGTCCGCGCAGGCGAACCCGACCTACACCTACGGGACCCCCGGCGACTACACGGTGACGCTGACGGTGGCCGACGACAACGGGGTGGTCGACACCGACACGCTCACGGTGTCGGTGACGCCGGTCCCGAACGTGCCGCCCACGGCGGTGCTGGGCGCGACGCCGACGTCGGGGAAGCAGAACCTGACGGTGTCGTTCACCTCGACCGATTCGTCCGACCCGGACGGCACGATCGTGGCCCGCAGCTGGAACTTCGGCGACGGCAGCCCCGGTTCCTCCGATCCCAACCCCACGAAGACCTACGCGACGGCCGGGACGTTCACCGCGACACTGACCCTGACCGACAACGCCGGAGGGGTCTCGACGGCGTCGACGGTGATCACGGTGACGCCGAACCAGCCACCCACCGCGACGATCTCGGGTGGTCCGCTGTCGGGCAAGGCGCCGCTGAGCTCGTCGTTCTCGGCGTCGGGGTCCTCGGATCCGGACGGCCTCCCGCTCACCTACGCATGGGACTTCGGCAACGGTCAGACCTCCACGGCGGTGAACCCGTCGACGAGCTTCGCCCAGCCCGGCACCTTCACGGTGACCCTGACGGTCACCGACGACGCCGGTGCCACGGCGCAGGCCACGCGGACGGTGGTGGTGGTGGCGAACCAGGCGCCCACCGCCGTGGTGAACGCGTCGGTGCAGAGTGGGGCGCGGCCGTTGGTGGTCAACTTCTCCTCGGCCGGCTCCACGGATCCGGACGGGACGATCGCGTCGTACGCGTGGAACTTCGGTGACGGCACCAGTTCGGCCGCGGCCAACCCGTCGACGACCTACAGCTCGGCCGGGACGTTCACGGCGTCGCTGGTGGTGACCGACGACAACGGCACTGCGAGCGCCGCGGCGAGCGTGGTGATCACGGTGGTGGTCGACGACGACGGTGACGGCGTGAGCCCGCCGGCGGACTGCAACGATGCCGATCCCCTCACCAAGCCGGGTGCGGCCGACGCGCTCGATGCGGCGGGCAAGGACACGAACTGTGACGGCGTGGACGGTGTGGCCGCCCAGACCGTGTTCGTGCGGGCCGCCGACGGCGTGGACAACGCCACCTGCGGCACCTTGGCCGCGCCGTGCGCCTCGATCGCCCAGGGCCTCGCCCGGGCCGTGTCGCAGGGCCGCACCACCGTCCTCGTCGCCGGTGGCATCTACGCCAGGTTCAACGTCGCCGCCGGCGTGCGTGTGGCAGGTGGCTACGGCCAGAACTTCCAGCGCGGCACCGCCGCCACCGGCACGGTCACCACCACCGTCAACGGGGGGGCCGACACGGCCACCGGGCTGTCGTCGGGGATCGGTGCGACCGGTGTGGCGACGCAGACCACGGTGTCCGACCTCAGCGTGCAGGGTGCGAACGTGGCCGGATCGCCCGTGCAGGGTGTGGTGGTGACCGGCTCCTCGTCGGTCGTGCTCCAGAACGTGAACGTGAACGGCGGAACCGGCTCCACCGCCACCGGCGTCCTCGTCGCCGGCGGTTCGACGGTCGCGATCACCTCGTCGACGGTCAACAGCGGCACCCCGACCGCCGCCGGGGCGAGTGCCTACGGCGTCCGGGCCGTCGGTGGTTCCAACGTGACCGTCTCCCTGTCCGACGTGACCGCCCAGGCCGGTGTGGCGGGCACTTCGGCCCCCCAGACGCCGCCGGCGCAGGCGGCCTCGGGCAACGGCGGGGGGAACGGCGCGAACGCGAGCGGCCCGAGCAGCCCCGGGGGTGGCGGCGGCGCCGGCGGTGGCACCACCAACGCCGGCGGCCGGGGCGGCACCGGGGGCAACTACAGCGGCGGCGGTGAGAGCGGCGCGACCGGTGCGGGCCCCGCCGGTGGTGGCGGCGGTGGTGGTGGCTGCGGCTCCCTCTTCGGCTGCGGCACGAATGCCGGCGGCGGGAACGGTGGCGGCTCCGGTGCCGCCGGTTCCGCCGGCTCCGCCGGCAGCA
>CAIPVR010000063.1 GCA_903868545.1 uncultured Actinomycetes bacterium
GCCGCCGCGCCACATGGTGCCGCTGCCCTCGAGCACGAGGTACAGCTCCTCCTCGTCCGACGCGTGGCGGTGCCGGCCGATCGACGTTCCCGGCGGGAGCTCGGCCACGTCGATGAAGTTGCAGGGGGCGGCCAGGTCGCCGGCCACGGCGACGCGCGCCACGCCGATCCGGCCCTCTCCGTCGTGGGCCACCGTCGGCTCCAACGCCGCCCGGTGCACGTTCAGGCGATCCTCGCCCTCATCCCCCTGCATTCGCCACCGCCCCCTCGGACTCAGGACAGGGTGGCACAGCCCCCTGCGGGGCGAAAGGGCCCGGTGGTGGACCGACCCGCGGCCCCGGTCAGCCGCGCACCTGGCCGTCGCCGCGCACCACGTACTTCGCAGTGGTGAGCTGCCGGAGGCCCATCGGGCCACGGGCGTGGAGCTTCTGGGTGGAGATGCCGATCTCCGCCCCGAAGCCGAACTCCTCGCCGTCCACGAACCGGGTGGACGCGTTGA
Source organism: uncultured Actinomycetes bacterium (assembly GCA_903868545.1). GTDB lineage: Bacteria > Actinomycetota > Acidimicrobiia > Acidimicrobiales > Microtrichaceae > CAIPVR01. The sequence continues at coordinate 499 of CAIPVR010000063.1, forward strand.
GCAGCACGGCCGCCGCGTCCACCTCACCGAGGAACCGATCCGCGGCGTGCACGTCGGTGGTGACGATCGCCTCGCTGTGACCCGACGAGGTGGCGTTCACGTGGTCGATCGCCTCGTCGAGGGTGTCGACGACCTTCACCGAGAGCTTCAGGTCGAGGTACTCGGTGGACCAGTCCGTGTCGGTGGCCTCACCCATCCCCGGCACGAGCGCTCGGGCCCGGGCGTCACCCACGAGTTCCACGTCACGGAGCGCCGCCGCGGCCATCGGCAGGAAGTCGGCCGCCACCGAGGCATGCACCACGAGCGACTCGGCCGCGTTGCAGACCGACGGCCGCTGGGTCTTGGCGTTCACGAGGATGCGCTCGGCCACGTCGAGGTCGGCAGCGGCGTCGACGTACACGTGGCAGTTGCCGTCACCGTCGATCACGTAGGGCACCGTGGCGTGCTCGAGGATCGACGCGATGAGCGACGGTCCGCCCCGGGGGATGAGGCAGTCGACGAGGCCGCGCTGCTGCATGAACTCGGTGGCGGCCGCCCGGCTGGTGTCCTCCACGAGGACCACGGCGTCCTCGGGAAGGCCCGTCTTGGCCACCGCGGCCCGCAGCACCGAGGCGATCGCCACGTTGGAGTGCACCGCGGTCGACGAGCCGCGCAGGAAGGCGGCGTTGCCCGACTTCAGGCAGAGGCCCGCCGCGTCGGAGGTCACGTTGGGGCGGCTCTCGTAGATGATCGCGACCACTCCGAGCGGCACCCGGACCCGGCTGATGCGCAGGCCGTTCGGGCGCACCCACCCGTCGAGCACCTCGCCCACGGGGTCGGCGAGCGCGGCCACCTGGCGGAGGCCGGACGCCATGGCCGCCACCCGGTCGGGGGTGAGGCGGAGGCGGTCCACCAGGCCCGGGGCGATGCCCGCGTCCTCCGCGGCCGCCACGTCGGCCGCGTTCGCACGCACCAGTTCCTCGACCCGCTCACCCAGCAGTTCCGCCGCGGTCAGCAACGCCTCGTCCTTCTGTTCGGTGGAGGCGGTGGCGAGCACCCGGGAGGCGGCCTTGGCGCGCCGGGCCAGCTCGGGGACGGGTGTGACGGCCATCCCGCGAGGCTACCGATAGCCTCCCGGTCCGTGGGAACGGGACCGCTCGACGCCGTGGTCACCGCGTTCGTGGACGACCTGACCGACGCGCTCGGGGTGGCCACCGCCGGGCTCGACGACGTGGACCGGGGCCGCTTCCCCCAGGACGTGACCGCGGAGGCGTTCAACCTGTCCGCGGCGATGATCGACGCCGACCGCCGCCACACCGACGAGGAACTCGAGGCACTGCTCGACACCTTCGCCGACCGGCCGGGGGGCGAGCACCTGGCCATGGCCACGCCGTCCACCCTCCGTGGCGGCCCGCTGGTGGGGGGACGGAGGGAGTGGCTCGCCCACGATTCGGAGCTGTTCTCGCTGTTGCTCGACGCCGACGTGCGCCACGGGACCCGGCTGGCCGACCGGTACTACGAGCGCTGCCTCGACATCGCCCACGTGGTCGCGTCGCTCGACGTGCTGCCCGCCGAGGACGAACTCGCCGCGATCGCCGACCTGCGGGCCCGGCTCCTGGCGGGGCTGCGCCGACGCGACCCCGGCCGCGTGCACGGTGCCACGCCGCCCGACTCCGCCTCCCCGCCGGGGGCGGGGGCCGGTGACCGCCACGGCGCGACCACCGGCGCCTCGGCCACGGCCGACGC